>CAZXLG010000075.1:0-7149 GCA_964641335.1 uncultured Paracholeplasma sp.
GGCTTGATCGATGGTTTCTTTGATTGTATTGAATTGCTTTAATTCAGAATCCGTCAAAATGCCCAGGGATGCTTTGTGTTCGTAAACCCCATATAAATGAATTTCACGACCACAGTACTCATAATAATCAGGTTCTTCTTCAGCACTGGAATATTGTGGGTTACGCATGATGAGGTTATACGCGTAGATTTTAACGTTTGGATAAGCTTTCTTGATGGTTCTTAATAGAGATAGACGATTTAAGAGCGTTTGGGTATCGTCATGGTGTAAACGTGACGGTACAATACCACCATACACAAGGGTATCTACAGCACAAACAATGCCATCTACTTTAGAAGCAATCTCCATTAACCAAGATGCGATCGCATCCAAGTTCCCTTTTTGTTTCTTATCTCCTAGAATCGATAACTCCGGAGAGATGACTTCATAGGGGGTTTCTTTAACGAGTAGTTGGTTAAATCGGTAGTTACATGGTCTTTCATCTAAGGGTAATACTGCGATTTTTTTCATAGAGACCTCTATTCTTCTTTACGATATAAATCAAAGTTTGGTAAGGCTAGGGTTGGGACATCTGCTGCGTAAATGCTTACTGTTTCGCCACCAGTTAAAAGATCGATACCCGAGGATTGAAATTGGCTTGGTAAAGGACAATTCATCACGGCTGCGCGGTTTAAATTCATCGGTACGCGGTATTGAACACCGTCGATTTTACGGTATAGATAGGTGTTATGCCAGATTGCGTCACGAACGATGGTCGTGGATTCTTTGGCTGGTTTGCCTTCGTTTGCCACTTGGTCAATCGCGTTAACGCGCTTGAATTCTGCTTTCATATCCCCATGACCTGAACTTGGGAAAATTGGGGAAATAAAGGATTCTGGTTGTTTCCAACCGTTGAATGTTCTCACACCTACAGAGTAAGGTAGTGTAGAGGCTTCAACGAGTTCGATTTGAAGTTGTAACCAGTTTGGTTTTGGTGAATAGATGATCATTCTTACTTTATCGCCTGGTAAATAGTAATATTGGGTATCTTCAAAATCCCAGTTAGCGATACAGTTTTTGGTTGTTCCACTGCCCGAACAAGAGACACTGTAGAAACGACCATTTGGACGGTCATAGCTTCCTGCATCATAGCTATGTGTGGTAATGTAACGCCAGAAAGGTCTAAACGCGTATGAACCAACAGAAATGGCTTCAACGCCTGAGGTATTTTTAAACAGAGATGTCTTCAAGGATAAACCGACATCGGATTCAGTCATCGCATGTCCACCCATGTAAACCGATGGATTATCTAAGTTACGGGCATTGGGATCGATGTCTAAAGAATCGTTATAGGTCGTTTCATAACGATTGATGTCTGGCATTGGCAATGTAACTTCTGCTTCAATGCCTGTCCAATAATCTTTCGAGGAGAATACTTTATGATAGTATGCGCCTTGAAAACAGGATGGTGGTATCGGTGCGCCTGATTCATTGATGATGGCTTCGGTATAAATTGGATGTCTCGTCACGATGGTATATACCGGGGTGACGGTAATATATTTAGAAATGAAATTAGAAGCATTCCCTGCACGGTCAGTGACGTAGAAAATCACTTCGTAAGTGCCTGGGGTTGTAATATCAAAATCCACTAAATCATATTGGATTTTAGAGCTGATATCGCCTTCGAGATTATCTAACGCTTTGAGACCATCAATGAGGTTGATTTCCCCATTTTGAGCGACAGAAACATTACGTTTAGAAGAATCTGAAAAGGATAGAATAGGTGCGATTTTATCGTTTAAGTATTTTTCATCATCCGGATTTGGGTTTGGATTAGGATCAGGGGTATTGTTTTGTTGACAGCCGATTAAGCCTACCAATAGGGATAGAAATACGAACAGTGTGGTTATTTTTTTCATAGTTTCTCCTTACTTTTGTCTTTAAACAAAGAGTGTTGGTTCAATGGTTTTTAAGTAGTTTAAGTAAACGTGATAGCCTTCTTCGGATAGATGAATGCCATCGATGGTATAGGATTGTTTCAATAACCCATTTTCTTTAAAGAGCGTATTTAAATCCAAATACTGACATTTATAAGCTTTGGATTTTTGATGGATGAATTGATTGATGACATCAATTTCTTGATTGAACTTAACGATATTTTCGACAACTAACATACCTTCTGGTCTACCATTCATCGGTAAGATGGAGGATAGATACACTTTGGTTCTCGGTAAATTGGTGGTGATTAAGTCCAATAAAACATCATACGTTTTATCAAATGGGATGGTATACCCATGTGGCCAATAGCGTTTGTTACATAAGAAATCATTGATTCCAATCATGAGGAACAAGACGTCAGGTTGTTCGAGACGTAATTCTTTCACCAATGGAATGAGTTCAGTGGATTTGTATCCACCAATCCCCATATTTTTCACGTTGGGATATTGATTGAGTAATTTAAAACCTGCGGTGATCGAATCACCCATAAAAACGACTTTTTTCATGTTGACCTCTTTTTGTTTAAACACAAAGGTAAGCGTCAAAGCGTGTACTTTGACGCTTTCTTGTTATTGATTAATTGTAATAACCTTCGCCTAAGTTAAAGCGTTCTTGAAGAATCGCTTGTAAGTTGGCTTCGGTGGATGTCATGATTGAACGAACTTCGGCTTGACGAACGGCTTGTTGAACCATGATCATAAAGGATGTATCGGTTTGAGCTTGAGATTCCATCACGCTATAGAAATAATCCGGTTGTGTGATATCGATTAAATCTAAGTGAATGTTACGAGATAATTCGGTGGTGTAGTTCGGTAATAAACGGACGTTATAGAAGTCGTCTTGAATGGCTTCAAGAGTTTCTGGGAAGTATTGCATATCTGCCCATATCTTAAAGATGATTTCATCGTGAATCATCAAATCTTCATAACCAGGTGGCACATCGGCTTTCGAGAAGGATGAGGAAATGACGTGTGTCGATTTACCGCCTACTTGTAAAAGTTTGTACTTCGTCATATCGGATCCTACGTTTGGACCGACTGGGTAAGGTACATAATCGATATTAAAGGTGGCGTTACCCCATTTGTTAGAAGCGTTGATATGCCAAGATTCACCATCTTGGAATACAACGTTGCCTGCGGTGAATTGTGGTTGAGACGTGTTAGATAAACTAGCATCATCTATCCACATACCCTCAACAGCGTATAAACCAGATAGGTATTCTAAGGTATCTAATACAGGTTGGCTTGTTAAGTGTGTCTTAAATTCAGCGTCAACGAGTTGTCCGCCGTTCGCACCAATGAAGCCATAAGCCCAGTTATAGGTTCTTCCACCAAACACATATTGTGCACCACCGTTTTCATCGGTTCTGGTGTGGTCGAGTTTGGATTTTAATTCATTTGCTAAAACGTTGAAAGTTGTCCAGTTCCAATTACCTGCTGCCCATAGTTGAGCCGGTTCATTTTTACGGGATTCACCTAAAACTCTCGCTAATAAATCGATGTTGTAATACAAACCTTTGTCTGCGATTGGGTATTGGTCATCATAACCATAGTGTTTACCCTTCACTTCGCCGTATGCTTTCTTTTCAGGCCAGAATAGGTCTGAACCGAAGGCATCGATATAATCATCTAACGCCACGATAGCCCCTTGTTGAGCCAAGTTAGGAATCGAGGTTGAAATGATTTCATAGACGTGAACGGATTGTGTCTTTAATGCCGATTCTTCAATGATATAACGTTCTCTCGCACCACCCCATGAAGCATTGGTCGGGTAGTTTTCGAACACCACTTTGACATTGTATTTCTTTTCTACAGCGGTAATCTTAGCGACTTTTTCATCTTTAAATAGACGTTCGTAGGTTGCACTACGAGGGTCACATTTTGCTGCTAAGTCACACATGATGACAAAATCAATACCACCTAAATCATAGGTTTTTTCTGGTTCTGGTTCTGGATTTGGATTAGGGTTTGGATTCGGATTCGGTTTGTTGCCGCCATTACAACCGACCAAAGCCACCGCTAATACAACAAATGTTAGTAAAGCAAATAACTTTTTCATGTTTATTCTCCCTTATATTTTTTAATTAGCCGACTAGGCCACTTCTTTCGATACCTTCAGTGAATAAAATTTTCTGTACTAATAAATAGAATACTAATAACGGAATCATCGCTAGCATCGCACTGGTGTTTAGGACCATGGATGTAAATAGTGGATTTTGTGTCACATCTTGGTCAAATAACTGCCATACCCCTGCTTGTTGAATAGCCCCCTGAATGGCATTACGAATCGACATCATTTTGGTCGTAAGGGTCGCGAAATCGCTATTGATTTTGGATACGAAGTTTGCTGTGAAATAAGCGTCATTCCATTGCCACACGAAGGTGAGGATGCCGACAAGCACCATCGCACCACGTGCATTTGGCAACATAACTTTGAAGAATACTTGAATTGGATTCGCGCCATCCACATGGGCAGCTTCCTCTAATTCTTCTGGTATACCTCTAAAGAATTGTCTGAATAGATAGATGAAAATCCCCGATTTGATCCCCATGCCCGTCGCGGCGAAAATGTACAGGATGAGGGGTGTGCCTAATAAAGAATGTCCTGTGCCTAAAAAGTTCATCAAAGTCATCTTTAGTGGCAATTCGATGGTACTTGGTGCCACAATGATGGTAGCGAGTACCAAACCAAATAAAATGTTTTGACCTTTAAACTTGAGTCTTGCGAAAGCATATCCGGCAAGTGCGGTACATAGTAACTGTAAAATGGTGACGATTCCAGACAACATAATGGAATTCTTAAGTGCGTTCCAATAGTCTAGAACAATCGTCGAAATCTTAAAGTTGAGCAATGAGAACGTTTCAGGTATCCATAACACGAGTGGGTTATTGATATCTTCTGGGGCTCTTAATGCGATCGCGATTTGTTGAATCAGTGGGTATAAGATGATGAAAGCCAGCCCATAAAGTAGGAAATACTTGACCATGAGGGCTAACCAGCCTAAGATGCTTTCAGCGGTCATGGTGCGTTTATAGGAGGTTGATAATCGCTTATCGTAAACTTTCATCGATTCTTTCTTGAGTTTATCAAAAGCTTGATTCAGAAAGCGGGTTTTATTTTCTCTCGTCATAATAGAATACCCTGCCTTTCATTGCTAAGAATACTGCCCCGATGATGACGACGTTAATAACAAAGTAGCTGACTGATATTGTCGCGGCTAAACCATAACGGTTTTGGGTCATCGCGTAATCTAAGAAACGATAAATCGGTGCTCTGGTGAAACTATCGACGACGGTAAATACAGCTGCCGTCAAGATGAGTGGGGTGATCATTGCGATGGTAATCTTCCAGAAGATTTCATACTTTGTTGCCCCTTCCATCTTCGCTGCTTCATACAGTTGATTTGGAATCGCTTGTATGGCTGCGATGAAGATGAGAATTTGAATGCCCGATAGATTGACAATCATAAAGATACGATCGACTGCGCTTAATACGATTTCCATCAAGCTATTACCAATCCCAATTTCTAAGAAGAACGCTGATAATTGTTGAACAAACATTTGGTCTGCCCCGGTGGAGGCGTCAATATATTGTCCAAACCCTTTAGATAAGGTATCGGAAATCAACGTAAAGTTATAGATGACTGGGATGAAGAAAATGGCTTTTACAATCTTGTGACCCTTAAATGGTTTGTTCAAGAAGGTCGCGATTAAGATACTGAAGATTAAGATGATTGGTAAGTCGATGATGAGGTTCTGAATGAATAAATAAAGTTGAACGGAGAATACGTTATTCCCATCAATGACATAACTCTTGAATAATTCAATGTAGTTTTGGATGCCATTAAAGGTGACTGTTAGGCCATCTGAAGTTGGTACAACATTGTTGAAACTCCACCAAATTGATTTAATGAACGATGGAATAAAGAACAAAGCCATACCAATCATCCAAGGTACTGTAAATAGAATACCCCAAATGTACTTTTGTTTGCGATAAGGTATATTCGAAAACCATTGTCTAAATTGTTGATACGGTGTTTCTTTAACCAATGTTTTCGCATCAATCGCTTTTAAACGTTCTTCTAGTCGTGTGAGTCTAATCTTATTTTGTTGAATTTTGTTCGCTGCTGAAACGATTTTTCGGATGTATTTCTTTTCATCCAAAGACATCCAGTTTTGAATCATCGATTCTAAATGTGCTGTGTGTTGTTTGAGTCGAGTGATGGCTTGTTCAGCTTTGACTTTAGCTACTTTTAAACCTTCAGTATCATAATACTTTAATTGTTTTGGTTTCATGATACCACCACAAAGCTTTCTGTTTCATAATTGATTTGAATTTTTAGGTTGCCTGTGTAAGTGACCTCAACCAGGGACCCTTGTGGGTTTAACACGCGGTGATTCACGATTTGTTTGTTCATAATACCTAACGATTCTAGGGTATTATTAACGGTTTCCACGTCATTTAACCAGTAGGCATAATAGGTTGAATAAAGGTAGTTATACTCTGTTTTTACGAGTTCAACTGTGTTCTTTTCAGTAAATTGCCACTGTACATTGGCTCCTGTTTCAATGGCTTTTAACATGTGCCACTGAATGGTTTTTTGATCATAGGTGTTAAAGGCTGGACCTGCATAATTGAAGTAACCATTCAGCACTAATTGAATGAATGGAATATCATAATCTACAATCTTATGTAGTGTACCTACTACACTTAAATCCAAGATGTTGTCAGCATAATTCAATGCGTATAAATTCGGATTACGCAATTGAATGGCTTGATCGTTCATCGATTCAAGTAAAGCAACTTGTTCATCAACATATTCATTTCTAAAGAGAATCGCGCCTTTTTGTAGGTTTGAAGCGATTTGTGCACCAAAATCAGATAGTCCGATGTTGGTATCTATTCGATTGGTTGTACGAATGACTTGATTCATCACCTTTTGTTGAGTACGGATATTTAACATGTAGCGAATTGTAGTGTCACGATTCGCTAAATTGGTCGCTTCATCGTAAGTATACCGATAGACAGGGTCATGGAATATGTTTTTTGAAACATCCTTATCCAAATTTAAATCAGATTTGGTGTACGCTTCAGAAGCCATGAATTCAAGATAGAGTGGGATATTTTTAGTTTCTAAATGACTCGATAATTGTTTTAAGGACTTTTCGGTTG
>CAZXLG010000076.1:0-7120 GCA_964641335.1 uncultured Paracholeplasma sp.
ACTCCTTTGATTTAAAACAAGATATCACCTATGTTGTAACAGCAAAAAAATAAAAGGGCCGGGGCCCTTTTTCTTTTATTCTGCTGCAGGTTTTTGAGTTAGTGACATGATGATTGGAATCAACATCGGTTTACGTTGTGTGAGGTTCTTGACATATTCAGTCACATTTTCTACTAAAGATTGTTTCAATAAGGTTTCTGTAAATTGTTTTCTCGCAAATTCAGTCGTTAAGACTTCCTTCGCTTTTTGTGCGATACCATTGGTGATTTCTTCGTTGCCTTTCATGTAAATGAAACCACGAGAAATGACTGTTGGTTCGGTGAGCAGTTTACGGTTGACTGGGTCAATGGTTAAAACAATCGATAATAGTCCATCTTCAGATAACGCTTTACGCTCTTTGATGATGGCACTACCAATATCACCAATACCTGTACCATCAATATAAATATCGCCAGCTTGAACTCTACCAGCATAACGGATTTGAGTGTTGTCTAATGCTGCTACATCGCCATTATCCATAATCAAAACATTGTTTGGTTCAACACCGAGTTGAACGGCAAGTTCCTTATGGTGTTTAAGCATACGGTGTTCACCGTGCATAGGAATGAAATATTTAGGTCTAATTAAGGATAACATCAATTTTAAGTCAGGTTGATTACCATGTCCTGAGGTATGGGTATCGGCAACCGGACCATTCACGATAACTGAAACTTCACGTCTATACAATTGATCAATGGTTCTATTGACAGATTCTTGGTTACCAGGAATTGGTGAACTTGAGAAGATAACTGTATCCCCTGGTTGGGTTTTGATTTGACGGTGTGTGCCGTTCGCAATTCTCGATAGAGCGGCTAAAGGTTCCCCTTGAGAGCCAGTGCAGAGAATCGTTACTTCATTGGCTTTAAAGTCGTTGATTTCATCCGCGGATACAATCACACCTTTAGGTGCTTTAATATACCCGGTTTGTTGTCCGATTTCCATGGCTCTTTCCATAGATCTACCAAAGACAGCCAATTTACGGTTGTTCTTATAGGATGCTTCAACGATTTGTTGCATACGATACATGTTGGATGCGAAAGTCGCGATGATGATACGCCCTGTTAATTTGGAGAATATTTCGTTAATTGCGTTTCCTACAGTGCGTTCTGATGGGGTTAAGCCATCACGTTCTGCGTTTGTAGAATCAGATAGAAGACACAATACGCCTTCATTACCAATCGCAGCGAGCTTTTCATATTCAGCAGCCGGACCGACTGGGGTATAGTCAATCTTAAAATCCCCGGTATGGAATAAGATGCCTTGTTTGGTTCTAAATACAATCCCAAACATATCAGGAATTGAGTGATTCAAACGGATGAATGACATTTCGGTGTTACCAAATGTATAAGTATGGTGTGACTTAAATTCAATGATGGTTGGGGGTTTAACGTCTTTGTGTTCCAATATTTTGTGTTCAATAAAATCTACAGCGATGCCAGCAGCGTACACTTTAGGTATTTTGACCTGTTTCAATAAATAAGGAATTCCACCGATGTGGTCTTCATGTCCGTGGGTGATGAATAATCCCACAATACGGTCTTGATTTTCAACTAAATATTGATAATCAGGAATGACATAGTCTATGCCAAGTAGGGAATCATCTGGGAATAAAATCCCCGCATCCACCACAAATATTTTATCTTCAATTTCATACACATACGTGTTTTTACCGACCTCGCCGAGACCGCCTAAGGCAAAAATGCCAATTTCGCCGTCTTTGAGCAGCGTGTTTTTACTCATATTAAAATCCTCCTTTGCAGGATATCGCAGTAGTTTAAATACATTTTACATGAAATGAACTTAAATTCATAGTCTAATGCATAAAATAATGGTAAAATGATGCAGGTGATATTTATGAAGACAGCTTTATTTTTTGATGTGGACGGGACAATGTTTGATAATGAACAACAAGTCATCCACAAATCTACACGTTATTTAATCGAGACTTTATCGAAAGATGATCGTTATATATTAGGCCTCGCAACCGGTCGAAGTTTAGAACAATTAGGGGCGATTTCAGAGCTCAAAGATTTTTTTCAAGTAAAAATCGTCATCAATGGGGCAGTCGCTTATATTAATAATGAGTTTGTCTATGGCAGACCGATTGACCCAAAAGATTGTGAAGCCGTATTAAAGTATGCTAATAGTATTAACACAGGCATTGGATTCATTGGTCGAGATAAACATACCGTAACCATGAACAATGAATCAGTCAGAGAAGCGCTCAGAGACTTCTCTATGGCCATGCCGGAAGTCAATCCAACGTTTTATTTAGAAGAACCCATTTATCAAATCTGGTTATTTTCGGATAATCGTGCATTGGTAGATAAATTCAAACAAAAATTCAGTCACTTAAGAATATTCAATTGGCACAAAGATGGGGCAGATATCGTTCACCCTGAGGTTTCCAAAGGGGATGCCATCACCCATTTAAAACCGTTGTTGGGTGTCGATAAAGTCATCGCGTTTGGCGATGGTGAAAATGATGTCGAGATGATTCAAACAGCCGATATAGGCGTAGCTATGGGGAATACCCGTAGTGAAGCATTAAAAAAAAGTGCGACGTTAATCGCACCACGAATTGATGAAGATGGGTTATATCAAGCAGCATTAAAGCTAAACTTGCTTTAGTGCTTTTTTTATCCCTTGAACAATTTCTGGAAGTATTTCATTTGGTACATACATCGATATATCGGCATTATAGGCTACAAGTTCTTTAATGGCTGATGAAGAAACGTAGGTATGTTTATAGGATGGGAATAAAATCACTGTTTCAATATTTGGATTTAAATTACGGTTAAAATGGTATAACGCAATCTCGTTTTCAAAGTCTTTCATATTGCGTAACCCACGAATCAGTGTCGTGACTTTGTTTTTTTCTGCGAATCTGACGACCAAGTCATTGGTTTTTGTTACATAAATATTAGGTACTTGGGCAGTCACTTTTTTAATCATTTCCACACGTTCTTCAGGAGTGAACATCGGATGCTTTTCACTATTTTCTGTGACGAGTATATATAAGGTTTCAAATTGCTTAGCGGCTCTTAACATAATGTCAAGGTGACCAAGGGTTATTGGGTCAAAGGACCCTGCGTAAACTGCATTGCTCATGGTATCACTCTCTTTTCTTTTAGTATACCATAATTCATTTTAGGATATTAAAAAAACGTTTCATGTGATAAAATAGCCATGAGGTGTTAGCTGTGCATGCATATAAAAGAAGCATTGTTTTACAATTAGGGGTTTTCGGTTTTTTCTTTTTCTATGGGTTAGATAATATTTTGGTCGCCTTCGTAGAACGCAATTTACCTGTGTTCATTGGGGAACTGGTCATATTTCTACTTATTTTAGGCGTCTTTTTATATTTTTACTATAAAACACCAAAAGACATTGTGTTTGTGGTTAAAAAACACCATATGGACAAGATTAAGTACGTTTTATACACCATCGCATTCGCGTTGATCTTGAGTATTTTATTCACAGGATTCCAAGCGGCTGAAGCATTTGCAGTGTATGCAGATATCATCGCTGGCGCTATAACCAGTTTGGCTGGGCTTTACGGTGTATATATTGGATTTGAAATCATCCAACAAAACAAATAATCATCCCAAAAGGGTGATTTTTTTTTGGGATAAATCACATAAAACAAAATAGTTGACCGCTCAACTATAAACGCGTATAATAGACACAGTTGATGACTCAACTATACTGTAAGGAGATAATTATGTTTAAATTATTCAAGTACTTTAAATGGTGGTATTACCCACTTATCTTGTTAATTTTAGGATTAACCTTAATACAAGTAGAATTCGATTTACAACTCATCGATTACATGAGAGAAATCATTACCTTAGTCGGTCTTGCGAACGCGACAGGGGTATCTCAAACTCAGGCGATCCTTGAACAAGGCTTAGAAATGCTTGGTTTATCGTTCTTATCGATTTTAATCACAATCATCGTGTATTATATCTCGGCAAGAATTGGTGCGAACTTTGTCAAACATTTAAGAAAACAACTTTATGATCGTATTCATGATTTTTCACTTGAAGAGATCAATCAGTTCCAAACCAGTTCATTGATTACCCGTTCAACCAATGATATCACGCAAGTTCAAATGGTTGTCATCGTTTTATTAAGACTCGCCTTTACTGCACCCATTATGGCGATTCGTGCGATCATGAAGATTGTCGATATTGACTTAACACTTTCAATGCCAATCGCGATTGCGATATTGGTTATCGTAGTGATGATTTCGGCTATTTTCATCTTTGTTACGCCATTATTCTCAAAGGTTCAAACATTAACTGACGATCTAAACCAAGTCACCCGTGAAAACTTAATCGGGTTAAGAGTGGTTAGAGCACACAATGCTGAAGGGTATGAACACTCGAAGTTTAAAAAGGTTAACAATAATCTCACACGCATGAATCTTTATGTGAACCGTGCGATGCAATTGATGATGCCAGGGATGATGCTTGTCATGAATGGTGTTTCTTTAGCCGTCACATGGATTGCTGCGATTATGATTCAAGATCAAGCCTTAGGTGCAAACCCACTTGAAGGGATTGCTATTCAATCGCAATTCTCAATTTATGGTATTCGTATCCTATTCGCATTCATGACCTTAACAATGCTATTCATTATGGTGCCTAGAGGAGCTGTTTCTGGTAGACGTATTTATGAAGTACTAAATACTACACCAAAGATTAAAGACCCTGAAAATCCAAAATCGATTCCTCAAACTGACGCTGTTGAAGTGAAATTCAATAATGTATGTTTCAAATACCCAGGAGCCAAAGAATGTGTTCTTGAAAACATTTCTTTTACAGCTAAAGCAGGTCAAACTGTCGCTTTCATCGGTTCTACTGGTAGTGGTAAATCGACCATCATTAACCTCATTCCGAGATTTTATGATGTATCGAGTGGTTCGATTGAAATCAATGGCGTTGACATCCGTGATGTTAAGCAATCCGACTTATTAGAAAACATTGGTTATATCCCTCAAAAAGGATTACTCTTCTCAGGAGACATCGCTTCTAACTTAAGAATTGGTAAACCAGATGCAACGGAAGAAGAGATGGTTCAAGCCCTCAAGACCGCTCAAGCCTATGACTTTGTCATGGAAAAAGAAGATGGTTTAAAATCATCCGTATCCCAAGGCGGGAAGAACTTCTCTGGGGGTCAAAGACAACGTCTATGTATCGCAAGAGCCATTATCAAGAAACCAAAGATTTATATTTTTGATGATTCCTTCAGTGCACTTGACTACCAAACTGACCGTAAATTGAGAAGTGAATTAAAGAAACAAACCAAAGATGCCATTAACTTCATTGTGGCACAACGTATCGGTACCATCATGAATGCCGATCAAATCATCGTATTAGATCAAGGTCGTGCTGTTGGTATTGGTTCACACAAATCATTACTCAAAGACAATAAAGTCTATCAAGAAATGGCTTATTCACAATTGTCGAAGGAGGAATTAGAAAATGCAAGCCTCTAATCAAAAGACAAACCCGGGCATGGGTGGTGGGGGACATGGTCCAGGCAATATGTCCCGTTTCATGGTACAAAAACCAAAAAACTTTAAATTAGCGATGAAGAAACTCATCAGTCATCTTAAACCATTCTATGGTCCAATCCTCATCTCACTAGCCCTCGCAGCGGTATCCACAGTATTTAATATCTTTGGTCCTCGCTTAATTGGTGACATGATTAACTTGGTCAGCGCGGGTGTTACTATGGCTGGTCCAGGTAGTTTCCTTACAGATATTGACTTCGTAGCCTTAAACCGTTTAGGATTCATTTTGATTGGTATTTATGTATTAAGTTATGTATTTAACATCGCTCAATCGTTCTTATTAACCAAAGTAACGCAACGTTTAAATCAATCCTTAAGAAACGATATTTCTCAAAAGATTAACCGTATGCCACTATCGTATTTCGATTCAAGAAGTTATGGTGACATTCTTTCGGTCGTTACAAACGATATCGATACCATTAGTAACTCTTTAAACCAAGCTGTAACTGCGATGATTACTTCCATCACCTCCATGATTGGGATTCTCATCATGATGTTAACCATCTCATGGCAACTCACATTAGTCACTTTGGCATTAGTCCCACTCTCCATTCTCGCCATTAAAGTCATCATGGGCAATGCTAGAAAATACTTTAGAGCTCAACAAAAGACTTTAGGTGACCTCAATGGACACATTGAAGAAGTCTACAGTGGACATCAACTTATCAAAGTATTCAATGCGAAACAAAATGTTGAAGATGAATTCAATACCAACAATGAAGGCTTGGAATCAAGCGCATATAAATCGCAATTCTTGTCTGGTTTAATGATGCCCGTGATGGGCTTCATTGGGAACTTATCGTATATTGCTGTCGCGGTATACGGGGGTTATCTCGCCGCAACCAGACAACTCAAAGTCGGATATATTTTATCGATGATTCAATATAACCGCCGTTTCACGAACCCAATGGACCAAATCGCGCAATCCTTAACACAACTTCAAAGTGCCGCTGCAGCTGCAGAAAGAGTCTTTGATTTCTTGGATGAAAAAGAAATGGCCAATGAAGCTAATCTTTCTAAAGAGATTACCAATAAAGCTGGTAATATTGAATTTAAGCATGTGAAGTTCGGTTACACCCCTGAACGTGTCATCATCAAAGATTTTAATTTAAGTGCGAAATCGGGTCAAAAAGTCGCGATTGTCGGTCCAACTGGTGCGGGTAAAACCACCTTGGTTAACCTCTTAATGAAGTTCTATGAAATTAATGACGGGGATATCATCATCGACGGACAATCCATCCATAGCCTAAGCCGTGAAGCTGTTCACCATCAATTTGGTATGGTTTTACAAGATGCTTGGTTATTCACAGGAACGATTTATGATAATTTACGTTATGGTAATCCAAAAGCAACCAAAGAAGAAGTTAAGCAAGCCGCAATCTTAGCCAATATCGATCACTTCATCGAATCCCTTCCAGGGGGTTATGACCATGTCATGACCGAAGAATCGGGTATTTCATCGGGTCAAAAACAACTCTTAACGATTGCGAGAGCCATGGT
>CAZXLG010000077.1:0-7069 GCA_964641335.1 uncultured Paracholeplasma sp.
GATGGTGGTGAGTAAGCCGTGGTCAGAGATAATTGGTTTTTCGCCTGTATTCATGAGCATGAAACAGCCTGTACCATAGGTATTTTTAACCATCCCTTTTTCAAAACAGTTTTGACCAAATAGGGCTGCTTGTTGGTCACCAGCAATACCTGCAATCGGTACTTTCACACCAAAGAAATGGTGAGGTGTTGAGTATCCATAGATTTCAGAACTGGATTTCACTTTCGGTAACATCGATTTAGGGATCCCTAAAATATCTAAAATTTCTTGATCCCATTTGAGATCATGAATGTTATATAATAACGTTCTTGAGGCGTTGGTGTAGTCTGTGACATGCACAGTTTCACCAGTCATTTTGTAGACTAACCAGGTATCAATCGTACCAAATAGTAATTCGCCATTGTGGGCTTTTTCTTTTGCGTGAGGGACATTGTCTAAAATCCATTTAACTTTGGTACCTGAAAAATAGGCATCAATCAATAAACCCGTTTTAGATTTAAATAGTGGTCCATACCCTTTTTGGTTGAGTTCGTCACAAATTAAAGAGGTTTGACGGGATTGCCAAACAATCGCGTTATGGATTGGTTGACCAGTGATTTTGTCCCAAACAATGGTGGTTTCACGTTGGTTCGTAATCCCCACAGCGGCGATGTCTTCAGGTTTTAAATTGGCTTCAAGTAATACACGTGCCATAACGGCTAACACCGATACCCAAATTTGATTAGGGTTGTGTTCTACCCACCCTGGATGTGGATAGATTTGGGTAATTTCTTCGCTCGCCATTGCGATGATATTAGAATCGTGGTCAAAGATGATGGCTCTCGTACTCGTGGTACCTTGGTCGATTGAAAGAATGTATTTCATAGGTTTACCCCTTCATTTTGAATGGTTTTTGTCGCGATGATATCCACGCCTGTAGCGTTGATATTAGCGACTATTACATCTCCTATTTTAACATGTTTTGAAACGACTACATCCTCTAATATAGATAAAATTTGAAACATCATTTCTTTAGGGACGGGTTCTTTTGTTTTAACTGATAATCTTGGACAGGATTCAAAACTGGTTTTTACGGTGGTGGTGATCATTCTTTTCGGATTGGTCATTTCAACAATCGCGTATTTTTCACCTCTAGGACAGCGGTTACCAAATACTTTCATCGATTCATCGACCGTTAAATGACACCCCACGGGGCAGACGATACAGGTGAGTTCTTTCATAGTACTTCCTCCAAACTAATTTCTATTGGGTCATTGGATATTAAATCCTCTTTTTTGATAACAATATTTTCCATTTCTGCTGGAGCGATGTGTTTCGCTTTCTTTTGTAGAATTACCTGATTGTTTTGAGTTACTTTGAAAATCCCTTGAGCCATCTTTTTAGTCACTCTAAATGAACATTGGATAGGCTCAGTGATGTTGTTATGATCAATCAGATGCGGGACGACATAGCGTATATTGGATCCTGCGGATACAACTTTTAAGTCTTTTTCTTTAACTTTTTTATCTAGTAGAAACGTTTTCGCATACTTCCCCGCTTTTTCGCCTTCTTTGGATACCCAGTCGACAAGGTCATGGACATGTAAGGCATTACCGCACACAAATAGTCCATCGACATTGGTCATTAAGGTTTGATCAACAATCGCGCTTTTGGTCACTGGGCTTTTCTTCATTTGTAAGGAATCAAACAGTCCGACATCCGGAATCAGTCCAATCGATAATAACAGTGTATCCACGTCAAAGACTTTTTCTGTACCTGAGATTGGTTCAAAACGATCATCGACTTGTTGAATCGTGATTTGTTCTAAGACATCTTTTCCTTTGATGTCAGTGACTGTATGTGATAAGTACAATGGGATATCAAAGTCATTTAAGCACTGGACGATATTTCTCGTTAACCCATTTGAATAAGGCATGAGTTCTGCTACGCCTAAGACTTTAGCCCCTTCAAGGGTCATACGTCTAGCCATGATTAAACCAATATCGCCACTACCTAAAATAAAGACTCTTTTGCCTACTAAATAACCTTCCATGTTTAGATACCGCTGTGCACTACCGGCTGGCATAATCCCTTTAGGTCTTTCACCGGGGATTTGAACCGCACCACGGGTTCTTTCATAACAACCGGAGGCGATGATCACGGCTTTAGATGTTAAATGACGATAGCCATCTTTTTCACTCGTTAAGGTGATTTCAAAATTGGTTTTTTTTATGATATCAATGACAGTTGTGCCAAGTAAAATATCGATGTGTTTATCTTTTAAAGATTCGATAAAACGTGTCGCGTATTCTGGACCGGTGAGTTCTTCTTGAAACATGTGTAAACCAAAACCATTATGGATACATTGATTTAAAATCCCCCCAAGTCGAGGTTCTCTTTCAATGATTAGGATGTTTAAATTGGGATCGATGGCAGATAGTGCCGCAGCAAGTCCTGCCGCACCGCCGCCGATGATGGTGAGGTCTGTCTTCATTTGGTTTTTGTCTCCTTTACAAGGATTGGTGTATTTAATCCATAATAGTTAATTTCACTTGGTTTTTGGTTGGTTTCTCTTGAAATAATCTTTAATACCTCAGATTCACAGTACCCACCTTGACACAACCCCGCACCTGCACGTGCGCGCTTTTTAATCCCTTTGATGGTGTCATTACCTGTAGTTGAATGAATCGCATTAATGATGTCTTGTTCTGTGATTTTTTCGCACTTACATACTAGGTGTCCATGTTTTGGATATTTTTGAATCTCAATTTGTTTGTTCTCTTCTGATAAGGTATGAAACAACGGGATTGGTTTATGGATTGGGTCAAAATTCTGTTTCTTCTCAAGATGGATTCGAATGACTTCTTCGACTAAGTATTTCGCAATCGCTGGCGCAGCGGTTAACCCTGGTGAGTCGATCCCTGCTACATGGAAGAATCCTTTTTGAACTTTCGATTCTTGAATATAGAAATCATCATAGGTTGAACTTGCGCGAACACCCGCAAAGTTTCTAATGATCATATCAAATGGGATTAGAGTGGATAACGATTTAAGTTGTTCTTTGATATATTTCATGCCATCTCTCGAGGTTGATTCATCTTCACGATCATTCACCTCATAGGAGGTTGGTCCTAAGAGGATATTCCCGTGGGTTTGAGGGACAATCAGAACACCTTTACCCGCTTTGGTTGGCAGTGGATATATGACATGATTGAATAAGCCAACGGCTTTACGGTCAAGTACAAAATACTCACCTTTTCGTGGTTTAATTTCGAATTCGGGTACCTCTTCAATCATCTTAGCGATGATATCACTCATCACCCCTGAAGCGTTGATGACGTTTTTCGTTTCAATTGTTGAGCCATCTTTTAGATGTAGGACGAAAAAATCTGTTCGTTTTTCAACCGAAATCACATGGGCATTACGTTTGAATTCCGCACCATTTTTGATGGCATTGGAAATCGCGTTGATCGCAACCTCCCAAGGGAACGTGACTTTTGTTGAAGGCAGTGACAATACTTTAGTGATGGTTTCTGATAGCCTTGGTTCAATCTTTCTAGCTTCATCGCCACTTAAAAAATACGCACCAGGCACCTGGTTGGTTTTAGAGCGTTCGAACAATTCTAAGAGCATTTGTTCTTCAAAATTGTTATGAGCTACCACATAGGCACCCGTTCTTAATAAAGATATCGATAGTTCCTGTTCTAGGGTATCATATAATTGATTACCTAAGACACACAGGCGTGCTTTCAACGTCCCTGGTTTTGGGTCGTGTCCTGAGTGGATGATCGCGCTATTGGCGATGGTTTGGTGACTCGCGATGTCATTTTCTTTGTCAATGACCATCACGGAGACTGGGTATTTCGATAATTCTCGGGTAATAAGAGATCCGATGATCCCGGATCCGATGACAACATAGTCTTTCATAAAAGGCCTCCTAAAAATATAAAAAGAGAAAAAAGTTGCATGATAACATACGTTTTTTTCTCTTCATTCTCTATTTGAAATATTAACTTGTTTTTAGATCCAAAACTTTGGGTTAGACGTGGTGACGGCAACTGCACCTGCAAGCAAGCACGCAGCAATTTGATCTTTACTTCTGATTAATCCGCCCATCATGATATCGCAGTGAATCTGTTGTTTGATTTCAGGGATCACATCAATACAAAGCGCAGGCAGTACTTCTAGGTAGTCTGGGTTAACTTTAGAGGCTACCTCTAAACTTTGAATTAAGGATATGGAATCTTTTAAGAAAAACCTTAGGATCCCAATCACTTTTCGTTTTTTACACACTTCAATCACTTTTGGTTTGGATGAAATAATGCCATCCACCTTTAAGGATTGAATCAGATATATCGCACCGAATTCGTCTGAACTTAACCCTTTGATGAGTTCGGAGTGAATTAAGACTTTCTTATCTTTACTCTTCATCTCTAAGACCAAGTCTGGGAGTTGTGCCAACTGGAAATTCATCAAAATCCCATACGTTAGATTGGTTTGAAGGAAGAGCCTAAGTTCTTGATGGTTAGAAATCGCTGGTATGATTCGTTGATTGTTTAACATACGATAAAACCACCCCCTTATAGAAAAGAAATAGCAAAATCAAAACGCGAAAAAATATGCATTTTATAGACTTTGCTCTTTGGACTCTGCGGCTTAAATTCTACTTTCATTATAAAGGTTATGTTTTGTGTTGTCAATAGAAAACCACCTTTTTGGATTATAGATTCATGAAAACTTTTTCCCCTTACAAGGGGATTTCCCTCATTGTTTCTATATTCAAACTTATTATCACAACATCTTATTGACACGTCTATTCTTTGGGTGTTATAATGTCGTTGACAACGTAATGTAAGCGCTTAGAGAACGAGAGCGGAGGCCATAATTCACATTTGTGATTTTATAGGTGTCGTTCTTTTTATATTTTTATAGGGGCAAACATTACATAATCAAACAGAAAAGGGAGAGAAAAGATGTTAAAGAGATTGTCTAAACCAACCAAATGGTTGGTGATACTACTACTTGTTGTGTTAGTATCAAGTTTCTTCGCTTCAACCGTTCAAAACTCATTCTTCAGTGTCAAAGTTGACAAGATCAGTTTTGAAACCGACCGCGGTACACTTTCAGGATATTTATATGTGCCTAGAGGTGTCGATGCAAGTAACCCAGCACCAGCCGTTGTTCTTACCCATGGATACCTCAATAATGCCGAAATGCAAATGATCGGTGCTGTTGAATTATCTAGAAGAGGATTTGTTGTCCTCGCATTCGATATGTATGACCATGGTGACTCCACTTGGGAAACCCCAGCTGCATTCAGCTTCTTCCCACGTTCAGTGTATGATGCGGTTCAATACATGTATGATCAAGATTACGTTTTAAAGGCAGCTAACGGAGATGGCATGATCGGCGTTAGTGGTCACTCTATGGGTGGTTTCTCATCCACATACGCAGTCGTATTTGACGAAGCAGACTTCGCAACTAACGGTTATCGTAAGATTGCAGCCGCATTACCTGTTGGCGCAGACTTCAGATACATTGGTGTTGCAGACCCTGAAACTTACTTTGGACCTCGTTCCGCCGGCGTAATCGCTGCTCACTGGGACCAATTCTTCTTCGATAACGTTACACCAAGTGCTAACGGAACCGTTCGATACAAAGATTTCGTCAAAGACCCAGTCGGTCTTAAGTTCTTAGGTAGAGACGATGAAGGTAGTGCAGAAGCTTCAACATGGTATGACAGAGACGGTGGACAAAGAATCATCTATACACCAGATGAAACTCACCCACAAAATCACTGGTCATTAGAAACTGGTGACGCGATTGTTGATTTCTTCACAGATGCATTCGCATTCCAACTTGCTGAACATGCGGATTTAGGTTCATTAACCTCTTATGGTATTGAACTCAAATCAGGTCAAGTTTGGTGGTTAAAGGAAGTATTCACAACCATTTCATTAGTGGCTTTATTCTTAATGATTTGCCCAGCATTCTTACTCTTAACTCAAGTCAAATTCTTCAATAAAGTGTTTGCTGAAAAAGAAGTTGAACAAGTCGTTGTTGCTAATCACAATCTTAAGATGCTAAAAGTATTGGTTGTATTGTTATCTGCTCTACTTGGTGCATTCTATATCACTGTATTCATGGACCGTCAAGCAGCAGGATTAGGCTTATTAGCTAAGACAATGCATTATATCATTGGTGGTACATTTGTTGTCATCATTGGTGCTTGGTTAGCATCGATGGCTAAACCAGAATCTGTTAAAGTTGCTCAAAAGATTACATTAGGCGCAGCCTTAGTGATTTTCGTAGCACTTGCTTTCAGATGGTTCTTATTAAATCCGACCATCATTACTAAATCCACTTATTGGAGTGCACCTTCAATTAATACAATTGCTTATTGGGCAGTTGCAGCCGCTGGATTAACATTCCTCATTGTATTTGGTACATCTCCTGTATTTAATGCCGGTTTAGATGTTAAAAACCCTTATGGTTTGAAAGCGTCATGGGTACAAGTCGGTGCGTCTTTATTAACCGCTGTTACCTTAACAATCGGATTATTCTTAGTCGTTGGTTTAATGGAATGGATCTTCCTAACAGACTTTAGACTCTATGCTTACGCAATTAAGATTTTCAATAGCCAACAATTTGTTGCAGCATTAAGATACATGCCATTATTCTTCTTATATTACTTAGCATCTGCTATCGCAATCTTTGTTAATACGAAGGGCATGAAGGGCTATAAAGCCGATGCATTAGCTGCATTCTTACTTGTTGGACCAGTATTATTCTTCTTAGTTTATCAATACTTCGTACTTTATAATACCGGTGTTGCTGCATTCCCTACTTTCTCACTTAACTCAATCTTATTAGTTGGTCTAGTACCATCATTAACCGTTGCAGGTATCGTGATCAGAAGATTTGCTGAAAAGACTGGTAACATCTGGACATCTGTATTCTTCACAACTGCATTCTTCACATTGGTTGCACTTGCGAATACGGCTGTATATCTAATCCAATTTAGATAATATCATCTATCTATAAGAGAAAATCCCTATCAACGTAGGGATTTTTTCTTCGTATTGGATAA
>CAZXLG010000078.1:0-6824 GCA_964641335.1 uncultured Paracholeplasma sp.
TTTACAGGCGACCAACCGTTAAAAGAAGTGAAGTATTTAAGTGGGGGTGAGAAGATGCGTTGCATGTTCTCTAAACTCATGATGTCAAATGCGAATACTTTGATCATCGACTCTCCTACCAACCATCTAGACCTTGAATCGATTGAATCTGTGAATACAGGTTTAACCAACTATCAAGGCGCGATAATCTTATCTTCACACGACCATAGATTATTGGATACGGTATGTAATAAGATTGTTGAAATCGGTGACTTGGGTTCGATTATGTATCAAGGTACCCTTGATGAATATATTCAAAATCCAGTCATTAAAGAAAGACAAAAATCCATCAATCAAGCATAATTTTAAAGGACCTTTTCAAGAGGTCCTTTTTTAGTATAGTTAATATGTAAAATTCATGATAAAATATACCATAAAGAACCCGCTAAAAAACGATTGGAGAACACGCCATGTCCTTAATTAAATCAGTCTTAAAAGGTTTCCTTCGATTACTCATTCAACTCGTTAAACCGTTTGGGGTTTTAGCGAACTATGCATATAGAGGAATCAAATCTGTTGTTGTTCCACTTTTTCAGGCGTTTATATATATCCTTAAAAAACTCGGATTGTTGTTTAAATGGTTTGGCGTATCGATGTATCGTTTCCTTTTGAAACCCATCTATATCGTATTCAAAACAATCATTTTATTTTTATATCGTGTTATTAAACAAATCTTAATCCTATTGTATACCTATATCCTTAAGCCGATTTATATATTATTAAAAAAGGTATTTGTTGGTCTATATACCGTCATGAAGTGGATTGGGATAGGGCTTTATAAGTATCTATTAAAACCGGCTTATATTATTCTAAAAAAAGTAGTGATTGGGCTGTATCAAATCGTAAGATGGTTGATGATCAAACTATATCAGATACTCATTAAACCAGTGTATCATCTTTTAGTGAAACTATTTAAAGGATTATGGTTTATACTCAAAAAAATCGGTCATTTGATCATTACATTCATTCTTAATCCAATCTATACAATGTTCAAATGGATGGGTAAAGGACTCAATCATCTGTTTCATTTGATTTGGCGTTTACTTGTTAAGATTGTCCACTTCATCGTAAAAATCATCAAGCATTTTGTTCGATTCATTCAACCGTTATGGAAAAAACTCCTAGAGGGGGTGGTCTTTTTACTCAAAGGGTTACGCTTCCTATTCATGAAATTATTAAAGTGTATTGAATGGCTATTTAAAGCCGTTCACTGGGTAATCCAAAGCTTCATTCGAGGGGTAAAATGGATCATTAATAAGATTATATATCTATATTACAATCAGCCGGAATGGCTTTACCGATCCTACGAATGGTTTTTCACTCAGTTAACGCTTTTATTGTATACACTCCTTTGGCTGATTCCAAAGGTTATCTTAATTGATATCCCCATGAAACTGTTAAAGGTACTCTACCAATGGGTCAAGATAGGTATTTATTATGTAGTATCCTTTTTCATGATCATCCTAATTTCAATATCTAATAATATCGCTCACCTAAAACATCGATTTTATTGGGTTAAGCGACTAACCTCAGATTTAATCTTTGACTTCAAGGACTACTATTATATTATTTTATTACTACCCATTTTAATACCCATGTTTGTCCTATTTGGGGGCTTGGTATTGATTGAGGTATTATTCATTCATAGTGTAATCTTAATTCAAACTATTATTCACAGGCCAAAAGAAGTGATTTATTTTGGTTATATTCCCTCACTCAATCTCTTTAAATACAGTCAAAACTACACCCTTAAACTCAAACGGACTTTGGGGTTTCAACAAAAATTCAAGAATGCCCATAGCTTAATGATTTTATTCTTATGGACACTCCTTTTCCCAATTCGACTAGCATTAGCGATTGTTTTATTACCTTGGACCTTGGTTGTGGGGCTATTCTACAGTGTACTCTATCTAAAATATCATGATCAAATCGAATTCGTGGTCGATGATTTTATTCGCATTCCAAACGAAACATCTGGGGTAATATTTGCTAAAGCTGTGAAACGTTATGGGCATACTTTACGTGTTCATATCCCTGAGGCTCTTTACGATGAATCGCTTCAAAGTTTTATTATTAACCCAGAGTTAGAAACCTTTAGACTTGAAGTCTATATCGATTCGGATCGGTATCAAACCTACACTGTAGCGAATCGTAAAACAAGTATGTCTCAATTAATCTATACGATGAATTTGATAGAACGTGGTTTTAAACAACAACATTCTGATGAATTCAGGTTACCAAGCATCGAAGGGGTGGATGTTCGTTATGAACTCACCCATCAAGGTGATGCTTTATATGAGGATAGAATAGTCATTAGACCCTTCTCAAATGATACAGATATCCTCTGTGTGATAAAACAAAATGATATTCAGTATGAACGTGAAATTCATTTAACTACCCTCTCAACCAGAGACTTAGAACGACTATTGCTTAGAAATGAGTTTCTAGGCTATCAAGGGTTATCTGTAAACACATTTTTAGATCCTAAATTATCCTATAATTATCTCAAAAATGAACACTTAAAGGGCGATATTATTCACTCTAAATCCGAATTTATTACGGTGTCATTTAAAGTCGTTGGACTTGAAAAAGTTTACCAAATGAACATCCGCGTATTACCGAATCCAGTGGATTTGTTAGCCTTTGATAAAATTGCTCCAAAACCGCATTTTGATGAGGTTTCAAAGCGATATTTCCTAAAAGATCAAATCGTTCTGAATGGTCTCATTCAACCACTTGAATGGGTTATTGACGGGGTTTATGTCGATGGCTTTATTGACTTATCTGATTTAGCCGTTCAAAAATACCATGTGTTCTACGTGAAAGCATTCAATGGGTATCGTACATTCAGTAAAACATTTAAACTCGTGGATGAACGGTATAAAGCG
The DNA here is from genome assembly GCA_964641335.1 of uncultured Paracholeplasma sp. Classification (GTDB taxonomy): domain Bacteria; phylum Bacillota_I; class Bacilli_A; order Acholeplasmatales; family UBA5453; genus Paracholeplasma. The sequence continues at coordinate 2,928 of CAZXLG010000078.1, forward strand.
GGTTGGTGGGATTTGGAATGGGAAGAAATTTTGAATCTCTATCCACATTTAAAAGAAAACAACACAATCAACCCTATAAATCTACCCAATTATGGACCATTAAAAGTCAAACGAATCCTCTGGGTTTCAAAAAAACCTGAACAGCTGCGTTCAACAGGGTGGATTAAAACGAGTGGGCAAACACCTTTTAAAGTGATTTTATATCAACATTTTTTAAAGAAAAAAGTGGTGTTTATCACACTAAACCATCAAAAAAACGAACTGGATTAGTTCGTTTGTGGGTATAAGTCAATTGGGGTATAGGTGAGTTCGTCATTCACTTGATGACTTAGGAACAAAGTCACCTTTGACACCTCGAATGTACCTTCGATGGTTGGTAATTTTAGAACTTCTACTGGGTATGATTTACCTTGGCGAATGAGGGTAATGTGGGGTTCAAATGACCCATGTAAGTCTAAATTTAAAGGTCTAATGAGACTCGAGACAGTGTGATAAAGCGTTCTTAACTCTGAACTTTGTTTCAGTCCCATATAGTAGATAAAACGTTCCCCTTTTTGGAAGTATCCAATCGAACTCAAATCGAGTTGAAAAGGTGTGAATGAAAGTGTCTTGAGTTTTTCAATCAAGTGATCTTTTTGAATCTCATCGAGTTCACCTAAAAAAACCAAGGTGAGATGATAATTCATTAAGGCCGTCACACGACCTTGGGTTTTAGTACTCACTTGATGGGCTATTGTATATAAGTTTTGTTTAAGTGAAATTGGTAAGTCAATACCGATGAATAGTCTCATAGAATCACCGTCTTTATTATAACAAGAATAGGGAGGATTTGTCATGAAACGTTACGTAGCACTCGATTATTTAAGAGGATTAGGGGTATTCTTCGTGATTATCTTGCATACCGCATTTTACTATTTCGATGGCATTTATGATGTCGATATGGATAACCCATCCTTAATTATTACCTTGATTGGATTTCTATTGATGTTCGCTGGGCTATTCGCGATGATTTCTGGGATGTCTTATACAATACAGATTTTGAATGCGAAAGACTATAATTACCGTATTAAATATATGGGGTTTGCGGGATTATTGATGATGGTTGTGGCTTATCTTTATTTCCTCTTTACTGGCCCTGGGATTATCCATTTTGATACAAGAAGTATGGATGAATCGCTTTTTGTTTCGCTGATTCGACAAGGTGCATTCCAACCTTGGACCATCGACCGTATTTTTTATGTGGATAGTCTCGTGATGATTGCTTTCAACATCTGGTTATTGGCCTTACTATTTAAATTAATTAAAAAATGGATTAACCACCCTAGGATTGCATTATACATATTGTTGTTCGCAACTTTATTCATGGTGTTATCCTATATAAGGATTCCGCTTTATAATGTCTATTTAAATGCCCGTGATGACAGTAATTATATGGTAGTCATCTTACTCAACTGGTTGGTTGCGAAAAACAATCCGATCTTACCATTTTATGCGTTCGCATTATTTGGCGTATGGATTGCGTTACTTTTAAGAGAGGGTTCTTTTAAAACATTAAAACGATGGATACTACCGGTGGGTTTAACTTATTTAATCGTTGGTATCTTAGGGTATCTTTTAACCCCTGAAACGATGCTTGAACGCGCCATTGACCCAACCTGGTACTTCATCATGGTCATTCAAATTGGATTATTCTCTTTAATGATTTTAGGGGCATTATACTTGTTTGATTTTAAAAATAGTCAAGAGAATGCGTTCATCCGTTTTATCAAACGTTTTGGTGTCGCAGGGTTAACGCCATTTTTCTTTGAACAAATACTCAGTGGCTTAATTTTCATTACAGTTAATCTATTCATCACGGTAAAACTCAATATTCCTTTCGCAATCCTCTATGGAATCATCCACGTCACTATATGGGGATTCATCCTCATGGCTTGGGAAAAGAAACACTATAAATATTCCATTGAATGGATATTAACCAATACGCTCAATAGGATTGCACCATCAAGTAAAAAAGATGCGTTAGAAGGTTCTCATGCAAGCCATTAAGGATTATCGATATCTGACAAAGAATCGACGTAAACTCTCTCTAGAAGGTATTCAATCCTTACAACTTAAATTACTCAAAGAGATGGTTACTTACGCAAAAACACAGAGTCCATACTACCGAGAAACCCTAAAGGACTTAAAATTTGAATCGCTTGAAGATTTTTACCAATTCCCAATCATCAATAAACAAATCATGATGGAAAACTTTTCGACACTCAATACAGTGGGTTTAGTCAAAGAAGATGTGATGACTTACGCGATGACCAAAGAGCTGAATAAAGATTATTTAGGTTATTATAAAGACGAATTTGTGGTGGGACTATCTTCAGGTACATCTGGCAATAAAGGTTTATATATTACACCTAAATCCATGACAAAAAGACTCCCTGGCGTATTTTTAGCTCGCGGTGGGATTGAGCTTAAAGACTTACCTTTAAGAATTTTATTTTGTCTAAGAGTTTTTTCACAAGGTTTTAACGATATCAATGCACCATTTTTAAAATTAAAATATATCTCAACAATGGAACCCATCCAAAGTGTCATCGAAAACTTAAACCGTCAAAAGACGAATTTGTTGATGGCACCCCCATCATTTATTAGACAACTTTTACCGTATAGGGATTTGATTCAGGTTAAATTAAAGAAGATTATTTGTTACGCGGAAGTGTTAACTAAAACCGATCAAACTCAATTTGAAGCGGCTTTTAAAACAAAGGTCGTTGAAATCTATCAATCTTCTGAGGGTCAAATCGCTTCAAGTTGTCATCTAGGGCATTTACATATCAATGAAGATTTGGTTTTTGTTGAACTCTATGATGAGCATAATCAATTGATTACTAAACCCCATGTGGTTGGACATAAGATGATTATAACGAATCTAATCAATTTTGCACAACCGCTCATCCGCTATGAAATGAATGACATGATCGTATTAGATGAACCGTGTGACTGTGGTTCAAAGTTTAGAAGGATAGAAAAAATCCTCGGACGTAGTGACGATAACATCTATTTTTATAACGAGTTTAATCAACCACAAATCGTTTTTTCAGACTTGTTTTCCAGATGGATAATCACAACCAGTGATGCCATTCGCGAATTTCAAGTGATTCAATCCGCTGTTGGCCATTTAGAGATAACCCTTGATTTGATGGGTGATTTTGATGTTAAAGAACTTCAAAATCGACTTGATAAAGAGTTAGGGTTGCTTGGTTTAAAAGGCACGTATACCTTTAGGATTGCACCACTAGAACTGCCAAAACATACGAATAAATTCAAGCGTTTCATCAGTAACTTAAAAAATATTTAAACCGATAAAAGAGGAGACAAAAGCAACTCAAACCATGTTATAATCGTAACGAAGGAAGTGTCCTATGATTGTATTGGTTGGCGCTAGTGCCAGTGGAAAAACAGAATTAGCAAAAATTTTATATCATCAATATGGTTACAAAAAATGTGTAACCACCACAACAAGACCAATGCGTGCAGGGGAACAAGATGGCGTAGACTACCACTTTTTAAGTGAAGCGGTCTTTAAAGCTAAAATCGAAGAAAACGCATTCTATGAGGTTACCCAATATTCGAATCGCTATTATGGTATTCAAAAAGCCGATGTCATTGAAAATGGTGTTGTCATCGTGGACCCGAATGGCGCAAATGCGCTAGTGGATCAAGCCGATGATGTCTATGTGGTTTTTGTTGAAGCGAGTGAAGAACTTCGCATCGAACGGATGAAATCCCGGGGGGACTCACCAGAACAAATCGAAAAAAGAATTGTAGGCGACCGAACTGTGTTTCAATTGAAACACTTTCACCGTATCGATTTACATATCTACAATGAACAGGTCGATTTGA
>CAZXLG010000079.1:0-6733 GCA_964641335.1 uncultured Paracholeplasma sp.
AGCGTATTTTTTCTTCATGGGACCTAATGGATTGGGTACTTTCTCATATTCAATGTAATATAGGGATTCTAACCTTAACATCAAAGGATAAATAGTTCCCTCACTCAAGTTCTTATACCCTTTGTCACTTAAACGTTCGATGATTTCATTCGTAAATAAGGCTTCTTTAGATAATACTTCTAAAACAAACCCTTCCAAAAAGCCTTTTATGATTTGTGCTTTATTTGCCACCCATACCACTCCCTCGGTATTATGTTATGCATGATACATGTTTATTGTATAGCAAGATACTGATTAATGTCAACTTCTAATATGTGAAGATTGTTGAATGATTGATATTTCATTATTTACAATTACTCTTAATTTTTGTTAAACTATACGTAATGAGGTAATCGATATGGAAAAAAAGTGTCCGAATTGTGGAGCGAGTAATCATTTCACTGAATCAAAATGCATTGACTGTGGGTTTGTCTTTAATGCACCACAAATAAACGAATCGAATTTTAATCATCTTGAGGAACATCATAAACCAACAGGTTACGCTGATTCTATTCAAAAAATGCTAGGCGCGATGGACACACTGTTTATTTTAACAGTTCTTTTTATACTAATCCCATCCATTCTTAATCTTATTTTCAATTTTGGTTGGGTCAGTTTTGGTGTGTTAATCGGTGCTATCCTTTTCATCGGCATCCTTAGTCTATTTGTCTACATTTATCGTATGTTGTTTGATAGCTATCGTGTCGTCGTTGAAGCATCCGAACTCTATCTAAAGAATAATCAAAATGAATCCAAATAATTGAGAAAACAAAAAACGAACATCCTTTTAAAATGTTCGTTTTTTTTCATTATTTTTTATAGATATACGCTGTCTTTAAAATATCATGTGCCACATAGATTTCATCTTTAGTGGGTTCTTTTAAGTCTTTGAGTTCGTATTCAAAGCCTAAAGATTTCCATTTTGAAATGCCTTTGGTGTGGTATGGTAAAATATCGATTTGTTTCACATTGTGTAGGGTATCTAAGAAGGTTCTGAGTCTCATTAAGTGTTCAGTAGTACCTGTGATTCCCGGTAATAATACATGTCTAATGTAGACTGTTTTATTTAACTCATCTAAATACTTCGCAAACGCTAAAACATTTTTATTAGACGCACCTACCAAGGTTTGGTGAGAAAGATCATCCATATGCTTGATATCGAGTAGGATTAAATCTGTGTACTGCATGAGTTCATCCATCTTCGCTGTGTTTGAAGGATTGAATGTCCCCCCTGCAGTATCAATAGCTGTATGAATGTTATTCGATTTAAAGAGTTTAAAGAGTTCAATTAAGGCGTCTATTTGAAGGAGTGGTTCACCGCCAGAAACGGTGATTCCACCATGCTTATAGAACGATTTGTATCGGTTGAAATCGGCTAAGATGTCTTCAGGTGTTTTGATTTTGTTAATGGCGGTATCCCACGTGTCTCTATTATGACAGAACTGGCATTTAAATGGACAGCCTTGAAGAAACAACACATAACGGATCCCTGGGCCATCAAAAGCACCCATGGTTTCAATCGAATGAACGTTTAAACTAGATGGTTTCATGGAACGTTCTTGCGATAACGTCAAGTTTTTGTTCCTTCGTGAGTAAGCTGAAGTTGACAGCGTAACCCGATACTCTAATGGTTAAGTTAGGGTATAGTGCTGGGTTATTCATCGCTTCAATGAGCTTTTCTCTTAAGAGGACGTTGACATTTAAATGGTAGCCGCCGGATAGGAAGTATCCATCTAGGATTGATACTAAGTTTTCACTCTTAATATCGGCTCTCATGACGTTTTCAAAGTCATAGGATTCTTCTTTACCTAAAGCTTGTGGGACGATGGTGAAGGTATTACTAATACCATCGGCACAGGATTCACATGGAATCTTAGCCACACTCATCAAGGATTTTAATGCGCCTGATTTATCTCTGCCGTGCATTGGGTTAGCCCCTGGTGCGAACGGTGTACCTTTTCTTCTACCGTCTGGGGTGTTTCCTGTCTTTTTACCATAGACGACGTTTGAGGTAATGGTTAAGACAGACATGGTAGGAACACTCTTACGGTAAGTAGGGTGTTTACGAATCTTATTCATAAAGCTATGAACGAGTTCAACGGCGATATCGTCGACTCTGTCGTCGTTATTGCCATACATTGGGAAATCGCCTTCGGTTTCGAAATCGACGATTAAGCAATTTGTTTCATCATAGATTGGTTTTACTTTTGCATATTTGATCGCGGATAATGAGTCAGCGACAACGGATAATCCAGCCATACCGGTTGCGAAATTGCGGATGACATCACGGTCATGTAACGCCATTTCAAAGGCTTCATAGGCATATTTATCATGCATGTAATGGATAATATTTAATGTATTTACATACACTTCTGCTAACCAATCAAGGGTCTTATCGTACTGAGCCATGACTTTTTCATAGTCTAAGTATTCTCCTTGGTATATTGGGGTTTTTGGTGCAATTTGCTTGCCAGAAAGCTCATCTTTACCGCCGTTTAAGGAGTAAAGGAGTGCTTTCGCAACGTTTGCGCGAGCACCGAAGAATTGCATTTCTTTACCGATTGCCATAGGCGATACACAACATGCAATCGCGTAGTCATCGGTATGTTCTGGACGCATAATTTCGTCATTTTCATATTGGATTGAAGAGGTATCAATCGATACTTTCGCTGCGAATTTTTTAAAGTTTTCAGGCAGTCTATCGGACCATAATACGGTTAGGTTTGGTTCTGCAGAGGTGCCTAAGTTATAAAGTGTTTGAAGGTATCTGAAGGTGTTTTTGGTAACAAAACTTCTACCATCATCACACATACCCGCTAAAACTTCTGTTACCCATGTTGGGTCACCTGTGAATAATTCATTGTATTCAGGGGTTCTAGCGAAACGAACCATACGTAGTTTAAGAATGAAATGGTCAACCATTTCTTGAGCTTCTACTTCATTGATTAAACCTTTTTGAAGGTCTCTTTGAATATAAATGTCTAAGAAGGTTGCAGTTCTACCTAATGACATGGCTGCGCCGTTTTGTTCTTTAACTGCGCCAAGGTATGCAAAGTATAACCATTGGATGGCTTCTTGAGCTGTTTCAGCTGGACGAGATAAGTCAAAGCCATAAATCTCACCGAGCTTTTTAAGTCTTTCTAACGCATTGATTTGTTCAGTGGTTTCTTCAATGGCACGAATGGTTTCTTCGGTCATTGGATATACCCAAGTCTTCTTTTCTTTTTGTTTTTCTTGGATTAGGAAGTCAATCCCGTATAAAGCGACTCTTCTATAGTCACCAATGATACGACCTCTACCATACGCATCTGGTAAACCGGTAACAACCCCAGAAGAACGTACAGCTCTGATTTCATCGTTGTAAACGTCAAATACGCCTTGGTTATGGGTCTTTCTATATTCATTAAAAATATGAACGAGTTCAGGGTTGATATGGAAACCATAGGATTCCGCTGCTTTAGCTGCGACTTGAATTCCCCCATAAGGGAAGAATGCACGTTTAAGTGGTTTGTCTGTTTGTAAACCCACAATCTTTTCTAAGCTTTGATCGATATAGCCGGCTTTGTGTGAGGTGATGCTCGATACCACATCGGTATCACATTCTAAAACGCCGCCATTTTCTTTTTCTTGTCTAAGTAAGTCAATAAAAAGGTTATTAAGCTTGGTGGATGCGTCGGTAGGACCGACTAAAAAGGATTCATCCCCTAAATACTCGTCGTAGTTTTCTACGATAAAATCTCGGACATTGACTGTTTCAGTCCATTTGCCTTGTTTAAAACCGTCCCATTGTTTCATGGTGTTTCCTCCTAAAAAAATATATTGTTTTGGTAATCGGTAATCGACAAGGCCATTATATCGATTATTCAAGTGAAATGCATTCGATTCTATAATGAAAACGCTTTGAGCAAAATAGCTTTGTAATGATAACGTTATCACGATTTGGCTAGTTCAAAATGAATATAAATAGTAATTCTAAATCTCTTTAAATAACGCTTAAACATATCGATGAAAACGAATACTTTGAAATTCAATGCATTTTCGTATTTAATTCTAAGAAGTTTGGTGTTATACTTTGAAATATGTGAGGTTATACTATGTACGACACGATTATTATTGGTGCAGGTCCTGCGGGTTTATACGCAGCTACCCTAGCCGGCATGCACAAATTGAGCGCTTGTATTCTAGAGTCTTCTTTTGAATACGGTGGGACACTCAATCTATATAAACAAAAAATGGTGTATGATATGCCAGGTCACCGTAAGATCAGTGCGGGTGATTTGATTCAAAACTTATACGATCAATACAGTGAGTATGAAGCTGATGTGCCTTTGTTGCTCAATACCAAAGCCATTTCAATCGATTATAAAGACAATCACTATGTTTTAGAAACAACCAAAGGTATCTTTGAAACCAAAACCCTATTATTAGCGAATGGGGGTGGTACCTTTGAACCTAGACTGATTGAAGTTCCTGGGGCAGAATCCAAACGCAACATCTACTACAATGTCAAAGATGTCAATGATTTCAAAAACCAAGAATTGGTGGTTTTAGGTGGTGGCGATTCCGCCGTTGACTGGAGTTTAACTTTAGCAGAGGTTGCGAAAAAGGTTACCTTGATTCATCGAAGAAATGATTTTAGAGCCCATGAATATAGTGTGGATAAAATCAAGTCTGAAGGTTTGGTATTAACCCCTTATGTACCTATTGGTTTTGTAGGTTATGACCAAGTCGATTATTTAACCATTCAACATACGGAAAATCAATCCGTTTTAGACGTTAAATGTGATGCTTTATTCGTATTCTATGGTTCTAGTCCTGCAAAGCACAACTTGTCTGATTGGGGTTTTGAACTGGATGATAAAGGGTTAATCAAAGTAAGCTCTACGATGGAAACCACACGAAAAGGTATTTTCGCTGTAGGTAATAGCGTCACATATTTAGGTAAGAAGAAAATGATTTCTACAGGTCTCGGTGAAGCCGCGACCGCGATTTCAACCATCGGTAATTTTTTATTCCCAGAAAAGACACAATCGTATAAACACTAAAAGAGGTAGATGACTATGTTCAGTGAATCTTTACAAGGTTTTGAATGGTTTGGTTTATCGCATTTATTCGCATTACTATGGATTGTTATTAGTATTGTTTTAATGGTTCTATTCAAAGACAAAGTATCCACCAAAGTAGATCTCATTCTAAGACGTACTGTCGCGGTATTAATGATTACGATGGAATGGACATTTTATACTTGGAGTTTAAGCCGAGGTGGATTTCAAACTTCCTTATTACCATTAGGGGTTTGTGCCATCAGTATGTACGTGACCGCTTATACACTATGGACTAAAAACGAACAAACCTTTAAACTGATATTCCCTTGGGCTATATCCGGTGCTTTATTGTCCTTAATCATCGCGGATTTAGGGTATAACTTCCCACATTTTAGATATATCCACTACTTTGGTAATCATGGGTTGTTCTTATTAGGCAACTTATATCTACTATTCGTATGTAAGTTCAAGTTTACATACAAAGATTTACTGAAATCGAGTCTGATTTTATTGATATATGCCATTATTATTTATCCTCTAAACTTTCTACTGAATAGTAACCATTTATTCTTAAGAGAAATTCCCCATGAAGTCGAACCTTTATATGGATTCTTAGGAAACTTCTGGGTGATTGGATTTATGGTATCTATCGCACTATTATTCCAATTAATCTACGTCCCATTCTTATTTAAGAAAACTAATGTATAAAAAACACCACTCAACATAAAGTAGGTTACGGTTGAGTGGTGTTTTTTATTATATGATGCCTTTATCTTTTAAGAATTTTTGTGTGAAGCGTGATCCACAAACTTCATGAATCGCACCAATGAGTCTTTCGAGTGCTTTCGCATAGCTAATATTATCGAAAGGTGTTGGATTCATATCGATGATGATGTCTTCTAAAAGTTTTTTCCCGATTGTGTTTAATCGGTCATTACTAACCAATTCACTTTTTCCAATTGTAATTTGTTCTTTGTTCTTGTTTTCTTTGAATAATTTTTTACAAACGAATAAATCAAGTACAGCATCTCCATAAGTTTCAAGACCGTTGAACTTATATAGATGATATGCTTCATTTAGTTTGTATATATTCGATTGATTAGCCGAAGCATCAGTCAATATGACTCGTATAACTATCGAATAATTCTTTTTCGTGAATGTTCTTCCAATAATCTTTTCTAACTTTGCAATCTTTGATGCTAGTAGTACGTTTAAATCTAAATTTTCCATGATTCCCCTTTTCTGTAACCTAGTGATTATATTTTATCAAAAATAGTTAGGTAATCAAGTTAAATTTAACAAAATATAGAAGCAGGATTTATCTTTTTATGTTATGATATTGGATAGGTGATATGACATGTTTATAACTATGGGTTTTATGAAAAAACTAAAAGTATTTTTAATGAGTATTGATTATGCATACCCTGATCGATATTATCCTGATGCTGTAAAGAAAACAGTCTATGATTTGTTACCACTAGGTCAACGGATTGAGGACACAGCTCAGTTACTAAAAGAATACCGCTTTTTTAGAAATCGTGAAAAACGCGTTCTAAAAATGTTTAATTCCGAGAAACATATGTCTATCTACCGGGATTTAGAAGTTGGTGCTATCAATAATTCATTTACCAAGTATACATCCCATGAAC
>CAZXLG010000080.1:0-6676 GCA_964641335.1 uncultured Paracholeplasma sp.
TTGCCATCGGTAATGACATCAAATAGATCATATAAACCAATCTTCTTTAAAATGGTTTTCGCATTCTTGCTAGATGAACCAATCGCGATTTTAAATTCGTTTCGTTTCAACCACTCTAAGGTAGGAAGTACACTAGGTAATATATCTTTTTGAGATAGTTGTTCTAACAACGTCACGTAGTAATCGTTTTTTTCTTGAGCAAGCTTTTGTTTTTCTTCTTCTGAGTAGATTTTGGTTGATCGAGAAAGAATGATTTCAAGGGATTCCATGCGGGAAACACCCCTGAGTTGATGATTAATTGTTTTATCAAACGGGATGTTTTCTTGTGAAGCAATCTTTTTCCAAGCCATATAATGTAGGTCATCGGTGGAAACGATGACCCCGTCTAAATCAAATATAATACCTTTAATCATATTATTTTTTCGTCGCCTTTAGTGAGAAATTTTGGATCGTAATCGATACATCATAAGTACCTGGTATTTCATAACCAATGTTCATATTGGTTAGATATAAGTCTTCTACCGATGTATTTAATAGGGCTCCTTTGTCTTTAGCAAGCATTAAAGCTCTCGCAAAATATGGAATCAAATCCACACTGATTTCATTGTTCATACCTACTTGTAATCCATTTGGCATAAAGTCAATTTGTGGCATTTGATAGATAAATTTACCGGTATTTCCAGAAGTTCCCGCATCAATCATCCCATTTTCTTGCATAAGTGGGTATCGTGCATCAAAAAATGGAATCCCAAACCACATATATTCACCTGCATCTGCTGCAGCGTTACTTCTAACGACGATATACATCAAAAACTGTGCCGTGTGAAGACCTGCATCATATTCAGCTTCAGACATGTGATTGACTAAACTGTTCAATTTGATGGATAAGCTTAGAGTAATGTTTTCAACATCACTCACCGATATATTTTGAGCTAAACCTTGTTGAATGAGTAAATGTGGCCAAGCTTCTTTCGCTTCTCTAGGTTTTAAGTATTCTTCGGAAGCATTTAATACAAAGGTAATTTCACCTGTGTCAGGATTAATGATGAGTTGTTTAGAAACATCTTCAATCGTATAAAAACCATCGCTATATTCGACTTCTTTGCCTAATAGAGCATAATCATCCGCCAAGCCAAAACGGTTACCAGCTTGACCTAAAAGCCACGCGATTTGACCATCGGGTGTCCCATAGGTCAATTCATAATCAAGTGGGTATCTATTATCAGGTTGAGGTTCATTATCGGCTGGAGAAATGATAAATCCGTTTTTAAAATGATTATCTTGAATAAGTTCAATGACTTTGTTTTCTGGGGTGGGTTTTTCGGTTTCACAGGCAGTTAGGATCATGAACATGCCTAACATACAGACTGCTAAAAGTAGTTTTTTCATTTGAGTCTCCTTTTACATCTTGATACTACCGCTGGTTAACCCAGCGATGAATTGCTTAGAAGCTAATAAGAACACAATGAGTAAGGGTAAACTGCTGATGACATACGCCGCAAACGGCGCACCATAGCCACCAGTCATCCCATAATAAGAGGTTGTAAAGTTGACTAACGCAATCGGTAAGGTGTGTAGTTTTTCATCGAGTAGCACCAACGATGGCCATAGATAGTCATTCCATCCCCCAATAAATGAGGTAATGACTAAGGTCCAAATGATGGGTTTAGAGATCGGTAACATGACATTATAATAGACTTGAAAGTCGGTTGCGCCATCAATGGTAGCCGCATCCAATAATTCAGTGGAAACCCCAGAGAATGAGGTTCTTAATAAGAAGGTTGCGAAAGGGATAGACCCTGCAATAGCGGGTAGGATAACCCCCCAGTGAGAATTCACTAAACCAAGATTGTTAACCAGTTCATATTGGCTGGTGAGTGTCACAATACCAGGCATCATGAGTAACGCAATAATCATATAGAAGATGACATTTTTATAAGGAAAATTAAAACGGACAAACGCGAACGCTGTAAACGATCCAATGGAGACAATCCCTAACGTTTGAATGAGGGTAACAAATAACGAGTTGAATAAATAAGGTTTTATGACAATCCAAGCGTATTGATAGTTTTCTAAACTCCAAAGGGTTGGTAATCCAAACGGATTGGATTGATCATCAGAGATGGTCTTAAAACTTTTAATGACCAACATGTATAAAGGATAAAAGGATAGTATGAGTAAAGCCATAACCAATAACGTAATGATGACTTCTACATAGTTCTTTTTAATGAGTTTCAGTAGTTTCATACTAGTCATTTCCTTTCAGCTTTTTCATGTTAATGAGGGTAAATGCGAGGGTCATTAAAAATATGACAATCCCAATCGCTGAGGCATAGCCATAGCGGTCATAAGTAAAAGCTTGTTCAAATAGCATGTAGGCTGGAACGTTCGTTGAGTTCGTTGTCCCGGGTCCACTGCCTGTGACCAACACTTGAAGGTTAATGTTTTGTAACCCCCCAATGATGCCCATGACTACAAAGTATTTGATTTGTCCTTTAAGGAGGGGTAAATCAATTCTAAAGATTCTTTGAACGATATTCGCGCCATCCAGTTTAGAGGCTTCTATAACCCCACTAGAGATGTTTTGTAAGCCGGCTAGATAGATTAAGAAAGATGTTCCTGCCACCCAAGGGAAGGCGGTTAAAATAATGGCTACAGGGGCTAGTTTAGGATCAAAATACCAGTTTTGATTGCCACCGCCAAAGAAACTGACAATGCGGTTTGCTATCCCTGAATCACCGCCAGCGAATACGATGTATTGCCAAATTAATATGACAACCACCGCTGGGACTAATACCGGAATGATGAATAGAAAACGGTAAACTGCGCTTGCGAACTTACTCTTCAGATTATAGAGCAATTCTGCTAAAAAGATGGTTGCGAAATTCCCGACAAACATCCCTACAGCGATGAAGATAACTACATTGAGTAAACTGCGATAAAACACGCTAGAGGTAAAGAGTTCAATGAAGTTATCTAAGAAGATGAACTTACCAATCCCTGCCCCATTCGCATCCGTAAATGAGAACATCAGAGTCCTAATCGGTGGATAGTAAGAAAAAATCAGCAATAACAGAATTGCCGGTGAAAGCCAGATAAAGGCTTTGTATTGAAATTTTGTTTTTTGCTGATTTTTCTTCATAATCCTCACCATTTAGACTCGTCGTATTCGTTTTCGATCTTGAGTGCTTGAATTGTATTTTTGATGGTTTGTGCTAATGATTTAGCAACTTCTTCTTCGGTTTTAACCCCGTTATCAATGTCTTGAAGACTCTTGATGAATGCGGTGTTATAAGCATAGCCTAACATTGCCCATGAGTTGACAGAACCCCAATACACACGGTTACCTGTGGTAACGGTGGCTTTATCTTGGGTATAGATATCAAGTAATTGTTGTAAGTATGGTGCAATCGCGGTTTCAGCATTTGGATTTAGTGGAATACCACCTTTTAAATCGCCGATTAAACGATTGTTATTTTCTGGTGCCGTTAAGAACATTAAGAAATCGACTGCCCCTTCCACAGTGCCTTTTTCAACGGCTGAATTGGTAATAAACCAAGGGGTTGCGAGACCTGCCACACCACGAATCGATGGGGCATAGGCGTACTGTGTCGTTTCTGTGGTTAAATCTGGATAAGGCATGACGCCCCATTCAAAGTTGATGTTTTTATTGATGGATAATTTACGAATTTCACGACCCGTGACTTCAACCATCGCGAGATTGCCATTGACGAAGTTTGTATGGGCATCATAGCTTTGCCAGTTTTCTGGGTAAAATTCGGTTTTCATCTTGGTGACTTTGATATATTCATAGTAACGGTTTTCTGCTAGAGTAGCTGAAGAACCAATCGCGTTTAATGTTGGATTCCAAATGCCTTTTTCATACGCTCTAACGAATTCTTCTGTATCGACTTTACCGTTTACAGTGAGCACATCGGCTAGCGGTAATATGTCTGAAAACATCGAAGATTCTAAGACGATGTCATACCAAGTATAGGTCGTGGTATACGCTTCTTTGGTGGTTTTTGTTTTAATATCACTTAAAGCTTGTAAGAATTCTGCGTAGGTATCAGGAATTTCAGTAATGCCTGCTTCAGCGAGAATCGCTTTATTGTACATAATACCGACAGGCACTTTTTCTAGAGTGATGGTGTAGTAATTACCATCACTGGCCATATTTTGGGCAAGTTCTTCAGGAATATATAAATCCTTCCAGGCTTTATTCCCTGAGACATATTTGTTTGGTTTATTTAAATACTCGTTTAAAACCACATAGTAATCTTTGCCTAAGTCCATATTGACAACAGTCCCGTTTTGATAGGTAATATCTGGGGCGGTCTTATTGTTTAATTGTGGCACTAAAATGGCTCTATCGCCATTAGAAGAGGTTTTATTGATTTCAATTTTGTATTTTGGGTTTAACTTTTCCCATTCTCTCGCCAATACTTCTAATGTATTATAAGGAAATGGATTGGCTTCACTTGGGGTCATGAGTGGGGTTGTATTGAAGTTACCAATATCGCCACCCCCATCAATTACGATGGTTTTTACTTCACCTACACCGCCATTACCGTTACAAGCTGACACGATTACTAGCGATAGTATTAAAACAACTAGGGTCAAGACTTTTTTCATATTTGATCCTTTCTCATACCGGTTAGTGGTATGATGGTTTTCTTTGTGTGTTCGAATGTTTGTTGTTTATAAACCAATCGGAGTGGAGATGTACAATAAATCGTTACAGACTCTTTAGACAATTCCGCTTTGACTAGTTTACCTTGATACATGAATTCCATTTTAACGTTCCCCCAACGCTCAAAATACGTTGGGTTTAATTCTAAGTAATTGAGGGCTGGTTTAAAGCCGAATAAACCTCTAAATACAGAGTACCATCCACCAGCCATACACGCAGCGTGTAAGCCTAAATGGGCTTCTTTGTGGTGGTCGATGATGTCAATGGCGACACTCTTATACCAGTAATCATAAAACTTATCATACTCTTGATGGTCAATCGCTGCGATGGCGTGAACTGGGTAGGTGAGTGAAGAGGAGGCTTCACACATCTTTTCATAGTATTGCCAGTTACGTTCATAAGAGACAGGTCCTAAGGGTAAATCGATGTAGGTAAATAACATGATGACATCCGGTTGTTTGATGACTTGAGATTCATGGTAAAGGCCTGATTGTTTCATTTGGAAACTCTTGGCTGACCCATTGCCAGTCACTTCGAGGGTTTCTTTTAAATTGAAGTACCCATCAAACTGTGGAATGTAGCCATCCTTGGTAATGCTTTTTTTAATCTTTAAAGAGACTTGTTTGATTTTGTCGAGTAACGGTTTTTGGACACCATACTTATCCTTTAAAGCCTTGTTTTTTAACCACTCAACGGTTTCTCCTAATACATAGGAAACCATAAAGTTGGTATAGGCATTGTTGTTGATATAAGGGTGGTGTTCATCGGTCCCTGTGACGTTATTTAAATCGTAGATATCCTCTTTTTCATTATACTGAACTCTTTGGATAAAGTACTTGGAAATTTCTAAAAGCATCTCTACCCCATAATTCACCATAAACTCGTGGTCTTTGGTTACGCGGTAATACGCGAGAATGGCGTAGGCGATATCCGAGTTGATATGGATTTGCATAAACGGGTGTCTTGCATAAGCCCATACTTTCTCATCACCTAATACCGATGAACAGAAAGCAAATCGTGCGCCATCAATGCCTTCTTTTTTCGCATTTTTAACGGCTTCTTCTAACCGGTTATACCGATACATCAAGATTGATTTCGCCGCTTCTGGCTGTGTCATTAAATACACAGGAAATTGGAATATTTCAGCGTCCCACCATACAAATTGATTGTATTTTTCACCGGTTAAGTTTTTCGCACTGACGCTATGAACTTCGTCATAACGGTCGAGTGAAATGAGTGTTTGATAGTTCGCATATTGGAGTAAGGCTTCATCTTCTTTATGGTCAAGTTCAATATTCATTCGTGTGAATGCTTGAAAATAGGCGATTAGGTGCTTTTGATAGTGCGAACTATAGGGTTGTTCTTTCACTTCTCTCATTGCCTGTTGATTAACACTCGCGAGTTCGCTTTTCAACAGTACATCTTGGGTCATATGAACCACAATCGCTTTTTTGATGTGGATCACTTTCTCTTGTTTAGGATGTATACGTTCAAAATGACATCCGGTATCATACATCCATTCGGATGATTCTTTTTCTACTTCATTATGAATGGAAATCGCTGTTTCAAAATGGTATTTCTCTCCAATACCAAACAGAAACTGACCTTGATCATAATCGAATGATTTTAGTTTGGATTTCTTTTGTCCGTTTGTTTTAATGAATGTATCTAACCCACTATCAATCACAACATCGAGGTTATGATTGAGTTTTTCTAGGGTTGCGTGAATGAAATAGTGGTGGTTGTCTTTAAATGAGGCGAACCGTCTAAAGGAGAGTTTGGTTAAATGACCTTCTAAGTCATTCCAAACCACTTCTCTGATTAAACACCCATCGTTGGTATCAATGTATCTAACCCACGATTCAATCTTACCTTCCCAAGGGTAAAAGGTATGCCCCCCAATGGTAAATCTTAAGAGTAAAATATCCGCGAAATTAATACACGAATCTTGAGTCTCGAACTGTTTCGCTTCAAGCTCATTGA
>CAZXLG010000081.1:0-5363 GCA_964641335.1 uncultured Paracholeplasma sp.
GAAGGCTGGTTTGGATAGGAAGCCCCCACTTCTATTTAAGTGGTGGGTAGTTCACACAATTGTATTCTTAACATCCAAGCGCTGAATCGGATGTTTTCTTTTTCTCATCCAAAGCGTCAAAAAAAGGTTTACAATATAGTTAGATAGTCTATTCAAACAGGAGGTTTCACATGGAAAGGCCTTACATGCATTGGGAAGAAGCCAAGTCTTTTATGATGGCTGCTTTTATGAAAGTCGGTGTGCCAAAAAAGGATGCTGAAATTTGTGTTGATGTTTTACTTGAAAGTGACAGACGTGGGATAGAATCTCACGGGATTAATCGGTTCAAACCTTTTTATATAGACCGTATTTTAAAACACATTCAAGAACCCATAAGCAAAATTGAAATCTTAAAAGATACCCCAACAACTGCCGTCCTCGATGGACACAATGGTATGGGCATGGTGATTGCACACCAAGCCATGAATATGGCCATCACCAAAGCGAAACAATTAGGCTTAGGCATGGTGGTTGTTAGAAATAGTACCCACTTCGGGATAGCCGGTTACTACGCGACCATGGCAACTAAACATGGCTTAATTGGGATGACCGGAACCAATGCTAGACCATCCATCGCACCTACCTTTGGTGTTGAAAATATGTTAGGGACAAACCCACTTACATTTGCAGTACCAACCGATGAAGAATTTCCATTTATATTAGACGCCGCAACCTCGATTACCCAACGCGGTCGTATTGAATATTATGCAAGAAATAACCAAGAAACCCCAGCCGGTTTGGTCATCGGACACGATGGTAAAGCACAAACCGATAGTAAACAAATATTAACGGATTTAGTCAGTGGAAAAGCCGCTCTTTCACCCCTTGGTGGCATAGGAGAAGAACTCGGTGGGTATAAAGGCTATGGTTACGCAACATTAGTTGAAATTTTCTCGAGTGCTTTACAGGCAGGTTCATTCCTCCGTCAGCTCAGTGGGGTAGCCGAAGATGGCACAGCTAGGCCAATTCCAGTCGGACACTTCTTTTTAGCTATTAACCCAGATTTCTTCATGGGTTTAGAAAACTTGCAGCATACCACGGGTGAAATTTTAAGACAATTAAGAGCATCTAAAAAGGCTCCGAACCATAATCGAATTTATACAGCAGGTGAAAAAGAATACCTCACCTGGCTAGAACGTAAAGATAAAGGTGTTCCAATCGGTTTAGACCTTCAAAATGAGTTTAAACAAGTGAGAGATTCACTCAAACTCGATTTCACCTTCTCCTTTGAAAAGCCTTAGCATTTGACATACTTAAGAAGACTATTTTATGGTAAGATAGTAGTACAAAGAGAGGTAACCTTTTTATGCGTATTTTAGTTACTGGCGGATTAGGCTTTATTGGATCACACACAGTCGTTGAATTGATGAATCACAATCATGAAGTTGTCATCATCGATAACCTATACAATAGCCAATTGAGCACACTCCATAAAATTGAAAAAATTGTCGGTAAAAAACCAACATTTTATGAAGTGGACGCAACCCACTACAATGAATTAGAAGGTGTATTCCAACGCTATGATTTTGATGGTATTATTCATTTTGCCGGATATAAAGCCGTGGGCGAATCGGTCAGAAAACCATTAGAGTATTATTATAACAACTTAGTATCCACGATCAATCTCGCAAAACTAGCCTTAATTCACAAAGTCCCTAAATTCATATTCAGTTCATCAGCTACCGTGTATGGCGATGGTGTTTCACCATTCCATGAAAAGATGAAATTATTAGATAGAACGAATCCTTATGGTGAAACCAAAGCGATGAGTGAACGTATTTTAACCGATACGGTCAAAGCGAATATAGGATTTAATGTGGTTCTCTTAAGATACTTTAATCCAATTGGTGCTCATCCGTCTGGACTTATTGGAGAAGTACCGAATGGTATCCCTAATAACTTAATGCCTTATGTAACTCAGGTTGCGAAAGGGTTAAGAGAAAAACTCAATGTTTTTGGTAATGATTATGATACAACAGATGGTACTGGCGTCAGAGATTACATTCATGTCGTTGATTTAGCGAAAGGCCATGTCGCTGCAATTGAAGCACCGATTGAAGGCATAGAAGCCATCAATCTAGGTACAGGTAAAGGCACCTCAGTTTTAGAAATCATTAACGCATTCGAACAAGCCAATCACATTCGTATTCCTTATGAAATTGTCGCTCGTAGACCTGGAGATATCGCGGTCTCCTACGCAGACACGACCAAAGCGAAAAATCTATTAAAATGGGAAGCAAAACTCACGATTACCGATATGGTTAGAGATGCTTGGAACTTTGAAAAAAATCTAAAATAACAAAAAGGCACTCGCGTGCCTTTTATCTCATATAAAGGGGTCAATCATGAAGTATAAAATTCCCATCATTCTGGTCATTCTCTGGACACTATTCATCTTTGGACAATCCTCATTATCTGGAGAAGTTTCTTCAGATCAAAGTGGATTTATTGTCGATGTTTTATATCCATTTATGAGTAGAATAGGGATTAATATCAACCAAGATACATTCTCATTCATCATTCGAAAACTCGCACATTTTACAGAATATTTCATCTTAGGTGGTCTATTACACCTCATTTATTTAAGGTTCAATCGAGGTATATGGTATATCTTACTCCACGGTTTTATCACTGCGAGTATGGATGAAACCTTTCAGTTATTCATTTCAAATCGAAGTGGTGAACTTCGAGATGTCATGATTGATACTTCTGGGGTATTCCTATCCATTGTAGTTGTATTCATCCTAATGAAAATAATCAAAAAAGAAGCCAAAATCAATTGATGATTTTGGCTTTATTTTCGGATCATTTTAATGGTAGGTATATTTTTAAAAATCATATAAATCTCTTTCATAGAACCAGTTTCAAATGTCCCATTCTGAGCTAAGAAGAACATTCGACCTGATTTTATGACAAATCCATCTTCAAACCAAATCACTCTCCTAATTGAAGTGAGTTTTCTCATCTGAATAGACTCACCATAGGGATAAATGGTTGTCATTGTAAAAGATTCTTGATCAAGCGTGAATAATTCACTAATGATTTGTTTCTGATTGGATCTTTGAGCTACATAAGAAATACATATAATGATGAGTGCAAATGATACAAAACCTAATACAAAACTGTCAACGATAGCACTAATCGTATCCGAGTCCCTTATATTATCCAATAATGATAGTACAGGAACTATAGAAAATAATAGAATGAATATCAATTGCAAGCCATACTGATAACAGAAAAATCGACGGTAGAATTTAACTGTAGTGATGTATTTAAATTTAATCATCAAAGGACCTCCTCTTTAGCAAATAGTCAGCTTAATAGTTTCATAAGTTTTGAGAATTTCAAATATTTCAGACATTGACCCGGATTCAAACGTGCCAGTTTGTACAAAGAAGATATTCATACCAACTTTCATAACAAACCCTTCATTAGACCAATAGATTTGTTCAACCGAACTCAGATTGACACGATTTGAAACTTCTCTACTGCTGTAGATGGATTTTATAGTAAAGGAATCCTGACCCATCTCTAATTCTTCTTGGAATAAATCTTTACCAATCGCCGCCACCGCGGTTTGACTTTGTATCTTAAAAAGAAATGACAGGCTCATGAAAAAACCGAAACTAATAGAAGTGATCATCACCCCATAAATCATATCAAAAAAAAGTAAAATTACCCCTAAAACCCATATCACAACCGATAAAATGCGTAACGTAAGAATGCTGGATTTATAGAAATTCTTAGTCATTTTTTGTGCAAATTCATTCGTTGTTAAGTAATTTAGTTTGATCATTTTCAATACCTCGTTGGTTTCATTATAACTGAAAGAATCTAAAAAAAGATGTATATTTTGAGATAATTATAAAATAATCCACTTTTCTAGTATAATTGAATTATGTTGGAGGACATCCCTATGACCATTAAAGATAGACAAAGACTCAT
Organism: uncultured Paracholeplasma sp.; assembly: GCA_964641335.1. GTDB lineage: Bacteria > Bacillota_I > Bacilli_A > Acholeplasmatales > UBA5453 > Paracholeplasma. Next base: position 3,985 of record CAZXLG010000081.1, read on the forward strand.
CAAACAACAATTATTATCGATTGGTATGACACCAAGTGAATTCATGGCCTTTTTGGTCATTACCCCAGAACAACTTAAAAACTATGTGTCTGGTAGACCCTATTTTGAAGAAGAATCCTACCTCAGTTTCTTAGAGTTTATTGGTATTGATAAATATAAAGTTGGTTATATTGTTCCCAAACTAGAAGCCCCTATTAAAACCCCATTAGCGTTATTCTACCCACCAAAAGGGATTAAGAATCAGCCTTTTAAAGCATTAAAACATGTATTTAGAAATTTAGCCTCAAAAACCCCCAAATCATATCGTGACGAGTATAATGCGAAACATTTATTCGAACACAATTTTGGATATACTGAACCCTATCTATTTAAATATGTATTGATTAGCCTATTAGTGATATTTGGATTAAGCTATCTGATTGCTGAACTGATTGTTCTAGAGAATGTCTTAATCAGTTTATCTATCCCATTAACCTTACTCATCTTGGTCTATGAATTTGATAAACACGATCAACTAAACCTAAAAGATGTTTTAACAGTCTTTGTTTTAGGGGGTATTACCTCTTTAGGTGTCACTTTCATCATTCGCAGTATTACTGGATACCCAGAATATTTATTAGGTGATCTCGTGACAGGATTTGTCGAAGAAACCGCGAAAGTGCTCACTTGTATGATTTTTATCCGTAAAATTAAATTTAGAAATGTGTACACAGCCTTCTTAATAGGCTTCGCCATCGGTGCCGGGTTTGATGCTTTTGAAACGATGGAATATGGACTCAATGCCTTAGTGAGCTCAGGGAGTTATTGGGAAGGTTTATGGACCTTATTAGTTAGAACCTTACTATCTTTTGGTATTGGCCATCACTACTGGACAGCCATTATTTTCGCAACCCTTGTTGGATTATCTAAAACCCACACGATCGATTATCATAAACTCTATCATCCAACGTTTTTGGTTGTCTGGATTTCAATCGCACTATTCCACGCGTTCTTCAATTATTCAAATATGTTTGTTCAAGTTTTATTCGGTATATTCGGTGTGATCGTATTCCCTTACATCGGCTATCAGTTTTATTTAAGACGATTTACGGAACCAAAACCTCTAGAATCCACCGTACAAAGTGTCACAGAGTATTTCGTCAATTAGTCATAAATAGGTATAGATAATTAGAAAAACATCCAAATAACCAATAATAATGAATTCTCTCCCGTATATCGAATGTAAACATTTATAGAAACAGGAGAATAATCATGAAAATTAATCCTAAAAATGAGGGTTTAATCATTCTAACGCTACTAGTCATCATTGGCGTATGGATGTTATTCATTTTGACTAATTGGTATAGTGCCATTTTAGTAGGATTAGTCAGTATAATTGT
>CAZXLG010000081.1:5463-6539 GCA_964641335.1 uncultured Paracholeplasma sp.
TGGGAATTTTTAGTTGAGTTCATCACCATAACGCTAAAATAAACCTATTTTACTCGCATATAGTTGAACTCACATAAACTTACACATTTAACAAAATGATTGTTATTTGAAATAAAAATGTTATAATAAACTAAGTAAAAACATCATAGTTTCGAAAGGAGTTCAACATGAAACTCAATCTTAAAGCAACCAGATGCCTAATCGTAACCATCCTAATTGTGATCGCATTTATTCTTTATAGAGTATTTCTAGATGTATCTTATTTTATCTATATACCCCTGTTCTTAATCTCTATCACAGTAGGTATCTTCTCAGTTGTGTACTTTCAAAAAACGGGTAGACCTGTTTGTAAAAAATGTAACCACAAAATGAAGTTAGAAAATAAGAAGCTGCTCAATCAAGATGAAGAGATTAGAAACGGACAATTTGTCTTCATCTATAAATACGAATACGAATATAAGTGCCCAACCTGTCAAGAAGTAGTTCACATCAACAAAACCGTAAAAAAATAAGCAAACACCCGAAAAAAGTGTTTGCTTTTTTTAAGCGCTACGGCGTTGATTTTCTGAATAAATCATGGAGTATAACATGCCTAAACCAATGAGAATCAAAATATCGTAATAGGCTTCATCAAGTACATCAACGATACAAACCCCTGTAGGATAAAAATCGACAACTTTTGAAACCTCGATATGACCAATGACTTCTTTTTGCTGATCAAGATTGAGCTTAGAAACTGTAAAGATAGAATCACTTTGGTCAATGAAATAGCCATTCATGACCCATGTTTTAAAACGGTACTGTCTTCCCCATTTGTCTAATTTGAACTTCATGATCAACGCTTCGTGATGATATAACTCGATTCTCGTTACGAAAGTTTTGATACGATAACTACTATTGTCTAAATTGAAATAGGCTTTTTGTTTCTTAATGTCATATGAACGACCTTCAAGGGTCGAAAATAATTGATAGGTGAAGTAAGTGTATAATCCTTTTGATAACATATTTGTCAGTACGACGCGTTCATGGGATGTATACTTGGTAAATGAATTATTGATAGCACCAACTTCTAAATC
>CAZXLG010000082.1:0-6460 GCA_964641335.1 uncultured Paracholeplasma sp.
CCTCATCCATAATCATACCTGGGGTAATTAATTTCACGACTTCACGTTTAACAAGTCCATTGCCTGGTTCGGTTACCTGCTCGACGATCGCGATTTTGTACCCTTTTTGAATCAGTTTTTGTGCGTAAGGAATCATCGCATGGTAAGGCACCCCACACATTGGTACGCGTTCTTTTACCCCTGCATCACGACCGGTTAATGCTATTTCAAGTTCTTTAGAGGCGAGAATGGCATCCTCAAAAAACATTTCATAGAAGTCACCTAATCTAAAAAAGACTATCGCATCAGCGTAGTCCTTTTTAATTTCTAAATATTGTTGCATCATTGGGGTGTATGTAATGTCTTTTTTGCCCATACAATCACCTTTCTACTTTAAATCGATTAAAATATTATCCTACAATACTATTCCACCAGTTCATGAACGCATCAAAATTGAACATGTATCGGAATGTTTCATCTAACCATGTCTTCACTGCGGATGCAAATTCAAATCCTGGGTCAAATAGGATGTTTAAAATGCCTTTATTAGGGTTAGAAGACCATGCAGGTAGGCCAAAGTCATTAACACCATAAACTCTTAAGAAAGCTACTGTCGCATAAATGACGGCTAACAACAATACAATAATGACAATCCAGCGAATGGTTTTTCTAACCTTTCCAGCTTTTTTCTTTTCTTTTTTAACTTTGCCTTGTTTTTTCGATTTCTTATCGACATTCGCAAGGTTATCTTCTTCTTTAATTTCTTCAATCACTGAAGTTGTCGAAGATGTTAATTCCGTTTTCACAGTATTCATTTCTTCGATTTGTTTAGCTTCGACTTTTTCAACTTTATCCCATTCTTTGGCGGATAGGGTTGTTTCATATCCCATCATGTAGGTTGGGGTTAGAATAGGGCGATGTGCCTTTTCGTAGGCTTTATCAAGCATCATTTGATGATACTGATTTAAATCCATTCGAAGTGCACGTAGTTCTGCAATGATGCCATCTAAAGCTTCTTTTGGAATAGACTCAACAACGACAGTTTCTTTCACTTGTTCTACTCTAGGTGGTTCACCATAGAAATAGCCAGGACGTGGTTCGTATGGACGTTGTTCATACGGACGTGGTTCTTCTTTTGGCTTCACGGATTCTTTTGGTTGTTCTTGAGGTTCGATTGGTTTAACCTCTACTTTTGGTTCTTCAACCTTTTCAACTGATTTAGGTTCTGGTTTTAAAGCTTCAACTTCTTCATCGACTGGTAAGATTGTCACCATTGGTTCAGATTCAACCACTTTTTCAATGACAGGTTCTGGTTCAGCAACTACAACTGCTGGTTCTTCATCCACATACACACGTGCTGAAGGTTTAATTTCTTCATAGACACCTGGGGTCGATGGTACATAATACTTTTCTTTGGTTTCGGAAGCATTCGCTAATATATATTCAATGATTTCTTCTTTTTTAAGTTCAATAGAGGCTTTGATATTATTTTCAATCGCGAAACGTTGAAGTTGAATGACAGCCAATCCATTGACTTTTTCTTCAAGTTCTTTTGTATATTTGTCTTGGTTCTTTAATTCTCTTACAATGATTTCGACTAGTTCACTCTTTTTGAGGCGACGTGGGACATCGACACCAAACTTTTTACCAATTTCACGAAGTTCAACTAAAGTAGAACTCTTGAACAAAACGGGTCTAAAGACTTCAGGTGTTAATCCATCAATTTGATTTTGTTCGTCAAAGAAAATGGTATTTAATTTATCATTGTATGCGATGAATTCTTCTAAAGTGGCCCCTTTTTGATGTTCTTTGGCTGCTTTCACAAATCCAAGTAATTCGTTTTCGGGAACTTGTTTGTCAAATAAGTAGGACAATAGATTGACCCATAAGGTTTCTCTTGCTTTACGGTCTAAATCTTGATCTTTAAATTGTGGGACTAAGTTCACTAATTGAGACTCACTAAAATGGTCATACCAAGAAAGACGATAATTGACTTCATCGGATAATGTTTGTAGGACAATTTTCTTGCTGGTGACGAATGGATCTAATTCGCGTCTCAACGAAGCCATTCTAAGCTTGCGAGGTACAGTTAATCCAATCAACTCGAAAAATCTCACAACCTTATCAGCTGGATAAAAAATCAACGCTTGAACTAATTCTTCAATTTTGACTTTCTTATCGCCGATTTTCACTTCGCTAAACATCGTTAGAATTGCCATAATATTCCCCCCAATTGTGTTTGCTTACTATTATAATACCTCATAATTCGATATTTTACAAGTACGATAGCCCAATAAAAAAGTGGGTTAGCCCGTTATTACGGCTATTTCCCACTCTCGAGTTGATATTTAGATAGAGCACTGTTTATTTCATTCTCAATGATTTCTTTTATCTCTTTTAATAAATCGTTTAGTTCCTGTTGGAGGTCTAAATATATCTCAATCATTGGATCATTTTCGATTGAATTTCTGATTTCATCGTAGGATGTTTGGAACTGATCTAATGCTTTAGGTTTTTGAATAGTTTTCGCATTTACAATTTGCTTTTGAATCGCCTTCATTTCGCTGAAACGACGTTTGAGCTCCTTATCATTATTGATGATTTGTTCAAACTTTTGATAACTTTTAAGGATATCTAAAGACTGAATCATTTCGAGCAATTCACTTTGTTTACTCACAGGCTTCACCGATTAAAAACCAGGTTCTAGGTTCCGTGATTTTGACTTTAACTATCTTACCAATCAGAGATTTGTCGCCTTTAAAATTGACCAATTTATTGTGTTCAGAATACCCAGCTAAAGTGCGTTCATCTTGTTTAGATGTACCTTCAACGAGAACTTCAACAATCTTATCTTTATATTTTTGACTGTGTCTTAAGTAGCCATCGTTAACCACTTTGTTCAGACGTTTAAGACGTTCTTTCTTCTCTTGTTCAGAAATGGTATCTTCAAAGTGATAGGCAGGAGTTCCAGCACGTTTGGAGAAAATAAACGTATAGGCACCTTCAAAATTGACCTGTTCTACCAAATCTAAAGTCATTTGGAAGTCTGCTTCAGTTTCTGTTGGGAATGCTACAATCAAGTCTGTTGTTAAAGCGATATCTGGTTTAGCTTCTCTTAGCTTTTGAATAACGTCTAAATAAAGTTCTTTTGTGTAATGACGATTCATTTTCTTTAAAACCGCATTACTACCAGATTGAACTGGTAAGTGTAAATGAGGCATTAAAGACTTGCAGGTACGATACGCTTCTATCGTTTTATCATCTAAATCATGGGGATGACTTGTAGTAAAACGGATTCTTGGAATGCCAATTTTGTCTAACTCCATCAGTAAATCACCAAAGGTATAGTCCATATCTTTGAAGTCTTTTCCATAGGCATTGACATTTTGACCTAGCAATGTGACTTCTTGATAGCCTTGTTCTTTGAGTTCCATGACTTCTTGAATGATTTCTTCACGTTTTCTTGAACGTTCCTTACCGCGGGTATAAGGTACGATACAATACGTACAAAATTCATCGCAACCAAACATGATATTTACCCATGCTTTATAGGCGTTTGTTCTCGATTTAGGTAAGTTTTCGATAATATTACCTTCTTCAGAGAAAACTTCGATGACACGTTCTTTATTAAAATATGCTGTTTCGATGTACAGAGGGAGTAAATGGATATTGTGAGTACCGAAAACCAAATCCACATGGTGGTATTTTTCAAGTACGCGATTCACGACATTTTCTTCTTGTGCCATACAGCCACATAGACCTAATAACAAATCTGGATTACGGTATTTCAATGATTTCATGCGGCCCAATTCGCCCCAAATACGGTTTTCTGCATTCTCACGAATTGCACAGGTATTGATCAATATGATGTCCGCTTGGGCTTCATCTTGAGTCATTGTATAACCCATGTCCTTCAAAATACCTGCCATGGTTTCGCCATCGGCTTCGTTACCTTGGCAGCCATAGGTTTGTATCTTATAATATTTTCCAAGACCAATCTTTTGAAGACGCTCATCCAACTCAAAGTCTTTATGTTCAATATCGACTTTGGTTCTTTTGCGTGCTTTATTTAGATTTGGCTTGAAATATTTGTCAATATCTATCATGTTAATCACCTAGGATAAGTATACACGGTTCATAAGGACTTTTCAATCAAAAGGGTGATTGGATATTCAGGTTCCATTTTATAAATAATAATTATGAAAAAAACACACCCTAAGGTGTGCTAATCTTCAATATGAATACGTTCAATGGTTTTCTTCTTCAAATCAATAATGACTGCATTTAATTGATTTTTGGTGTTCGCAACCACGTTGGCAGGCGAATGTCCATATAAAAATCGGTTCACAACGATATCACGATCGACCCCGATGATGCCATCGAGTGGACCTGTCATACCGACATCAGTCATATAAAGTGTGCCCTTCGGTAAAACGCGGTTATCTGCAGTAGGCACATGGGTATGTGTCCCAATCACTGCATCCACACGACCATCTAAATAATGACCTAACGCTACTTTTTCAGAAGTAGCTTCTGCGTGAAAATCGACAAATACATAATCTGCTTGTTCTTTTTCTAATAGCTTATCAATTTCGAAAAATGGGGATTCCAAATTCGCATTCATAAACGTTCGACCTAGAACATTGATGACCAGTAACGTGGACGCATTATATTTAATAATATCATACCCTTTTCCAGGAGCTTTAGGGAAATTTAGTGGTCTAACAATGTGTGAATCATCGATATAATCAACAAGGTCATTTTGACCCCACACATGGTTACCCATCGTAACACAATGTACCCCAGCAGCCATTAAGTCCTTGTAGTAACGGAATGTGATTCCGCGACCATTATTCGCACTGTTTTCAGCATTAACGATGATGATATTCGGTTTGTAGTTTGCTTTGAGTTGATCTAGGTTATCCATCAAAATCTTTCTTCCGGGTTCACCATAGACATCACCTACGAATAAAATTCTCATTTGACACCTTCTTTAAAAGAAAAAGGGGGCAAGCCCCTTTTATTTTGCAATATCTGTAGCGCGTGTTTCACGAACAACGGTAACCTTGATGGTTCCTGGGTATTGAAGATTGGCTTCAATTTGTTCTTTAATTTCACGAGCAACTTTAAATGTGGATAAATCATCCACTTCATCAGGTTTAACGATGACTCGAATTTCACGACCGGCTTGAATCGCAAACGAACGTTCAACCCCTGCAACTTTGTTAGAAATGGTTTCTAATTGTTCAAGGCGTTTGATGTAGTTATCAATCGATTCACTACGTGCGCCAGGTCTTGCGGCGGAAAGTGCGTCAGCAGCAGCCACCAATACAGCGATGATGGATTGTGGTTCTTTATCACCATGGTGAGATGCGATGGCATCCACAACTTCTTTTGGTTCATGATATCTGGATACGATTTGTACCCCAATTTCAACGTGTGAACCTTCTACTTCGTGGTCAACAGCTTTACCGATATCATGTAGTAACCCAGCACGTTTTGCCAGCACTTCATTTTCACCAATTTCGGCGGCTAATTTACCAGCTAAAAAGGCAGTTTCAATCGAATGTTTTAAGACGTTTTGACCATAGGATGTTCTAAAACTCATACGACCTAATAATTTTACTAGGTCTGGATGTAATTTACCAATACCAGTTTGGAATACGGCATTTTCACCCGCTTCACGGATAAACATGTCGACTTCTTGTTGTGCTCTTTCGACCACTTCTTCAATACGACCTGGATGGATACGTCCATCTTCGACAAGGGCAGTTAATGCACGTTTTGCCACTTCTCTACGGATTGGGTCAAATCCGGATAATACGACTGCTTCTGGGGTATCATCGATGATTAAGTCAACACCGGTTAATGCCTCAATGGTGCGAATGTTACGGCCTTCGCGTCCGATGATTCTACCCTTCATTTCGTCTGTTGGAAGGGAAACAACTGATACAGTTCTTTCGCTTGTTGTTTCACTAGCATACTTTTGAATTGCTAGCGTTAATAGATTTTTCGCTCGTTGATCTACTTCTGCTTTTGCTTTTTCTTCTTCTTCTTTAATGTAATTTGAGATTTCCTCAGACATACTTTGTCTGACACGATCCATAATAATGGCTTGTGCCTGTTCGGTGGAAATACCTGAAATCTCCATTAGTTTTGCTTCTTGCTGCGTCAAAATGTCTTCCACTTTGCTATTTAATTGTTCAAGTTCTTGTTTCTTTTCGTCCAGCTTAATTTCTTTTTGACCGAGAAATTCTTCTCTTTTGTCCAAATTGGCAGCTCTTCTGTTGAGCATTTCATCTCTTTGTGATATTTTAGTTTCCAAATCGAGAACGACTTGTTTTCTTTCCTTCATATCACGTTCGAATTCACGTTTTTGATCAAAAATATTTTGACGTGCTTCTAGAATGGCTTCCTTTTTGAGTTTTTCGGCTTCTTTTTGGCCTTCTTCAACAATTTTTTTGGCTTGTTCACGGCTGTT
>CAZXLG010000083.1:0-6381 GCA_964641335.1 uncultured Paracholeplasma sp.
AAATGGGCATGGTGTAAATGGTGTTTTCTATCCAAATTAAAATTAAAGATATCAGGACGATGAAAAAGAAGATGATATAGAGGTTATACATTTGGTTTTCACCACGAGAAATAAACCCCAAAAAAGCCAATCCATTGACCAGTAATAGAAATATATTGGATTTTAGAAAGGCTTCAAGTTTTTTCATGAATCAACCTCAGTATGTTTATTATAAAACAAAATCAACCAATTCTAACCACACTGTTGTATTTCTTTTCAAAACCAATGTGGGTGGTTCGACCATGACCTGGGTAACAGATGGTGTTATCGGGTAAATGATAGAGCTTATTCAAAAGACTATCTTCTAAATCTTCAAACGAGGATTGATATAAATCGGTTCTCCCAACTGTCATATAGAAGAGGGTATCCCCTGAAAACAGAACCCCTTCACTTTTTAAATAAAGACAGGTTCCCCCTTTAGAATGTCCTGGGGTATGGATGACTTTAAGTATTTGTCCTCGGAATTCAATTTTTTGTTCAATATCTGCTTCTAACCAAGTATCAACATTTACTTTAAAACCCAATCGAGATATCCCAAAAGCAGGATCAAAAAAGACCTCATCGGCTTTGGGTGCGATGACTTCTGCGTTTGGATATAGCGATTTAAGGGCGTTGATGCCACCGATATGATCAAAGTGACCATGGGTTGCGTAAATGATATCGACAGTTAAATCATTGTCATTTAAAAATTGTTTCACTTCCATAGAGTCATAACCTGGGTCAATGACCAAGGCATGTTGGTTTTGATAGAGGACGTAACAATTGCTTTTAATATCACCGAGTGTAAAACGTTTAATTTCCATAAAAGAACACCTCATACTCATTATAGCGTTTTCTTTAGAAAGGTAAAGCGAAACACGTCCTTATAAAAATGAAAAAAAGCACATGTTTGGTGTGCTTTTTACTACTCATAGTGTGTCCATAAACGTAAGATAATGATGGCGTGATGAGCATCATCAATTTTATATATCAGTCTGTGTTGACGATTAATACGTCTTGAATAAGCACCCTTCAAATCACCTACTAGTTTTTCATAGGGTGGCGGTGTTTCAAATGGGTTCTTACGAATGATTTCAATGAGGTTTCTTGCTTTCTGATCTAAATTGGCTTGCTTTAAATCATCAATATCTTTAATCGCTTGTTTTGTATAACGAATTTCATACATAACAAATTACCACTTAACTTTGTCTTCAGCAATCGTTTGTTCATAAGGGGTATTCAAGCCCTCAACCAACGATTTCTTAAAATCCTCATGCTGGCTCAAATAAATGGTTTCAAGTAAGGAACGGTATTCGTCTTCTGAAATCATAATGACGTTCCCTTTCTTGGTATTGATATTAATTTCAACACCATTTTCTAAGGCCATCTCGGCGAGTTTGTATAAATCTTTACGTGCATTTGTAATATTTGTGTTGTACGGCATATTTTCCCCTCCTTATATTCATTATAGCATACGCAATAACGTACGTCTATAAATGCTGTTGATAATAACGATTTTATTACTATACATAAGTATAATACAATTAAATCATTTGTAAAAAAGGATATTTAAGCATAAAATAGGGTATGGAGGTTTATATCGATGAATATCTATCAAAACTACGCTGAGTTGGTGGGCAATACCCCATTACTCAGACTGAATAAACTTGAAAAAGAACTTAAAACAGAAGGCAGACTGATTGCTAAAATAGAACGCTTCAACCCACTATCGAGTGTGAAAGACCGTTTAGCGAAAGCGATGGTTGAAGATTTAGAACAAAAGGGACTCATTACGAAAGATACTGTACTGGTTGAACCAACCTCAGGTAATACAGGGATTGGTTTAGCTTTTATTTGTGCAGCTAAAGGCATTCCACTTGTGATTATTATGCCTGAAACGGTTACGAAAGAACGTGTCATGACGGTTAAAGCTTTAGGGGCATGTGTCATTCTAACTGAAGGACCGCTAGGGATGAAAGGTGCGATTGCGAAAGCAGAATCGATGCTTAAAGACAATCCTAACTACATCATGCCACAACAATTTAAAAACCTCGCGAATGCAGAGATGCATCGTAAAACCACGGCAGTTGAAATTTTAAAAGATACTGACAATCAAGTCGCTGCGTTTGTCGCCGGGGTTGGTACAGGTGGTACCATCACGGGTGTGGGTGAAGTCTTAAAACAAACCATTAAAAATGTTGAAATTGTAGCAGTAGAACCTTACGATTCGTCTGTATTATCAGGTGAAAAACCAGGGTCTCACCGCATTCAAGGCATCGGTGCAGGCTTTATTCCGGATGTCCTCAATGTAAAAGTCATTGACAGAATCATTCGTGTTACGAACGATGAAGCGATTCAAATGGCGAAATTGGTTGCGAAAATCGAAGGGGTATTCGTAGGCATTTCTTCAGGAGCAGCTTTGTTCGCTGCGGTTGAAGTAGCAAAAAATCCAAAGTATAAAGATCAAAATATTGTGGTAATATTACCAGATTCTGGTGAACGTTATCTATCTACTGGGGTCTTTGAATAATATGTTTTTTAAAGAACTACGGTTGACCATCAACCAAGCGAAGAAGAATGACCCTTCTGCGCCTTCCAAATTAACCATATTATTATCCTATCCAGGGATTCATGCATTGATGTATTACCGTGTTGCACGTTTCTTTTATCGTATAAAATGGACTGGTTTAGCACGAATCATTTCCAATATGGGTAGAACATTCACCAACATCGATATTCACCCAGGGGCGAAAATTGGTAAAGGATTATTCATCGACCATGGGGCGGGGGTTGTCATTGGACAAACCGCCATCATTGGTGATGACTGTGTTTTATTCCATGGGGTAACTTTGGGTTCAAATTCGACCAACGCCAAAGGCAATCGCCATCCAATCTTAGGTAACCGTGTGACGATTTACGCGAACGCTACCTTAGTCGGCCCAGTGAAAATTGGAGATGACTCGGTAATCGGTGCGAGTACCATCGTGAAACAAGATTTACCAGAAAAGAGTGTCGTTGTTGGGAATCCAATGCGATTCATCTCCGTTGAGGGTAAACGTGTTTATGATTCAACATGTGAATGTGAAATCATGAAACAAGAACTCGCTCAACTTAAAGAACGACTTGAAGAACTTCAAAAGCAACTAGAATCAAAATCATAATAAACATAGAAGGCACCGAATGCGCTAATACCGCACTCAGGTGCCTTTATTTATAATGTTTACTATATCTTTTGAAATGGTTTATGCAAAAAAATATAATAGCCTTGTAACAAAAGGGTGGGTTTCTCTTGAAGAAAAGGCTTTATTTAATCATTCTATTTACACTGCTCTTAATACTTTCTGTATTTATTGGTGTATCTAATATCAATTTCATCGATGTCATCAAATTAGACTATGATACGTGGTTTCTTTTACTGACCTCTAGACTCCCTAGAACCATCGCCATCATCTTGACTGCTGTGGGGTTATCTATCTCAGGGTTAATCCTTCAAACCATCAGTAAAAATAAGTTCATTTCACCGTCCGTTGTCGGTGTTACAGATAGTGCTCAACTAGGTATCCTATTGGCGTATTTATTATTTGGTACTCTCAGTTTAACCTTTAAGTTGGTATTTGCTTTTGGGTTTGCAGTATTGGGATCCTTTGTCTTTATCACCATCCTAAACAAAATCAAATTCAAAAATGAAATCTATGTGCCCTTAATTGGGATGATGTTTGGTAGCATCATCGCTGCGATTGTATCTTTCCTGGCTTTCCAATTCAACGCGACCCAATTTGTCGATACGATTGGGGTAGGTAGTTTTACAACGAAGATTGCAGGTAATTATGAATTGCTTTATGTGATCGTACCTCCGCTCATCCTCGCATTCATCTATATGGTTCAATTTAACATCATCGGGATTGGTGAAGATTTCGCCAAGAATTTAGGGGTTAATTATAAACGAACCATGATGATTGGACTCATCATCATTTCGATGGTGACGGCCGCCATCTTTGTGGTGGTCGGGTCAATCCCGTTTATCGGCTTGGTAGTTCCGAACTTAGTATCGATCTATTATGGGGATAACGTCAAAAAGAATGCGATTGATATCGCGCTATTTGGCTCAGTATTTGTTTTAATTGGGGATATTTTGTCTAGAGTGATTATTTATCCTTATGAGATACCTGTATCCTTAACCATGGGTGTCTTAGGCTCAATCATTTTCTTATATCTCATTTATAGGAGGGTGAATCATGCCAAATAAATTTATTAAACCGTTAATTATTGTAGGGCTAATTGCACTACTTGCAGTGATACTTTACCTCACCTATTGGCTCATTGGTATTGATGTGATTACCACTGGACAATTAGAGCGTGGTTTATCGAGACGCGGAGCACGTGTGGTTGCGATGATAGTGGTTGCGATAACGATGGGCATCACCGGTCTTTTCTTCCAAACACTGACTCAAAATCGAATCCTCACCCCAAGTGTGATTGGGTTCGATTCGACGTTTGTGCTCTCACAAACGCTCATCGTGTTTATGTTTGGCAGTAGCACTGTATTGATAGCGAACCCTTATTATAATTTTTTATTATCGACATTGGTGATGGTGTTGTCTTCCTTACTTTTATACGGATTCGTGTTAAAAAAAGGGAAGAACAACCTCGCATTACTCCTCTTGGTAGGTTTAGTCTTTAGAACCTTGATGGGGAGCCTGACATCGTTTATCTCAAGAATCATCGATCCGGACGATTTTCTTGTGGTAACCTCACGTTCGATGGCTTCCTTAACGAACATGAATACCGACATTTTATGGTATCTTGCACTACCAATCTTGGCCATTGTGATTATTTTGATGGCTTTAGATACGAAGTCCTTTGATGTCATGAATTTAGGGGAAGACCAAGCAAAAAGCTTAGGGGTATCCTACTACAAACTGATGAACCGACATTTGGTCTATATTTCGATCCTAATGTCGGTATCGACAGCCCTCGTAGGACCCCTCATGTTCTTAGGTTTAATCACTGTGAACTTAGCGAGAGAACTTTTAAAAACGGATTATCATAAACCGCTGTTATGGATGAGTAGTTTACTTGGGATTGTGTTCTTGGTTTTAGGACAGTTTATTTTAACGACCTTAAACCTTAATACCTCACTAGCTACACTCATTAACTTAATTGGTGGTTTATACATGATCTCGATTTTAGTGAAAGGAGAAAAACAAGCATGATTGAAATCAAAAATGTATCCAAAAAATATGGTAATTTGGTCGTCTTAGATGACGTCAATCTCACCATCAAAGAGGGGGCTGTTACCGCCCTCATTGGACCCAATGGTGCGGGTAAATCGACCCTCCTGGGTGTCATTTCAAAACTGCTTGAAGCCGATTCAGGTACTGTTTTATTGGATGGGGAATCCATTTCAAAAATTAAGCCCAATGGTTTTGCCAAGGCGATAGCTATCCTTAAACAGACGAATCAAATCAATGTCAATTTAACGGTCAGAGAACTCGTTAGTTTTGGTCGTTGGCCACACTCTAAAGGTAACAACACAAAAGAAGATGAAGCCAAGATTGATGAAGCGATTAAGTTCTTAAGACTGAAAGAAGTTGAGCATAAGAATATTAACCAACTCTCTGGGGGACAAAAACAACGCGCCTACATCGCGATGATTGTTGCTCAAGATACCAAATATGTCTTGTTAGATGAACCGCTCAATAACCTCGATATGAGATACTCTGTCGATATGATGCTCATCCTCCAAGATTTGGTTAAAAAGCTCAATAAAACCGTCATGATTGTATTACATGACATCAATTTCGCAGCCACCTTCTCCGACCACATCATCGCGATGAAAGATGGCAAAATCATAAAAGAAGGTACCCCAGATCAAATCATGGAAAAATACATCTTAGACTATGTATTTGACCATGAGTTTTGTATCGCCGGGGTCAATGGTAAAAAATATTGTATATATTACCAAGAAAGTGTAGATGAAAAGATATGAAGAAATTCTTGTTTTTAACCATGGTTTTATCCATGAGTGTTTTACTTGGTGCATGCACCATTATTGATGATACAAAAGAGTATCCAGAAACGGTCACCATTACTCAAACAATCACCCACGCAACCTCAAGTACAGATACCGAAAAGACCACAGAAACCGTTGAAGAAGTCATCCCAACCAATCCAAAGAATGTGGCGATATTCGATTTTGGTGTACTAGATATCTTAGACCATATCGGTATTGAAACATTGGGTATTGAAAAACTAGCGATCGTAAAATCCAATGTCCCTAACTACTTAAGTGCATATAATATCGATTCTGTCACCAATGCGGGTACGTTATTTGAACCTAATTTTGATAACTTAGACTTATTT
>CAZXLG010000084.1:0-6224 GCA_964641335.1 uncultured Paracholeplasma sp.
AATTGCCAATCTGTTTGCCCAGTAGACTGCATTACAGAAGGCGACATTTACGTTATTGACGAAGATGTTTGCATTGACTGTGGGGCTTGCCAAGAAGGTTGCCCAGTAGGAGCAATTTCAGAACGCTAAAAAAGAAACGCACTCAGAAGAGTGCATTTTTTTTATTTAAAACCATCCAAGTGGATGGTTATTTTTCATATATACCGATGCGTTTAATCCCGTGGGTACGGTCTTTAGTGAGGTTTAATTCTTCAATCTCAGGTAAATTCTGTGATTTTTCTACTTCGACAATGATTTTTCCATTTGTTTGAAGCACACTTACAACCGTTTCAATGATGGGTTTGATTTCCATCGCGTAGGGTGGATCTAAAAAGATAAAATCAAATTGAATCTGATTTTTTTGATAATACTTGATCGCGTCCTTATAATCATATGAGGTGATGATTGCTCCGGTATTTAAAGTAGATTCGTTGGTTTTTAAGGATTTAATGGCGAGTGGGTGATGATCATTTAAATAGAGTTTTGTAGCCCCTCTGGAGATGGCTTCAAACCCATATGCGCCAGACCCTGCAAATAAATCAAGAACTGAACCTTCAATGTGATAGAGCATATTGAATACAGCCCCTTTGACCATTGAAGCTGATTCTCGTGTTTCTTCACTATAACTGACTAGAGTTTTACCCTTTAAAGATCCTGCAATGATCTTAAGTTTGACCTGTTTCATTCGAATAACTTTAAGATGGCTTTATTATAGTATAGATTATTGAAATAGGTTGTTTTCTTTGAAATGAGGTCTAAATCCATCAAATCACGATAGCGTTTAATAATGGTTTTAGATAATACCCCAAATTGTGCTTGTAATGGCTCATTTTCAAGGTAAATCACACGATGACTGACATGGAGCATTTCAAGCAGACGACGTTTTTGATAAATTGTATGGTCACTTTCTTCAATTTTTTCTTCTTGTTTAAGCTTAATTCGATTGTACCCTGCAATCATGCGGTTAGCATCTTTAATAGCCGCTTTGATGCCTTGTAAGTAATACACGATAAAACCGTTGATATCGTCTTCTTGTAGGGCTTTCTTACGAACATCTTCGACGAGTTTCAAATGTCTAGAAAGCGGAATAAAATGCTTAATTCCATCGAATTCAATTAAATAGAGTTGAGAAGCAATGCGGGCTAATTCAACGTTACCAATTAAGAACGGTAATGAGGTTGCGATTTGATAATATAATAGGGCGGCTCTAACATAGACAGGAATATCATCGCGATACATGAATAATTCCATTTCTTCCATGATTGTGATCATTGATTCTGGATCTGGTGGAATATAGGATGCTTGCTCAATGGATTGACCTACATAAGATTGAGTTCTTCTAAATTCGCCTGGGTATTGATTTTGATGTTTTTGGAATAATCCAAAATGGATATCTTTTAAGAATCGATTGGCATACCCAATTTTTTTCATATGGGCTGGTGCATCATCAAAGACTTCTTGAAAATGTAATAAATCATTATAAAACAAGTTAAATCCCGATGGGGCATATAAATCTGAAAATGCATAATCACCAATCGAGGTTCTCATCCAATCCAACATTTCCGAATCTTGAATCAATCTGAAAAATGCTTTATTGAGTGGAGACTCTAGAGGTAACATTTGGTCGATATCAGCAACCAACTTATCAATGCGTTCATCTTTTTTTGAGGTTATGTGAAGTTGATTCAATGTGTAAGGGATAAAGACATTGATTTTCTTCAAACCGTAAGGCTTTTGTTCGTATGTTCCTAGCATATTATCACCTACCTAAATTATACCAAAAAATCGCACTATATAGCAATAAAAAAGACAAAAAAAGGCATTTTGAGTGCCTTTTAGAGTTTCTTGAGTTTGATTGTTTTGTTCTTGAATTTCTTCCCATTCAAGCCCATCACACGGTTCACAGATTGCTTATTCAATTGGAACACAGTCTTCGTTTCACTGATGGTGATGTCACCAACGTTACCAGTATAAAGATCTGCTTCTTTCTTAAATAAATCGAGTAAGGAGACCGCACGAATTTGGTCTGCTTTACCAAAGTTGATTTCAAATTCAACGAATTGTTTTTGGTTATCACGATAGGGTTTAGCGTCGCCTTCACCTTTAGAACGTCTGTCGTCTCCTGCTTCACGACCACGACGGTCACTACTGCGTTCATACGTTTTCTTTTCTCTAGGTTTGTCGATTGGAATCTCGCGATATTCTTTTTCTTGATCATCAATGGACATGGTCATCAATGCGTTGATGATATCAATACCATCATATCCATCCGCTAAAAGCTTTTGAATCACAATTTCATACTTGTGTTCTTTCTTTTGGCTAATCATGTCAGCAATTTGATTATAAATGCCTTTGATCGTAACCGCGTGAATGTCCTCAACCGTTGGGATTTCTTTGAGTTCTAGCGGTGATTTTGTGAATTGTTCTAACTCTTTGATGCGTCTTCTGTTCCATGCGTTAGATAAGGTAATTGCATACCCACTCTTGCCTGCACGGCCAGTACGACCGATACGATGAACATAGACTTCCAATTCTTGTGGAATGTCATAGTTGATGATGGCTTCAACATCGTTGATGTCAAGTCCTCTCGCTGCGACGTCGGTAGCAACCAAGATTTTCACGTTTCTTGAACGGAACGCATTCATGACGCGGTCACGTTGAAGTTGTTTTAAATCCCCATGTAAGGCATCCGCGCTGTAACCAAGGTTTTGAAGGTAAGCGACTAAGTCATCGACCCCAGCTTTGGTATTCACGAAAATGATGATGGATTTGAAATGGTAGAAATCCAATAATCTGACCAATAGGTCATCCTTGTATTCTTTTTTCACTTCGTAGTAAACTTGTTTAATTTTTTCTACAGTCAGTGTTTTCGCTTCAATCTTAATATGGACTGGATCCTTTTGATAAGTGGAAGCTACAGTTTTTATGAAAGGTGGGATAGTCGCCGAGAATAACACCGTTTGTCTTTCTCTAGGCGTGTCTTTCAATATAATTTCTAAATCTTCTTGGAAACCCATTTTAAGCATTTCATCTGCTTCATCCATAACCAACATACGTAGGTTATTGAAGTCTAATGTACCACGATTCATGTGATCGATGATTCGACCTGGTGTACCGATGATGATTTGCGGTTTTTCTTTTAAGCTCTTGATTTGTCTTTCAATCGATTGGCCACCGTAAACTACGGTTGCTCTTATTTGTCTAGAAAAGCGAATTAGTTTTAAGAATTCAGCGTAGACTTGGAGCGATAACTCCCTCGTTGGCAATAAAATAAGCGCTTGTACATTCGGGTTATTCATCTCAATCTTTTCGATAATCGGAATCGCGAAAGAGAATGTTTTCCCTGTACCTGTTTGGGCTTGCCCAATCATGTCTTTGCCTTCTCGAACCACTGGGATCGATGCGGCCTGGATATCCGTCGGATAAACGAATCCCAATTTGTCTATCGCCTTCTGAATATCTTCCTGCAAGTTTAAATCTTTAAATGTAATCATGTAATTCCTCAATTCTGTATAATACCTTAATACTATATCACATTTAGGCCGCAAAACCTAAACTTTTAGCTATAATCTTTGTAAAAGTGCTTACAAAATAAAAGCCCATACAAAATGGGCTTAAAAGTGTTTATTTTACCTAGAAAGGTGTGAGAACAAAAAGTGTTACAGTGGGTAAAATCGTCCTTTACTTCGTGATTCCTATATTTATAGGCATTCTAACCCCGCAAGGACTCAGTTCCCATTTCGGATGGTTGGGTTCCACAGCTTACCTTCTAGGCACCTTCATTGTATCACTGTGGACTTGGTTTTGTCAAATGACCTACTTCGATTCGATTTCAGCCAGTTTCTTCTTTAGAAGATCGATGACTTGTGGTCTCACATCATCACGTTTTAGACCAAAGTCTAATGTCGCTTCGATATAGCCAATTCTAGAACCGATATCATATCGCTTACCTGCGACATCAAACGAATATACTGATTCTTCTGCCATCATGCGTTTAATCGAGTCAGTTAGTTGAATTTCTCCACCTGCCCCACGTGGTTGATTTTCAAGATATTTGAAAATGGTTGGGGTTAATATATATCTTCCACCAATTGCACTTCTCGATGGTGCGTTCTCTGGTTTTGGTTTTTCAACAACGGAGGATAATTTGTAAAGGCCTGGTTCCATTTCTTGACTTGGTTCACAAATACCATATTTTTGAGTATCTTCATAACTCACTGGTAACGTTCCTAAAATTGACCCACCATAAACATTGTATTTGTCAATCAGTTGTCTTAATACGGGTTGTTTGTCACCCACATATAGGTCATCCCCTAACAATAAAGCGAAAGGTTCATTGCCGATGAATGCTTTTGCACAAAGTACGGCGTGACCGAGACCCAATTGTTCTTTTTGACGAATGTAGTGGATGTTTGCGAGATTGGATACAGTTGTAATAATTTTAAGTTCAGCTTCTTTGTTTTTTTCTTTTAGGATGTTTTCGAGTTCGAGGTTGCGGTCGAAATGGTCCATAATCGCGTTTTTATTGGCAGAAACAATGATGATAATTTCTTCAATCCCTGAGGCGAGGGCTTCCTCGACAATGTATTGGATGGTTGGGGTGTCAATAATGGGGAACATTTCTTTAGCTAATGCTTTGGTTGCAGGTAAAAATCGTGTGCCATAACCTGCGGCTGGAATTACTGCTTTTTTGATCATAGTGATTACGCGTGGCGTATCTCCTTTCTAATAGTAAAGCATGATTCGTACATACGTACCTTGATTCATCTTTAATTCTAATAATATATCTCTCACCGTGTTTTCGATAATATAATCGAGGTTTCTAACCTTTACATTGGTTTGTAAAGTGATGACACCCGCTTCATTATAATCGAGTTCACGCGATGGGTATGCCTTGTTGTAAGATTTTGCTTTTGCTTTTTCTTTGAAGTAGACCATCAAACTGATAATAACCTCACCACGAATCTCGAGTTCATTCAGCAAATGAGCCAAATTAAGCGCTCTTGCAACAATGTAATCGGTGTTATGGAAAAAGGTGTTCTCATAAAACTTGCGGTTTAAATCTGAAAATTGTCTTAAGCCAACATGGGTTTTAAATGTGCCTTCTAAGAAGTCTTTAAATTTCAATATGCGATTGTGTTGTGACTGATGAAACTCCGCAAAAATATAGGCATATTTCTTATTGTGGGTATAGGCTGTGATGATGAAACGGTGAAGGTTTGCATAAATTAAAATTTCTGTGAAATGGGCTTGAAATGTCTCTAAACTGACTTCCATACCATAGTGCCCAATTTCAGTCGTATGCTCATTATACACCAAAGGCTCGAATAAAGCATTAGCAAATACGAGTTCTTGACGGTCTTGATCGTAATATTGATAAGCACTGTAACTCACACGCATATAATAGCGTATCAATTCAACAATTCCCATCGAAACTCCAAATACAACAACCACAGGTACGAAAATCCATTTGTACATCAACGAGATATCATTCGTGATGGACAAAATGAAAATAATTGGTAAGAAGACGGAAAGTCTAACTACCCGCATCATGGTCGTAAATCCTTTTTTATGGAGGAATATCATCATCATAAAAATGATGGTTATGAAATAGATTACAAGTATATTATTGGGCGTAATGGTGCGGAATATCGCGATATCATTAACGACGAACAACAACATGAATATGTCAATCCCAAAGAGTATAAAAACCATCAAGGTACGGGTTTTCTGATACCATTTTTTGGTATACAATTTGCGGACTTGAGGTAAATGGTAATGCGATTTCATTTCTTTACGATAACTGTAGAATGTTTCATATTTACCCAACCACGTGACTCTAAATGGTTCAATTTCTTGATCATTAAGTGTTTTATTCAAGTAGTTCTCAAAATCAGCTAAGGGATTTAAAACAAACAACAATGTACCGATAAAAATAATGGCTAAACTAAATCGTTCATCGAAGAGTGCTAATGTGAGCGCAATTAAAACACCGTATATGAAGAATACGATGAGTTTTGCGAGTCCACCAAATAAGTATAATCCAAGGTATAGTAAAAATAATACACTGACTAAGGCATAAATGGTACGTTCATCCGATTGTAGAAAATACGAAGCGATGACCATGCTCACGATGATCGATGAGCCGATGGTTAACGCAATGAGTAAACGGCGTGACATAATTA
>CAZXLG010000085.1:0-6192 GCA_964641335.1 uncultured Paracholeplasma sp.
TACCACCTTAATTCTACCTGTACCTACAGATAGCACTTAAACATTGTAACGCTTGTCAGCGGGTGGTGTTAGCACCTCTCCTGAGTGGAATTCATAACATCACTTATGGGTTTACACCAACCACCCACTCGCTTTAAATAGTGATGATACTACGGTTCAGTCATCGAGTTGGTTTCATTATAGCCGATTTTGCCCCTAAAGTAAATATGATTAGGCAGGATAAACTGGGTTTTCACTAAAAATAACAATTAGACTAGTTATTTCAAAAACCAACAAATTATCTGGTTTTACATCTGATTTTGGCTATAAAACCTCAAATATCAATCACTCTATAGACAACTTGTATATTTATATGAAAAAAGATGCGGTCTCATCTAAGGCCGCATCATTTGTGATTAATTTGTATTAAGCTAGTGGGATATAACCGACTAGCGGGATGATTTGTTGCGTCATGAAATCCACTCTATAGCCAACCAAAATACCCGAGATTTGTACGGTTTGTCCATTTGAGGTCTTCAAGTTTTGATAGGCTTGTAAAACGTTACCTACAAGGATTACCTGTATACCAGGAATGGATATCGATATTTCCATACCACTATCTGTGAGTAATCCTGAGCATGTGATGTATTGGCCTAATAGTGATGTATTAAGTTCACCATTTAGTATCAATGTTTCAGTTTGAATTTGAGTTGGTGTGCCTAGTGTAACAGGACTTAGAATCTGATGAATAGTCACTTGATCCATATAAGAGATACCACCAACTGGTTCATATATATACCCTGAAATGATGACTTCATAACCGATGTAAGGGTGGATTAGGTCATCCATCGTGATGAAATAGCCTAAACCTGTTTGATCTTGGAAATATACCATCGTATCATAATGGAACTGCATCGAACTCAACATGACTTTTAGGAAGACTAATTCGCCAAAATGCGACATTTGCGCTGTTTCGATATCGATGATTGGGTATGGCGATAATGTGATGGTCAAGACTTCATCATACGTGATACCTAAATAAGACGCCACAACTGTAATATCTGTTTGAGTAGTTTGGGTAACTTCTGAAACCATCATCATACCTTGATTAAATGACACGAGATTTGAAAATAGTCCATCATTGATGATATTAATTGAACCATGGAAATATGGGTGTTCAATTGGATAACTTGACACTTGTTCTGTGTAATACGGCTTATCCAGATAATGAACTGCGTAGTTTAAAATTTCAGCTGCGATTTCTTCATCTGTTAGTTGTAAGAGTTCATATTCTAGTGGCATACCTGTGAACATCGCGGTCATGAGTATTTCACCGTACTGTTCGATGCCTAAGAAATAGACATTGATGGAAACCAACTGGTTTTCAAGTGTACCTAATAAAACATAGGTATCATAGTTATTATCTAGTAGTTGAATAGAATACATGCCATTGGTTAAATAATAGATACCGTCACGATTTTCAATCACGCCGTGATAGGTTGTATAAAATGATAATGAAGCACCGTTTGGATCTAGAGCTGCTGTATCATATAAAGATATCGTTGATAGTGTTGGTTCACTTAAATCGATATCAATCACAGCTGCTAAAGCGTCCTTGCCGTAGGCGTTAACTTGAACTGTGCCATAGACATAATTGACATATCCGTATACCACAACAATATCGCCTACACCAAAGCCACCAAAGCCTTCAATCACAATCATACCGGTTGGGTCTTCAATGATGGCTCTTAAGTCATCATTAGCCCTAACTGTCCCTTTAATCGCGACAAATGAATCATCTTCATAAGAAATGACATTACTGATATCTGCTACCAAATAAGGGATGACAGAAATTGTGTAAATCACGACTTCTTCATAAGTACCAATCAGTGCGGTGACTTGTAACGAGATGATTGATATTTCTTCACTATATAGAATAACGCCATCCATGAAGTTATTGTTATTTGATAATATTTCATAAGATAGATACGCGTCAAATAGTGGATAATACGTTGGCATATCAATCGATTCTAGTGGGTGATATGTGCGGTATTCAAAGTGTTCTCTACCCATTTCAATTAAGGCAGCCATCTTTTCTTGGTCAGTTGTATAGGCGAGTTCGATACCTTCATTACCGCCTGAATAATAAAGTACTGGTGCGCCTTTTAACGCATTATAATGGATGAATGCTTTTAGAGTAATCTTGAGTCCTTGATAATCATAAAGCACGTTGTGATCATAAATATCTTCAAAATAAACTGTTTCATTGGTTATGTCATCGCATAAGGTAAAAGCCGTTGTATCGCGAAGTACCGTACCAGTGATGACCACATAGGTCATGAATGGATCTGTTTGAGAAACCTCTATCGCTTCAAATAAAGTCATCGGGATTGGTTGAGTCATGATGGTGTTATAACTTGATAGATAGGTTGTATTAAACGCTTCTACCTGAAGGGCGATTTCACCTTCAAACTCAACAACGATTCCACTAAATCTAACCTTATCCGATATATCGAAGAAGTGTTTACCCGTAATGATCATGTAGCCTGTGTCATCACCCACAACGATGTAGTTGATCATTTCATCATAACTGTTAAATAGCACCACTGCTTCAAGATTAATTTCTGTGCCTAAAGGTGACAGTTTGATATTTTCAATGGTGGTTAATACGATGGGTTCAACGTATAAACCTAAAGTGAATGTGGTTGAAACGCCGCCATATAAAATCGTAACTTCAAACCCTATGGTAGTGATTTCTGTGATTGCACCACTGATTAAACCAAAATCTTCGTTGAATAAACTTGGGTTACTAAAAAGAACATAAGAGATTTCAGGGAAGTATGGCACGATTGAGTATTCAAAAATAACTTCATCGCCAGGGCGATAGGTCTGATCATACATGCTTATAATTTGTTGTTTGATCGATTCAACAATCATTTCATTGGTCTGATTAACTTCAATATCTAGAGGTTGATTCATAAACATCAATTGGTTACCAAGTGGGTCACCTATTGCGTAGCCTTTGAGTGTGACTTCTCTATTTAAATTCATATGAAGTGTCATCATACCCTCTGGTGTGGTTGGTTGAATAACGACCAATGAACCGTTTTCGATTAAGAAATAGTGGTTTGTCATACTATCAAATCCGACACTACCAGTGAGTAGAAAACGTCGATACTGATACATCAAAATATTGAGTGGTAAGTTTAAAAACTCAGCCAATGACAGTGTTGATGTGGTGGTTGGGTCGACATTACCACTTGAAATGACCATCATGACAGGTTCACCAGAATCACTTGTGAAAATGTTATCTGTTGGATTCGCTAAATAACCCTGAATTTGAATGAGGTCTCCAATATGAATGTCATTTCTTTGAGTGTATAAAGCCAAAAATCCAGTATGATCACCAACAATCATGAAACCATTGACCGGTTCAGTGATGACGACTACTTCAAGCTTGGTTGTCGTAATCGGCATCGTTTGCACTTCAACAATGGTCATATTTTGGATCAATGGTTCGATGTGAATAAATAGTGTGAATAACTGTGTGAGTCCGTCACACGTGATCGAAACTTCTAATTCAACAGCCATGAATGTTTCAATCGATTCACTGACTAAGCCTGTTTGAAGGTTAATAAAATTCGCTGAGTCATTGACGTGATTGAATGCGATGGTTGAATTAAATAGTGGGTCAGTGGTTGGGAAGCTGATCGTATCACCTGGATGGTAGAAGGTATGAATGAACTTATTCATTAATTGGAAGTAAATCGCGTCAATCTTACCTTGTGCATCGAGTTCTGCAACTTCAATGTCATTTTCTAGATTGAGGTATGCCATATGAAGGCTACCACCTTGATCAAAATTCATCACAGTAAATCCAGTAATTGAAACCGGCATGCCTTGATACATTGATAATGCTTGATTGCCATTCATATCTACCACAAGTAGTGGTACGGCATACGGGCCATCCGTGATGAAATAATAACCACTATTAGAATCAAATTGAAGGATACCTGTTAGCTTCACGTACTTGAACCAGTATAAAGGATTATTCCCTGGTAGTGTGGTGAATGTTTGAATTGGGATTGACGTTGGTTCTGGGATTGGTAATCCCGTTTGAGTGACTTCCACTAAAACAGTCTCTGGATTATTGGCTAATATAAACATACCCATTTCAGACTGCTTATAACCGATAAATATCGCTTCATCCCCTGGGTTGAGCGGTTGTGTATTTGGAATAAAGATTGGGTTACCATCTAAGGAAACAATGGTGGCAGGGATCATTGGAATATGGGCTAAAACGATGGCTTTAATCTTCGCGTACCCATTATTTTCTAAGGCGATGAATGCTTGATAACTTAAGAATACATCTGGTTTAAGGGTGACTGTGAAAACAACTGTTTCAGATGTCCCTTGATACGTAATCACACACTGTAAACCGATTTGTCTTTCGATTTCAGTGATTTGGAAGGTATGGGTTATCATATCAAAATATAGACTATTTTCACCAATCGTTGACCACACTAGGGTTGTACCATATGTTGGGTCCATGGTTGGTAATTCTAGTTTCGCACCTGGGTAGAAGACTTTGCCTTCAAGTTCATTGGTGCCTAAAGCGATGATTTGATCGATGATTTCTTCTGGTGTATGCGTAATCACATTCAAACTATCTGCGATATAGGCGATATGCCAAGTGTTCGCCATGCCTTGATAATCATGGATGAACGCATCTAATCTCACCGTTTGATTGATGTATGGCATCAACACTTGATCGCTCATAATCGAACGGTAGTTGATTAAAACAACATCCATAGAGAATGGTGCTTGTAGGAAGAATGAGTTACCATTATAACCTAAGAAAGCTTCTAGGGTGACTCTTTGTCCATAAACAAGTGGGTCTGTTTCATTCAAACTCATCACACCTTGAATATCCATTTGTGCCACCTCAGGCAATGAATATGAACCTGTAGCAGCAATCATCAAGGTTGGGTTAATGAGTTGTGGTGTATTTTCAAAATTGTCATAGGTAGCTTCTAATTCAATCACATCACCTACGACAAACGGTGCCGGATTTGAAAGTACGAATATGCTTGCGGTACCATCGTATAGATAGAACCCAGGGAATCCAGGACGTGAGAAAATGTAACTGATGATCCCTTTCACAAGCACTGGTGTGGATGGTTCTGTAAATAATACTTGTTCAATGAGGTCATAACCAGAATCTACTTGCCACATCGCGTATAGATGTACTGGGTCAAGACCCATATCGATTTGATAAACCCTTGTGGTAAATGTATCTTCTAAATACCAGCCTAAGAATTGATAACCTTCTCTAACTGGTGTTTCTGGTTCAAACTTCGCTTTATAAGGAATGAGTAAGGTTTCAATGTCTAATTCATTTAGGTGTAAGTAAACGCTGATTTTTAGTGGTTCAAACTTCGCGTATACTGTAATACTTTCTGCAGGCATATGCGTTAGAACAAATTCTGTGAGTAAGAATTCATCTATATACCACCCATCAAATAGATAACCTGCCTTAGTTGGTTCTGTCATAGCAATTGGGTCTGCAAATTTCACTAACATGCTGTCATATGCAATATTTCCAAACGAAATTGTATAATAATTGGCTTCGTATTTAGGCATTACTGAAACATCACGTGCTGGCATCGTTGATAAGCTAAATGGGTTATCATTTTCAAGCCATCCCACAAACGAATATCCTTCGATATCTGGTGGTGTTGGTAGTGTTAATTGGCTTTGATAAGCGATTTCTTGTTCAATCAAAGAACCGTCGATAATCGCGGTTAATGTATAGGTATTGACTAACCACTTCGCGTATACTGTCTTGCCATTAACAGGCATTTTATCGAAGACGAATGGTGTTATTAAACTAGATTCCTCGTACCAACCATCAAATGTATGACCTTCCTTGGTTGGGTCTGTTGGTTTGGTGATTGCTGAATCAATAATACCTGAAATTGGCGGTACTTCTGATCCATTATCACTATTAAACATAATCGTGTAAAGAATCGCTGTCCATTTCGCATATAAAGTAATATTGGTTGAACCCATCTTATTAAATGTATAGGTTGTCGTGAAGGTGTCTTCTAAATACCATCCTTCAAACGTGTATCCTGCTTTAGTAGTTGTAGGAGCAACAATCACGGAGTCATAAAGAGCGTTTAATGGTTCAATCGCAGTTCCACCGTTTGT
>CAZXLG010000086.1:0-6043 GCA_964641335.1 uncultured Paracholeplasma sp.
ACCTGCGACCTCCTGGTCCCAAGCCAGGCGCTCTACCAAGCTAAGCTACTTCCCGATATAAAAATGGCGTACCCAGGAGGACTTGAACCCCCAACCTCTTGATCCGTAGTCAAGCGCTCTATCCAATTGAGCTATGAGTACAATTTTGGTGACCCGTACGGGATTCGAACCCGTGAATGCATGCGTGAAAGGCATGTGAGTTAACCGTTTCTCCAACGGGCCACATTTAAACAAGCGCATTTACTATTATACCAATAAAAATGCGTTTGTCAATATAAATTATGAAGTTTAATTCAAATTAATAAGCGATGTTAAAAAGGATCTTTTTAGCGGCTTCTTCACCCTGAATATACTTGATAATTTCATAGGCAAAATCAATGGTTGCTCCAGCACCTCTTGCTGTGATAACAAGGCCGTCCGTGATGGCTTTAAGTTCAGGGTGATAAACCCCTTCAAATGCGTCATTTTGATTGCCTGGATAAATCGTGTAATGCTTGTATTTAAGGACACCCATTACACCTAAAAAACGGGGTCCTGCACAGATAGCACAAATAAGTTTTTGATTTCTTTCAAACGCTTTAACTGTGGATTTTATGTAGGTATCATGATCGATAATTTGTGCTACATATCGGCCACCAGGAACAATCAAAAAATCATAATCATCTAAATCGATTTCATCCGAATGATAATCGACCAATACCTGTAAACCAAACGCTGTTGTGATCTGTTTCGATGGGTTAATCGTTACTGTATCGACATGTATTTGGGCACGTTTAAGTAGCGCTCTAGTCGATAGCGCTTCTGTATCTTCACAAGCATCCGATAAAATGAGTAATCCTTTCATGATAATCCTCCTAAGAAAGTAGTTTTTCAATCAATGATTTGAAGCGGAAACTGCACGCATTTTCAAATGCGGTGTAATCCTCTAATTGTGATGGTTCACCAACAATGTCTGAGATGATTTTAACTGAAATCATTTTGGTATTCAAGAGGTGTGCGACTTGAAAGTAAGCAGCCCCTTCCATATCACAAATTGAATTGGCTTCAATCGGTTCAGTCAAAAATGTATCTCCTGTGTAGAGTTTTACTTCTGGCAAATTCAGTTTTTGTTGAACTTTATTGACTAACTCAGAGTTGGGTTTATAGAAAGTAGGCATTTGTGGTACTTGACCTTTTTCATACCCAAACATCGATAGATTAAAGTCATGGTAAGTAGCTTCTTTGACGAGGACCATATCACCAGGATTTAAAGGCTTAAATCCACCGACAAGTCCTACGTTAATGACATAAGTAACATCATACGAGGATAAGACACTGGTCAATCCAAAAGCGGCGTTGACTTTACCTACACCTGTCGTCATGATCATGACAGAATGACCATTAATTTCGCCTGTAACGACGTTTTTACCATTTAGTGTGAAGTTGTCAGGATTTTGGATTAAATGGCTAATTTCAAGCGTTTCTGAAGCCATCGCACCGATGATTAATATCATTAGTTTTCCTCCAAGATTTTTTGAATTCGACTCACGATAATATCTACAGCAACCCCATGATTATAGTCATTTGGAATAATGACATCGGCGTAACGTTTGGTGGGTTTGACATACTTGTGATGCATCGGTTTTACTGTGTTTAAGTATTGTGTAATGACAGAATCGACACTTCTACCGCGTTCTTTAATGTCTCTTTGAAGACGTCTAATAAATCTTGTATCGTCGTCAAGTTCTACGAATAATTTGATATCGGATAATTTTCTCACACGTTCATCGGTGAGGATTAAAATACCTTCTAAAATAATCACTTTTTTAGGTTCAACAATTTCGGTTTTATCTGATCGGTCATAGGTTTCAAAGTCATAGGTTGGTTTTGAAATGGACTCACCTTTAAGCAAGGCTTCAATGTGTGTGACCAATAAATCGTTATCTAGGGAATTAGGATGGTCATAGTTCACTTTATAACGTTCCTCTAAGGTCATGGCGTGTTGAGCTTTGTAATAGTCATCGTGTTTGATGATGGCTACACTCTTTAAATCTAATTTCGCCAAGATTTCATTGACGACGGTGGTTTTGCCGGATGCGGAACCACCCGCAACTGCGATAATAACTGGTTTCATATTTAAGACTCCTTGACTAATGATTTATTCATCCAGACTTTCTTTAGCCAACGGATGAGCATGGTGACACCTCTAAAGAATTCATCACTGGTGATTCCAAGATAAATACCGAGTAATCCAAGATGTAATGTATTGGTATAAAAATAGGCTGTGGTTATACCAATCCCTAACATTGAAAAGATGGCCATAACCAATGGGAACGTCGTGTCACCAGCCGCTCTTAAGGCTTGGATGATGACTAAATTTAAACTTCGACCAATTTCCAATAAAATGACGAAGAGGAAAATCGTTCGCATCGTTTTGATGATGGTTTCATTATCGGTTAATAATCCCGCAATCAGTGGTAACAAGAGGTTCACTATGAGGGTGGCTACCGTTACGACACCAATCGCAATAGCGGTCGTTTTTAAGGTGTTTCGATACGCCCCTTCATAATCTTCTTCACCGATATAATACCCTGTAATAATCGCATTTCCCGCTGCAAATGAGCCCGAGAATAAATAGATGTAAGATAGTACTGTATTGACATAAGTTCTGGCTGTAATCATCTCTGTGCCTAGCTTATTTACAAACGATAAAATCACGAATTGCATAAGATTATAAGTCATATTTTCTAATGCTGAAGGTAATCCTACCTTTAAGATTTTTTGCATGCTGGGTGAGTCGTAACGAACTTTTAGAATCGATAATCCAATCAAACGTTTTAATAATACAAATGAAACAAACATGGTCATCAACCGCATCAACATGGTCGATACAGCGGCTCCAGCAACACCCATCTCAGGTGCTCCTAAATAACCATAAATGAAAATGTAGTTAAATACAATATTGAACACATTCGCAATAATCACTGTCACCATGACTTGATGGGTATGTCCATAGCTTCTTAAAGCAGCAGAAATCGCATTTGATATCGCTACAAACAATAACGAAATCGCGGTATAGAATAAGTAATCATATGATAATTGTTGAATTTCAATTGGGGTTTGTATTAAACGAAACAATAGATTCCCAAAGACAAGTAGTGTGATCGCAATCAACAACCCAATCAACACTTGCATGATAATACCCGTAAGGATGGTTTTCTTCGCCCCATCTTCATTTTTCGCGCCTAAATACTGTGAGACAACAACAGATATTCCGGCAGAAACAATGTTGATTAGGACACCAAATAAGTTGATGACGGTCGATGCGTTCCCTACCGCTGCGACACTTCCTGCGGCAAAGGCATTGGTTTTCTCATAAGCGGAAATCATAATGGTATCAACAGACCCCATTAAGATGAAAAATAAGAGCTCAATGAAGATCGGAAAGGTCAAGATTAAAATGTTCTTCTCTAGTTTTTTTGTCATACCGAACCTCATCTAAATCCAATAGGTATTATAACATAGGTTGTATCGAAAATACCCCCCACCCAAAAAAAAGAGAACGGTTAAGTTCTCACTTTAAGATGTCTTGATAGGCTTTGTTTTCTTTAAAAAATTTCACAGCATATGGGCATGTCACAACTGCTTTATAGCCCTGTTGTTTAATCGCTTCGTAGGCTAATACGAGAAGTTTATGGCCAATACCTTGACCCCGTAAGGATGGGTCGACAAACGTATGATTGATGTCTACTGTTGTATCATCTATGTTTGGGAATGTCACTTCTGCGAGTGTCTTATCATCCGCACAAGCGTATATCATGTTGCGTTCTGTGATAAAATCCATGGGTATCTCCTTATCGACTACAAACTTCGTTGTAGAGTAATTCTGGGTTATCTAAATCAATACCTTCAACTAAGATATCGTGTTTATCTTTATTTCGTTTAAACCAAGCGACCGCATAACTACAGGTTGGTATCGCCTTTAAATTGGCTTTTTTTATTGTATCATAAGCTAGTTCAAGAAGTACGTTAGCCACCCCTTGACCTCTTAAGGACGGGTCAACAAACGTGTGATTAATCTCAACAACATTTTCTTTAAAGATTGGGAATGTTACTTTCGCAAGCACGTTTCCATTTGAGTCCACACCATGGATATATGCCTTATTTTTAATGTATTCCATATCATCGCCTCCAGTTCTATTGTATCACAGAACTTAGGATTCTTGGTTTTTGGATGCTTCAAGTTCTTCAGGGGTTGGGTCTGCGAAATCCGTCTTCTTCTCAACCAAAGCAATCATCTTTTCATCGCTAGCTTTAGTGGAATCACCCAAATACATGTGATAAATTTTTCTAAAGGATTGTGTCTTTTTATCTCTCAAAATGACGCGTTGGATGAAGAGGGTTGTAACAATGGTTAACGCCCAAAACGGCGTTAGTGGCGCCATCCAAAAGACCATCACTGAAGTACCAATCGAAACATACCATGGATTTTTAATCATCGTTCCGTAGACAATAAATCCAACCGCCCAGCCGTAGTAAATGAGCAGTGCTAAAAAAAAGGCGAGTAACCCTTTGGGTGTTTTTAGACCAATAATCAGTCTAATGATTGCCTTGAAAAAGGTGATTGTGATGTGAATAAATTGTTTGATGTATTTCATAGGCTCACCTCTCTGTATGAAAATTATATTACATTATCCTTCAATTCTCCATGATATCGTCTTGTATGACCCTTAGAAAAATTAAAGTTGTGAATTTTCACACCATTGTTGGTCGATAACTTACATCTTTCTATTTATTAATGTATATTATTGTATGATAAAATGTGTCATATACGATTGGTTTTTTAGATCGAACGGATGAATATTTTCAAATAAGTCCAAATAAAAACGCTAGAAAACAAATTTCTAGCGATTAATTGTGTTGTATTCAATACGATTACGACCTTTATTTTTAGCTAGATATAAATTGCGATCAGCTTGTTTTATGGCCTCTTCAGGGGAATCTTGACTAACAGTATATAGTCCAGCAGAAATCGTGATATGGATAACCTTATCTTCGAATACAAAGGGATATTGTTCAATCGTGTTTTTTAAAAGATTTAATGATTTTAGTGATTCTTCTATGGGTCTTGGATCATAAATCAAAAACTCTTCACCACCATAACGTGCGATGATTTCTGTTGTAGAATAAACCTGTTTCATCAATCGAGCGACATCTTTAAGCACTTTATCGCCCATTAAATGACCATATTGATCATTTACATGTTTGAAATAATCGATATCGAGTATGATGAGTTGGGCTTCGGTGTGATTAGTTTGATGGATTGCGAAATCTACGGGTAGACGTTCATCAATAAAACGGCGATTATAAATATTTGTAAGCGCGTCTGTGATCATTAATTCATTCGTTTTTTGAATAAGCTTTTGCATCTCTTTAAGTTCCGCTTGGAGTAAATCAGACGAATCATTGATATCTTTAAACAGTTCAAATACAACTTTTCTACCCTCAAAAATCACAGGTACTGACGTTACCATATGCAACTTATCTTTAAAAAATTGTGTCTTAATGGATGTTCGATCGGTTTGAAAAGCACGAATAGACACACAGTTCTTACAAATATGACCTTCTTGATAAGCATCGTAACAATAACCAGGTTCTGTGGTCCAAGCATCGTCTTCATATCGTAAGACCTTTTTTTGTATAGGATCAACGATTCGAATCAAATCATACATTTGATCATAAGCCGTGATTTCTTGAATAATTTGTTGGATTGAGGGATTTATAATTTGATTTGTCATTTATTTTCAATTTCTTTCTAATTTCTTATTTTTTACACGCGCACTTTATCATTTTATGCTAATTCGTATGCATAGTCAATAGTAAAAAGAAAACGACCCAAAAAGGTCGTTATATGTTCAAATGGCGCCCAAACTAGGACTCGAACCTAGGACCCCCTGATTAACAGTCAGGTGCTCTAACCAACTGAGCTATTTAGGCGGTTATTAAGATTTGCCTGGCAACGACCTATCTTCGCACATTGTACTATTTTCGGCGCTGAAGTGCT
>CAZXLG010000087.1:0-1058 GCA_964641335.1 uncultured Paracholeplasma sp.
GCTTGTGTGAGTTTAGAAATATCTTCTGACATCAAAACCACATCCGCGGTTTCCATGGCTAAGTCTTTACCTAAACCACCCACCGCGACTGACGCATCCGCGTAAGTAAGGGCTAAGGCATCATTGATACCATCCCCAACAAAAAGGGTCTTTTGATGTTGATGTGTTTTTAATATGTTCGCTTTATCTTCAGGGAGTAGACTAGCATAATAAGCATCTAACCCTAAGGTTTCTTTGACACTTCTAGCAACCCTATCTTGATCCCCTGTAAGCATTATGGTTTGTTTAATACCAAGCGCTTTTAATTCTTGAATCATCTTGGATGTATTCGGTCTAATCGTATCCTGGATGCCAAATAGAGCTAATACGCTAGATTCATCAGAAAGGATTAAAGTCGTTAACCCTAAATCCATGAAGGCATTTAAATCGGTTTGTACTTCACTAGAAATACCATTCTCTAACTTTTCATTACCAATCGAATACTTAACTTTATTATACCTAAAAGTGACTCCTTTTCCAATGACGAGGGTTGTTTCTTCTGGTTTATCTGAATACTCAATCTTCATGGATTTCGCTTTTTCGATGATGGCTAATGCGAGTGGGTGTTCACTATAAGATTCTCCAATCGCAGCTATTTTAAGAACTTCGTCTTCAGTAATACCATATGTTTTAATATGGGTTAATGCGGGTTTTCCTAAAGTTAGAGTCCCTGTTTTATCAAAGAACACAGCAGTCGATTGACTGAGTCTTTCGATTGAATCGCCACCCTTAAATAAAATGCCTTTCTTCGCAGCGTTTCCAATCCCAGCGACAAATGAGACCGGCGTCGCGATGACCAACGCACCCGGACATGCGATTACAAGCATCGTCACTGCTAATCGAATATCTCTCGTAATTATGAAGATGGTAATCGAGATTAAAACAATGAGTGGGGTATAGTATTTAGAGAACTTTTCCATAAACTTTTCAGTAGAAGCTTTTTGGTCTTGAGCTTCTTCCACCATATGGATGATTCTTGATAGCGTAGTATCCTCACCAACATGGGTAGTTCTCATTTT
>CAZXLG010000087.1:1158-5765 GCA_964641335.1 uncultured Paracholeplasma sp.
GTTAATGGTTTTAAATCCATCAAAGCTTTTAAAGCACTTCTGGTTTTTTCTAACGATTGTTTTTCTAAAATGTGACCAATTGTAAATAGGTAAGTCACCGCAGCTGCTTCAAAGTAATCCCCAATGATGACGGCAGAAATCACCGCGATGGATACCAATAAGTCTATCCCAATAATGCGGTATCTTAAGTCCATCAAGGCTTGTTTAAATATATGGAATCCTGCAAATAAGGTTAAAAGTGACATCATTAGGATTGAAATGAAGTGGTTTTTGGCCACTTCATTCAATATGAGCGATACTAAGAATAGAATACTTAAGCCATAGGTATATGCGTGTTTCTTGATATGTGTCATTTGGTAGATAACACTTTGTATCCTAAATTAGATACCATCGTTTGAATGGCTTCTTTGGATAGGGTAACATCATGTTCTACTTCCACTTTGGATGCGTTGAATTTCACAACGGCTGATTCTACACCTTTGGCTTTTGATAAACTACCTTCAATACGTCTTACACAAGATGGACAAGTGAGTGTTTCTAATTGTAATACGGTCTTTTCCATGTTTCATTCCTCCTCTGGATGATTCCAGTATAGAGGGTATTTCAATTAAAAACCTTGACCTAAATCAAGTTTTTGTAAGAAAAAAGGAAAATCAATATGATCTTCCTAATTTCATGTTTTAAAAATTCTTTAGTGGGAATGTTATCGAATAACTGCCTGGGGTGTTGGCTTTTACGTAATAGATATTCGTCTCATTTAAATAATAAGGCGAATTAAAGAGGTGCCAACTATTCGCATTCAGTAATGAGGTACTCATATATGGATGGAACGTACCATACACAGTAAAGTTACTACCTTGATATTTTAGATAACTCTGATAGGTGAATTCAAACCTGTGTAGCTCATTTGGATAAGTAGAGGTTACTGTCAATGTGGATGGATAAGTATATATTTTCGAATCATTAAATGGATTCGCTGTGGATGGACCTAAATTTTCGATAGACAATTGATAATTGATTTTCCATTTATAGTCCTTTTTTTCAATGCGATACGTTCCAGCTGTGAGGGTGAGAATATAATCCTCATATACGTTCCATAAGACACGGTTGGTTGAGTCCTCGATCAAGTAGAATAGTTCTTGAATATCCATTTTAAAACGAATATACGATGTTTGATTCAATGTAAATCGATAAGTCATTTCATAATCTGGATGATATTCTGTTTCTATACTAAACGGGAGTTCAATAGATTGGATTTTGTTTTTGTGGTGAATAAAGGTAAGGTAGTAATAGTAGACATCACCGTTATTGACGAAATGAATCGTATAAACACCTGGTGTTTTAATCGGTCCTTCAACAGTTCGTCCGGCGGCATCTTTCACTTCTAAACCAAAGGATACGCGTCGATAATTGCTAAGTTCCCCGGATTGCGGTGCTGATGGTGCCATATCTTGATATAACAATAATTGAAAGGTCATTTCACCTTCGGTATGGGTGTACGTGAAGGTCTCTTTTTCAAACAGTGGTGAAGTAGTAAAACGTGGTGAAACATAGGTGTCATCAATGTCAAAGTTTACGCCATAAGTATCGTCTTCTACTTCATAAAACGTGATGACACCTTCACCAAATATATCGAGTCTAACTTCATCTTGAGCATGGAATGCAAAGTACATAATGATAGAGTCATCCAACTGAATCAGGGATGTGCCTTTAATCTTACCGTTTATGGTTAAGTTGACCCGTTGATTCGTGCCTGTAAAAACCATCTTGTACACGGTATTTTGATCCATTGTATCGGTGATGACAGATTGATCAAACGGTTGATTCATGCTTATAGGAATGGCTTCACTCGTAGTAATGGTGTATTCTTGGATAATTCGCTTGCTCACTGGAGTTATTTTCAACCGTACTTGGTCCTCATTCCACGATTTATAGAGAAACACATAAAAATCTAACGGTTCGGTCACTTCTAGGTAAGCCATGTGTTCGCTGTAATTGTATACCATCGAAGATTGAATGTCCGAATATTCTGTGGGTATAGTAATCACTTGATCACTATCGAATACATAATATCCTGGATCGAGTTTAACACGGTAATAGTGACTCGTACGGGTATCTGTTGAGATATAATCCCTATTTAATCCGATTGGTTTAACACCATCAACGGTGGTTGAAGCGGCACTGAATGTAAAATCATTGATGGTAAATTCATCGAAATATTCATCGATGTAGATGATACTACCCAAGTAGTAACTGCCATTTAAGAATACTTCAATCGTAGGAAATCCATCTTTCATTTGAATACCAAGGATGAGCGTTTCAAAGTATAAGTGCCCATCAAAGAATGGATACACTCGTTGAAACTGCTCGACGGTTGTACTTAAATAAATAATCTCATCCTGTTTCGTGTAAGTACCTTCAAGGTCTAAAATGAAATCATCATAAGGTACTTTTGGAGTTTCGAATTCGTTAGCATTAATAGAATTTGATAAATCTTCTGTTAAATCATACCGTACATACCCTAAGGCAGTATCCGTTTTATGATAGTAATAATTCTGGTGATCGTTAAAATCTAAAACACCTTGTTGCCCAACAAAAAACAGGTTATAGGCAGCATTATACAAATCCCCAGAGAATACTTGATAAGATTCATCTGTACTATTTAATATTTCAAGGGCTTCTGATTCTAATACAGTATCCTTCGTAAATACCGTTGAATCAACCCAAGGTAATTGATGATCGACTAGTTCATAACGTATGTTGACTTCTTCATAAACACCACTCAAGGGTAAGAGCTGATAGTCAGCATAGTAAATAAGACGATCATTTTCCCTTAAATAGATATCTTGAAACGTTCCATAAATAAAGACGAAATTTGGGGTAATCACATATTCATTGATTTCAAGTAGATATTCTAATCCAAGGGTATAATACAAACTGAAATACCCATTCTCATAAAAACTGATTTGATAGGTATACCAATACTCACTGATTTCAACGTCAGAATCCAATGTTTTTTGACTTTGATCGATTTGGTAGAGCACTTCTTCACCAAAGCGTTCTTTGGTTTTGTTTTTGCTTAAAAGAACGCCTTCATAGGCATCACCTTCAATTAAAGAGACTTCAAAGGCTTCTAAATGGGGAACATAGATATAAATCATCGCGTTATTCGGATGTTTGTACCGATTTTCACTGAGTTCTATTAAAGTGAATTGGGTTGTTATGGTTTCTTTAGTATTGGTGTAGTAGATGATATTTTCGGTCACATCTAACCCAACAATGATAAATTCGTACTTGAAATAGGTAGGTAGTTTATCCTTAATCATATATCCGTTATTTTTAGACTGTCCTTGTTGAAATAGTTGATAGGTACCATCATGACCATATACATTCGTTTTTTTAAGGATTATTATGTCAAAAACCTTGGTTTGATCCGCAACCTGTGCTGTCAGTGTGAGGAGGATATTTTCAATCTCACTTTGAACTACTTCACCCTTCGAATTAAAATAGGTTGGTTGACTAGAAGTCCAAGTCACTATATAGTTTTGATAAAGAGTAGGTAGCGATACGTTACCTGATACTTCATAGCGTAAAGTTGTTTCATTAAAGGTGACATTTGAACCAGCAAGATTGAGTTCATCTAAAGAGATACTCGTTACTTCAGGTTTTTTATCACATCCATAAAGCGATAAGATGAGAAACATGAATAAGAAGAAGGGGAAACGTTTCATTTTTAATTTACCTCGGACTTTCTTTTTATAGTTTAATTATAACTGATATTTTTTAAAATTCACACTATATAATTTATTAATAAACTAAAAGAAGACTTTGATTTGGTCTTCTTTTAGTAGTTACAATATATTTATAACTGAAAGGTTATAAGATTTAATGTAAATTTATGGATATCCTCTTTCAACTTTTCGATATTTTTACTTTCTATGTTGATAGTCTTTATCGATATCGTCTTTCCAGTTATCGTTAATCGATTTATTCATTCTAAGCTCTCTAATTGTTTCATTCATTACCTTATAACCTAAATTCGTACCTCTTTCATCGGCTTTATAGTTGACAGCACGGTTAGCATCAACACCAATTTTTTTAGCGGTTTTAATCGCGTCAATGTTCGCGCCAATAAAGATGAATTCCCAGTTGTATTTTTCTTTTTGTAAGGATATGTATTCTGATAATTTCTCATAATCAAATTCGGTTGAAGCATTTTCCATTCCATCTGTTGTTATAAAGAATAATGTCTTTTCAGGGATATCTGATTCATTCAATTGCTTATGGACATGTCTTATTTTGATAATACTTCTTCCAATCGCATCCAATAACGCAGTTGAACCTCTGACATAATACTGTTTTTCAGTCATTGGTTCAATTTGTTTAAGGTTAACTCTGTTATGTAATACCTCAAACCCATTATCAAATAATACGGTGGAGACAATCGCTTCACCACTAACTTTTTTTTGTTCTTGGATGAGATGATTGAATCCCGTAATCGTTTCTTTTTCTAAACCTGACATGGAGCCTGACCTATCTAAAATAAAGACCAATTCCACTAAATCTTTTTTCATGTGTTTCACCCTTTCTAAGTTCATTTTACACAA
>CAZXLG010000088.1:0-5726 GCA_964641335.1 uncultured Paracholeplasma sp.
AAACCCATCAATTCATCCCACTACTTAAAGAGGATAGGGGACTTCTTGATTAGGTTGTTAAAAAAGCCTTTGATCCCTTCTTTAGAGCAGATACTTCAAGGAGTGAACGAGACAGTTTAGGCATTGGACTATCGATTACCAAAAACCTTGTTGAAAGCCTAAATGGGTCAC
This sequence comes from uncultured Paracholeplasma sp., assembly GCA_964641335.1. GTDB lineage: Bacteria > Bacillota_I > Bacilli_A > Acholeplasmatales > UBA5453 > Paracholeplasma. The sequence goes on from CAZXLG010000088.1 coordinate 172, forward strand.
TTGAACTTGAAAGCATACTTCATGAAGGTACCTTAGCGAGAGTTGTCTTCCCAATCGCCTAATTAAAACCAATAAATTGAACACTAAAACCGTATATTGATAAAGGAAGTGAGACCATGAGAAAAAGTATAATCCTCTTAGTGATGAGTTTACTCATGGTTTTTTCATTGTCAAAACTATTAAAACCTCAAATAACCATCGATTCGAATGCGACAGTCACGTTATTATATGAAACCGATGATTTTGACTTAGTGAAATCCTTTGATGAAGAAAAGTCTTTATTTTTAGTCAAATACGATGGAAAAATCGCTGAATTCATCTATCAAGGTCAGAAAATAGACGAATACATTAATCAAGGGTTTGTCTATAATAGTACTTATCAAACGATGGGGAATCCATTTATCAAACCGATCGTCAATGACACCTATTACACTAACCAATACGCCATTCCACTCACCCAAGTGGATGATGCCTGGCAAATCACTTCAGGTAGTAGTGATATCACAGTCGCGATTATCGATACCGGGATTGATATCGACCACCCTGAATTTACAGGTAGACTATCACCACTATCCTATAACGCAGCGAATGACTTGGTGGGTTTAAGTTATGTTGAAGACGACCAAGGCCACGGTACCATGGTAGCGGGGGTTATTGGCGCGAATAAAAATAACTCAATCGGGATTGCGGGTGTCACCTCAAATGTCATTCTTATGGTCATTAAAGCCAATGATGATAATGTCGAAACTTTCAAAGATTCTGATATCATTAGAGGGATTTACTACGCCGTAGACAATGGGGCAGATATCATCAATTTATCCTTAGGTAGTACATATGCGAACCCACTCACTTTAAACGCGATTAACTACGCCAAAGACCATAACGTATTGGTGGTTGCTTCATCAGGTAATGATGGTGCAGAAACCAAGATTTACCCAGCCTCATTCGAACCGGTTATTTCGGTTGGATCTATTGATTCAACATCGACTGTTTCTGATTTTTCAAACTATAATGCTTCTTTAGATATTGTCGCCCCAGGTGACGCTATTTATACCACAGACCTGCAAGCGTGCTATACGATTGCGAGTGGAACGTCTTTTTCAGCCCCGTATGTTGCGGGGATTGCAGCTTTATATAAAAGTGTCTATCCTAACGCAACCCAACCTCAAATGAAACTCGCTCTAGAATCGACTGCGAAAGATTTAGGCACCGTTGGGGTGGATAAGTTTTATGGATACGGTTTAGTTGATGCGCTTGCTTTAGTCTCAATTGATTACCTAAATATTACTGTGGATTACCCGTTAGAGATTGAAAGCAGTGTTTACTATATTCAAAGTGGACAATCCATCACGATTGAAACACCACCTATCATTGAGAACTATGAATTTGTTGGCTTTTTCCTAGATCAAGACCATCAAATCCCATATGATTCAAGCATGACATTCACCCAAAATACAATCATTTATGCGTATTATCGTCAAACTCACGCCGTGATTACTTGGACTGTTGATGGTAACATTCTGATCACTGAAAGATACCTACTCAGTGATCTTGCGCAAACCCCTGAAACCACCCAAGTTGGATTTATATTCCATGGTTGGTTTTTAGATGCTGAATACACCTTACCGGTCACAGATTTTACCGTAACCAAAGATCAAACTTATTATGGGTATTATGAATTGATCACCTATGAATTACAGTTTTATCAAGAAGACCACAATACGTTAGTATCGATCATAACGTATTCAGTACTAGATAACGTCACTTACATTGAAGGTCCTATAAAACCCTCTGATACCTATTACAACTACACCTTTATTAGATGGAGTGATATCGTGTTATACCAAGAAGAAATTAGTACCGTTTATCCGATTTATCAAAAGATTTTAAAAGATGAGTTTGTAACTTTTAATCATAATCTCGATACCATCTATGAGGATACCATTTACACAGATACAGGTATTACTGTATCTTTAGAAGGATTAACTTACACAACCCAAGGTGTCATCAATACCAGAAAGCCAGGCATTCAAACCCTCACCTATCGTGTATATGAGGGAGAAACCTTAGTTTACATCCTTACTCGAAACGTACATATCTTAAAAGATGATCGCTTAGTGGTGACCCTAAACAAAGCGATCACCACTCTATATGTTGGACAAACCTATGTGGAAAAAGGGGTCGATACCAATTATGGGGATGTGGTGATTTCAGGTGATGTGGATACCCTTACCCCAGGTATATATAAAGTGACTTATACGGTCACTTATGAAAATCAAACAGTCGTGAAATCACGCTATGTTATTGTGTTAGAAGCCATTACAGATACCCCTGTAGCGTATGTAAGAAAGAAGGAGACCCTCTATGAAATATAAAGTCATCCTAATCTTACTTTTAGTGAGTTTATTAGGTGCTTGTAGCGCGCCAACCCCTGATCAAGTCATCCTTGAACTGAGAGCGGGCGTAGATACAGTTGAAGTCAATGGAGAATTTATTGATGCCGGTGTGAAAGCCACGGTGTATGGATTACCGATTAAAGTCACAATCATTGAAAATACCGTTGACCTTACCAAACTTGGCACTTACAGCATTAACTATGAAGTCGATTATCGCGGAATCATTAAGTCGGTTACGCGTTATGTCTTCGTGATTGATGAAACCGCACCGACCGGTGTGGTCAATCCAGGCATCGATACTGTGTATGTTAATACTACCTGGGTTGACGCTTATATTGAGGCCTCAGATAACTCAAACGAACCCGTACTCATCGAAACCACAGGGAGTGTAGATACGACCACGATTGGTGAGTACTTAATCACCTATACAGTAAGCGATTCTTCAGGGAATATAGCCATTTATTACCGCTATGTATCTGTGATTTCAAATCCAAACCAGTAAAAAGCAGCTTAAATGGCTGCTTTATTGTTTGACATTGAGGGTGTTTATTGTTATTATATGCATATATGAGCATACATTCATATATAAGGAGGAACCTCATGGAACATCAAAACTGTGGTCACGATACCATCATTCAAGAAATCAAAAATAATATCATTGTAGAACAAGAACTCTACTTAATGGTGGATTTATTCAAGGTTTTATCAGACCCAACTCGAATCAAAATTTTATATGCGATTTCAAAACACGAGATTTGTGTGAATGACATCGCCCTAATTTTAAATATGACTCAAAGCGCTGTATCACACCAATTAAAAAACCTTAAACAGGCTGCTTTGATTAAGAGTAGAAGAGAAGGACAAACCATATATTACCGCTTAAGTGATGATCATGTGCATTTAATCTTTAATCAAGCACTCGATCATATTAGGGAGTAATTATGTCACATCATCATACAAAAAATGGTGATTACTCTCATAATCACACACATAAAGGTGATTACTCGCATAATCACTCACATGTCCACGATAGCGATTGTTCTTCTGAACATAATCATCACTCACACGACCACGGGCATACCCCATTGGTATTGTTCTTGATAGGTTTAGTTTTATATATTGTTGCTTTTTTTATACCAAATGAATTTATTCAAGCTATACTATGGATTCTATCCACCATTTTAGCCGGTCATCATATCATCCAAGAAGGACTATTAGATACTCTTAAAGACACCCTAGAATCCAAACGATTTAAACCAAATATCCATTTACTCATGACTTTAGGTGCGATGGGTGCGATATTCATTCAAGAGTACGCTGAAGCTTCATTGCTTATACTAATCTTCGCTTCTGCACACTTCTTAGAATCCTACGCGGAAAATAAAAGTAAAAAAGAAATCACCAGTCTTCTTAAAATAACCCCGACGATTGGAAGAAGATTAAACTCTGATGGTTCAATCGAACTGGTAGATATTAATACATTAAAGATTGGAGATACATTATCTGTTTTAAATGGGGATTTAATTCCCATTGATGGTGTCATTTTAAATGGATTCGCTACGATTGATGAAAGTGCGATTACAGGTGAAAGTATCCCTAAAGAGAAAACAATAGGAGATACAATATTTGGATCGACATTAAATGGTCATACGTCATTTACGATGACTGTAACCAAAAAGAATGAAGATACTGTATTTTCAAGAATCAAGAGATTAGTGTCTGAAGCACAAACCAATTTATCCAAAACCGCGATTCTTATCAAACGGATTGAACCTATTTATGTCACAATCGTATTGATATTAGCCCCTTTATTTTATTTTTTATGGTTTTATGGCTTTAATAACACAGTATCCGCGAGTTTTTATAAAACAATGGTCTTCTTAATAGGGGCCTCCCCTTGTGCCTTAGCAGCGACCGATATCCCAGCGACACTCTCTGCACTCTCTAGTTTAGCTAGAAGAGGGGTATTATTTAAAGGGGGTTCTTTCTTATCTAACCTAAGGGATGCTAAAGTGGTTGCGTTTGATAAAACAGGCACCATCACCGAAGGTAAACCCAAAGTAACGGATGTCATCTGGCTCAAAAATGAAGCCTCATTAAATGTCTTAATCGCGATGGAAAGACAATCGAATCATCCCTTATCTAAAGCGATAATAGACCATTTTAAAGACGTTCAACCGATGGATCTCGAAGTCGATCACGCGATTGGTTTGGGGATTCATTCAAAGGTTTCAGGTCAGGATTATTTTGTGGGTAAAATTGAATACTTTATTGATCCTGCCATTCAAGATATTCTCATAGAAAAAGAACTTGTATCTAGTGGAAAAACACTCATTGGTTTTGGACACAAAGAAGAAGTATTCTTAATCTTAGGAATACAAGACCAACCAAAAGTGGATGCGAAAGAAGTCATACAATACTTCAATGATTCAAATGTAAAAACAGTGCTCATCTCTGGGGATAGTGAAGAAACGGCGAACGCCATCGGAACTTCTTTAGGTATAAAAGATATCTATGGTAACGTATTACCTGAAGAGAAATCAAACCTCATTGAATCATTAAAAAATGAAGGATTAACCGTCATGCTTGGCGATGGCATCAATGACGCCATCGCTTTAGTAAAAGCAGATATTGGTATCGCGATGAAAAATGGTACGGATATCGCGATTGAAGTATCCGATGGGGTATTGATGGATAATGATTTAAAGAAGTTTAGGTTAGCTCATCAAGTCAGTAAACGACTCAGAACCATTGTGATTCAAAATATGATTTTCGCTTTAGCTGTCGTGCTCTTCTTAGTCATTACGAATGTCTTTTTAGACCTCCATTTATCGCTCGCTGTATCGATTCATGAAGGGTCAACTTTACTTGTTATCTTAAATGGCCTAAGACTCCTTAAAATCAAATCTTAATAGATGAAGAATTCACCGCTTAACAACGGCGAATTCTTTTGTTTTATACACATAGTGTAGGGATAAAATTGAAATGATTCAAAAATAAACACTGAGTTTCAATTTTTTCAAATGATATTTAAATAGAAATCGCTTACATAATTATTTTGACAAACACGTTTTTATCCACTATACTTAAAAATAGATAGACAATTCAATGGCTATCACTTTTATGTCAAATAATCGAAACGTTTCGATTATGTCAAAT
>CAZXLG010000089.1:0-5686 GCA_964641335.1 uncultured Paracholeplasma sp.
CCACAACCAGCGAGTCCTACTAAGGTAATTAAGGCAAATAATACTGCTAGACTCATTCTTTTCATATAATTTCTCTCCTTTTGTTTTACGCCTAATATACGTTAGATGACGTAAAATTATTGGTAAAAAGAAAAAGAAACCGCGAAAATCGCAGTTTCTATCATTTTTAATTTTTAAATATGTTCTTAAAACGTTCCCAAGGCGTATCTTTTGGTTTCGGATCCGCTTTTTCAAACTGTCTTAAAAGTTGTTCTTGTTCTTTAGAAAGCGATGTTGGAATTTCAACATTGACAACAACCAATTGATCGCCTTTACGGCCAGTATTGACATTCGCAACCCCTTTTTCACGCATACGCAGTGTGGTTCCACTTTGGGTACCTGGGTTAATCTTCAATGTAACATCGCCATAAATGGTTGGTACATCAATCGAATCCCCTAATGCAGCCTGAACAAATGAGATTGGGGCTTCTAGGATGATGTTATCGCCATCTCGTTTAAAGAATTTGTGTGGTTTGACCGAGAATCTTAAATATAGATCTCCTGCTGGTCCACCATTTCCGCCACCTTCACCATAGCCTGGCATGCGTAAAGACATGTTGTTATCAATCCCTGCCGGAATCTTAACATCGACATCTTTTGTGACTTTTTCACGGCCTGAACCGTTACATACTTTACATTTGTTTTTAATCGTTTTACCGCGACCACCACATTTTGGACAAGCGGCTTGTGAACGAATACTACCTAAAATGGTGCGTTGTTCAACCGTGACATAGCCTGCGCCATGACAACGATCACAGGTTTCAACATCTTTCGCTGTTTGTCCCCCATGGCCACCACAAACATGACACGCTTGTTCGGTTTCTACTTTTATGGTTTTCTTCGTACCTAAGACAGCTTCTTCAAACGTGATATTCATGCGGCGTTCTAAGTCATCGCCACGCATCGGACCATTTGGGTCTCTGCGTTGTTGTTGACCGCCACCAAAGAATGAACTAAAGATGTCAGAGAAACCACCAAAGCCTTCGAATCCACCGAAACCGGCACCACTACCTTGGCCAAACGGACCATTATGACCGTATTGGTCGTATTGTCTACGCTTGTCGGCATCGCCTAGTGTGTCGTAAGCTTCTTGAACTTCCTTAAATTTTGCTTCCGCATTAGGCTCACTAGACACATCGGGGTGGTATTTTTTTGCAAGCGAACGGTAAGCTTTTTTAATTTCTTCCTCGGATGCCTCTTTACTTACACCCAGTACGTCATAATAATCTCTTTTATCTGCCATATGTTAACCTTTCATCAAAAGGGGCCGTAGCCCCTAAAGTGGATTTTTATTTTTCTTCGAACTCAGCGTCTACTGTGTTAGAGTCGCCAGACTTCTTAGTGGTTTCGTCTTTACCTTCATTTGCTTTTTGAGCTTTTTCATATGCCTTCACTGCGATGGCTTGAGCATCTTTTTCAAGTGCTTCTTTCTTTTCGCGGATACGGTTTAAATCATTGCCCTTTAAAGCATCTTCAAGGTCTTTTACTGCTTTTTCAACTTTGGATTTTTCATTCTTGTCGACTTGTTCGCCTAAATCATGAATCGCCTTGTTTGCTTGGAAGATTAAGGATGATGCTTCATTTCTTAAATCAGCTTCTTCACGTTTTTGTTTGTCGGCTTCAGCATTTTCTTCAGCTTCCTTGATTAAACGTTTGATTTCTTCGTCGCTCATAGCAGACCCACCAGAAATGGTAATCTTTTGTGACTTACCAGTACCTAAGTCTTTCGCGCTGACATTCACGATACCGTTCGCATCGATATCAAATTTAACTTCGATTTGAGGTACACCACGAGGTGCAGGTGGAATATCATTAAGTTGGAAACGACCTAAAGTCTTGTTATCGGCTGCCATTTGACGTTCACCTTGTAAGACGTGGATGTCAACCGCTGGTTGATTATCTGATGCTGTTGAGAATACTTGAGATTTTGAGGTAGGGATGGTTGTATTACGTTCAATTAACTTCGTGAATACACCACCGAGGGTTTCAATACCTAAAGAGAGTGGTGTAACGTCGAGTAATAGAACGTCTTTCACATCACCAGATAATACCGCACCTTGAATAGCCGCACCCATCGCAACAACTTCATCTGGGTTGACACTCTTGTTAGGTTCTTTACCTAATTCACGTTTAACGGCTTCTTGAACTGCAGGAATACGGGTTGATCCACCAACTAATAATACTTGGTGTAATTTAGCAGGGTCCATTTTAGCATCCTTTAAAGCACGTCTAACTGGGCCAACAGTTCTTTCTACTAAATCAGCGGTAAGTTCATCAAATTTAGCACGGGTTAAGGTCTTTTCTAAGTGTAGAGGACCCGCAACACCCATGGTGATGAATGGTAAGGAAATTTGAGTGGTTGTCACACCAGAAAGTTCTTTTTTCGCTTTTTCAGCAGCATCTTTCAAGCGTTGAACAGCCATCTTATCTTTGGATAAGTCAATGCCATTTTCTTTCTTGAATTCTGCAATTAGGTAATCCATGATTTTTTGGTCAAAGTCATCGCCACCAAGGTGGTTATCACCAGAGGTTGCTAATACTTCAAAGGTACCTTCTGCTAAGTGTAAGATCGATACGTCGAATGTACCGCCACCTAAGTCAAATACAAGGACGGTTTGTTCTTTTTCTAATTTATCAATACCGTAAGCTAGTGCAGCAGCGGTAGGTTCGTTGATGATACGCATAACTTCAAGACCGGCAATCTTACCAGCATCTTTAGTCGCTTGTCTTTGAGCGTCATTAAAATACGCAGGTACAGTAATAACGGCTTTCTTTACTTGTGCGCCTAAATAATCTTCTGCTGTTTTCTTTAAGTTTTGAAGAATCATTGCGGAGATTTCTTGTGGGGTATATTGTTTACCATTGATGTTAACTTTGTATGAACCTTCACCCATGTGTCTCTTAATTGAGGATACTGTATTTGGGTTGGTAATGGTTTGTCTCTTTGCGACTTCACCGACAGAGATTTCATCGCCTTTAAAAGCAACGACGGATGGTGTGGTTCTTGAGCCATCTGCGTTTGGAATTACTTTAACGTCTCCACCTTCCATGATGGATACTACTGAGTTTGTGGTTCCTAAGTCGATACCGATAATCTTATTTGTTGTTGCCATTTTCATCACTCCATTCGTTTACTTTGACCATGGCAGGTCTGATGACACGTTCTTTGAACATGTATCCTGTTTGTTGTACAGCTAAAATCATGCCTTTTGGCTTATCTTTTTCACAGACAGTGTCAATTGCGTGATGGATGTTTGGATCAAACATCTCATTCATCGCTTTAATTTCTTTTAATCCTTCTTGTTCTAATAACCCGAGAATTTGATCATTGATCATCTTAAACCCAATCAAATAATTTTTTAATACATCATTATCGACTGGCATGTTGGTGACAATCTTTAACTGATCAATCGGGGTAATTAACTGTTCAATGATGTTTTGAGCAGCATATTTGCGCTCAACGATACGTTCTTGGTGCGTCCGTTTCTTAAAGTTTTCAAGCTCTGCACGCTCTCTTAAGTATTGATCCTTAAGCATCGCGTTATCTGCTTTTAACTGCTCGATTTCGTCTTTCAATTTGTCTTTCTCACTTTTCTTTTTTTCTTTGATATGTGTGTCTTTGGAATCCACAGTTTCAGTGGTTTCTTGTTTTAATTCCTTTTCATCCACAAATGATCACCTCGTTTATTATTTTTTATAGAGTTTCGCGATATTTTTCGCAATATATTCCATCAGTGGAATCACTTTAGAATAGTCCATTCGAGTCGGTCCGATGATGGCGATGGTGCCTTGATCTTCATCTGTTACCGAATATGGCACAGAAATGATGGTACAGGTGTCTGTCGGCATATAATCGGCTTCTTTTCCTATTTTAATCGACAGCTTATTGGTCCTGCCAACGAGCCGTAATAGTTCTTTCCTGTCCAACATATACATCAAGTCACGTATTTGATTGATGTCATTGAACTCAGGTTGAACTAGCATATTACCCATGCCGGTAAGATATACATTTTCTTCACTCATTTGTCTAAATGCGTTTACAACGGTATCGATGATGCGTTCTTGGTAATCCATGTATTCCATGAGATTTTCTTCCATGAAGGCATTCTTCAATATGCGTTTTGCATCCTTTACAAATTGATTTTCGAGTAAATCGTTCAAAGATGAAATGATTTTCTTAAAATCCAATAACGAGATATGTTCAGGGATTTTTACTGTCTCACTTTGAACATGACCCTTATCGGTTACGATGAGGACCACTGCTTCTTGATTATATAAAGGGATAAAGTCGATTTTTTTAATGCGTGCCAAAAGTTCATTTGGTCCTAAAACCATTGAGGTGTAATTGGTGAGTTCAGATAAGAGGTTGATGGCTTCTTTCACAGCGATTTCTTTGTTATTTTCAAATTCCATGAAAATTCGGTCGATGATTGGGAAGACTTCTTTAACATTGTCATCACGCGTTACAAGATTTTCAACATAGTAGCGATAGCCAAGGTTCGATGGTATGCGTCCAGAACTGGTATGGGTTTTTTCTAAGAAACCCAGTTCTTCGAGTTTTGCCATATCGTATCTCAAAGTCGCAGATGAAAATCCTAAATAAGGTTTATCGGTTAATGCTTTTGAGCCCACAGGAATACCATCGTTTACATAGGCTTCAATGATGGCTTTTAGAATGAGTTTTTGACGATTCGTTAACACAACTTCACCTCTTTAGCACTTACACTATCTCAGTGCCAACTCTATTTTATTATATGCGTTTAGCACTGTCAAGATAAATGTGCTAAAAAAGAAAAAATCCCATGATTGGGATTATTTTTTGAGTACTTTTTTTAGATAATCATTTTGGTTTTTTTCATCCTTAAGCGATGTGAAACCATCGTGTCCAGGGTATATTTTAATGGTTTGAGATAATTCTGTCATCAAACGTTTCAATGATTTATTGAGCTGTACAGTTGAACCACCAACGAGGTCAGTTCGACCAACACTCCCTTTAAATAGCGTATCTCCGGTGTAAAGTTCATTTCGATAAAGGTAACACACACTGCCTTTGGTATGGCCTGGGGTGTGATAAACCGTGAGTTCTTCATCCATAAAAGGAATCTTGTCGATGTCTTTAATGAATCTTATATCGGTTTCTGAGGTGATTTTAGGCAAAGTCATTCTTAATTCTTTCGCACCGCTTTGATCACGGTCTTGCATCAAAAGATAGTCATCCTTGTGCATATATATAGGGACGTTAAATCGGTCTATCAATGCCGTATGATCGATATGACCATGGGTTAAGAGGATGGCTTTTAAGCTATACCCTTTTAAACTGTTTTCAATCGCTGCGATATCGTGTGAAGGGTCAATCAAAATCGCACCATCGAATCTTTTAATAATAAATACATGAGATAAATCGTCATTTCCTTTAATATACATGGGCTTTATTTAGAAAAAAAACTATTCCAAGAATAGCTTATTTCTTTTCTCTATGTAACGTATAAGTACGCGATTTAGGACAATACTTCTTGATTTCAAGACGATTTGGTGTGGTTTTTTTATTTTTAGTTGTGTAGTAGTTTTCTTCACCACATTCAGTACAAACTAATTTAACAAGTTCACGCATGTTTCTACCCTCCAGACATTACATTAAAAGTATATC
>CAZXLG010000090.1:0-5666 GCA_964641335.1 uncultured Paracholeplasma sp.
TAGATTGTAATACCATTACTTCTGGTTTCAACCAGTACCTTATCACCATCTAAAATATAATTGGTGGTTATTAAAGATCCTGAATTTTGGACTTTTTGTGTTCTAATGCCTTGGTCATTATATTTAAAAGTTAGTGAGGTATCATAAGAAACTATTTGAGTTAATTGTCTGCCGTCCCACTGGTATGACTTATTGAGATAAGACGTTCTTGTTTTATTCTATCATGAACTCTCTACTTTTAACTTGTCCACTTCTTATACTAACATCATAATCTATTTTTAATCCTATCATATCTAAACTTTTAATACTAGATGTATTTATGTAAAAATTAACTAGATAAAATGTTTTATCTGTAAATATTTATAAAATTGATGAAAATACTCGTAAATAAATGAAAATCATGACTTATTTCGACTTAATTTACTTTTTAAGAATACATAATAACAAAAAAATCCCTATTTAAATACTACTGTACGGTAATGTTTAGTAGTGTTTACTATAGAGGGATTTTATATAAGTAAATCGATATTAATGTTTGTGAGAAATTCTCATGGTGTCTCTTGCAATCATGACTTCTTCATCGGTTGGGATGATGAATACTTTGACTTTAGAGGTTTCAGAAGAGATGAGACGTTCGCCTCTGAGTTTGTTGAGTTCAGGGTTGAGTTCAACACCAAGAACGGCTAAACGATCGATGATCATTTGTCTTAAGACTGGGGAGTTTTCACCGATACCTGCGGTAAAGCAGATCGCGTCTAATCCGCCCATATAGATGTAATAAGAACCAATATAGTCAGCAATTTGTTTGGCTTGAATATCGAAAGCAAGTTTCGCTCTTTCATTGCCCTTTTCAATCGCTGCTTCGATGTCTCTAGCATCATTGGATAAACCAGAGATACCAAGGTAACCAGACTTCTTATTAAGAATATCAGTAATATCTTGTGCAGATTTGTTTAATTTATTGGACATGTAGGAGGTAATAGCTGGGTCAATCGAACCAGAACGGGTGCCCATTGGGAATCCTTCAAGTGGGGTAAAGCCCATGGATGTTTCAACACAATGACCATTCTTAACAGCCGATAAGGATGCACCATTACCGATGTGACATACAACAACTTTAGTGTTTGTTGTGCCCATCAATTGGTTGGCACGTTCAGATACATATTGGTGGCTGGTTCCGTGGAATCCATACTTACGAATACCATATTGGGTATACCATTCATACGGTGTACCATAAAGATAAGCATCTTTCTTCATGGTTTGATGGAATACAGTATCAAAAACAGCGACTTGTGGGACGTTTGGTAAGACTTTTCTAAATGCTTTAATACCGGTTGCGTTCGCTGGGTTATGAAGGGGTGCCATTTCACCTAAATCAATGATTTGTTGTAATACTTGATCATTGATTAAAGTAGAATCTTTGAATAATTCTCCACCTTGAACTACTCTGTGTCCAACGCCTTCAATCTCATTGATATTTGAAATAACATTGTGTTTAATCAAACCTTCTAAAATCAGTTCAACACCGATAGCGTGGTCTTTGATTGGTAAAGTTTCAACAAACTTTTGCCCATTATATTTGATGGTGAAGAGGGCTTCTTCTGATCCAATGCGTTCAACAATCCCAGAGGTAATTTGTTTTTCTGCTGGCATATCGAGTAATTGGAATTTAATCGAAGAACTTCCTGCATTGACTGCCATAATTTTCATAGTTTAATAATCTCCTTGTTCCCTTTTATAATATTATAATTTACTTGCTTTTGCAAGATTTTTAAGACTTATTATGAACAATTATTCACAATATTTAAAACTGGTTATTTTTAGAGTAAATAGGCGTAGATGGCGATGAAATGAAATAAAGTACCTAAAAAGACAAATATATGCCATATAAAATGACTATACTTAAATACTTTCGATAACGCATAGAAAATAACACCTACGGTATACGCAATCCCACCAGCTAAGATGAAATAAAAGGCATTGACCGATAAATCAAATAGTGGACCGACTAAGGTTAACCCACTCCAACCCAAAATGATATACAGTAACAAATGCGGGATTTGAAACTTATGGATGTGGATGGCTTTCATGGTCGCACCAATCGCGATGAGTGTCCATTGTCCAATCAGTAAGTACCAACCTAATGGCTTTTCAACCACCATAATGAAAATCGGTGCGAATGTACCACCAATCAAGATATAAATCGAGATATGGTCAAATCGTTTAAATAAGCGTTTGACTTTAGTGTCGCGTTTAAACGCGTGGTAAAGCGTACTCATGGTGTATAAAACGATGATGCTTAATCCAAACACAAGAGCTCCAAATACTTCAAAGCCATTATTGGACTTTAATAACATTAAGATTAACGCAACAATGCCAAAGATGGCACCTAAACCGTGACTGACTGCGTTCGCAATCTCTTCACCTAGGGATTGAAAGGGTCTCAATTTCATGAATAATCTCCTCGATCTGTTGAGTTTGTAACTCAACGGTTTCTATAGTTGCACTGACATGGATGAATAATACCTGTGGGTGCTTTTGACTCATTTGATAATACACATAGTTACATAAATAACGGCCTGGGTCATCGGATAGTTGAATCCCGGGTTTCACCCATCGGTTTAAATCCAATTTGGTTTGAACCGTCGTTCCGTCATCAATCGGTTGTTGTTTGATTTGTAAGCCTTGATTATCGGGTATTCTCATGTCAATTTCATTATAAGCAAACTGTTCTAAAGATAGATAATCTCGATTGGCTTCACCCAACATCAAAATAGTATCATACTTTGAAACATCTAAGTGTTCTATTGCTTGTTTGGCTTGTTCAATTGAAACGGGTAATTCCAATTTATCAGCTTGAACATTTAGTCGCTTCAATATCATACTTGAAGCATTCCAAGTCTTCCCACCAAAGGGTTCAAATGCAGTTATAAGCATCATTTGAATTGGTCCAAGAAATCTTTCCCTTTAAGGGTTTCAGGTTCATATTTATATAAACCCTCAAAATCATACTGTCTCATTACTTCAAATGAGACTAACGCCACAGCGTTTGAAAGGTTCAGTGACCTGATTTTATCGGTGGTTGGGATACGGTAACAAGTGTCCATATGCGCTGCTAAAATGGTTCTATCTACGCCAGTGGATTCTTTTCCAAATATCAAATAAATAGGTTCTTTGATTTCCTTATAATTGATTTCAGAATAGGTTTTTTTTCCATAACGGGTTAAAAAGAAATATTGCCCTTTATTTTTAGATTCAAAGTCTTGGTAGTTTTCATAGACGGTGTACTCTAAATCTTTAATATAATCTAAGGCACTTCTTCTCAAATACTTTTCATCAAGTGAAAAACCCAGTGGTTTAATCAAATGCAGTTTCGCATGAATACCCACACAGGTTCTCATAATATTACCGGTATTTTGAGGAATTTCTGGTTCATATAAAACAATGTGTAATTCCATTAGTGTGTCTCCTTGAGCTTATTTAATACGCGCTCTAGTGTATCTTCATACCAAAGAGGGTATTTCCCTTTGGTCTTCTCAATCAGTGCTAGGTGTTCTTTATTTTGTAATCGATTCAGTACTAATAATGCATTGCGCATCAAAATGGTTTTGCCTTTCCATAAATAAGGCATGTTGGCGTATTTATCCTTAAAGACCTTTTCTGAATCAGTAAATAAATCGACAATCGATACCATCTCTTTATCCGAAAGTTCAAACTCAGGGTGTGTTTTTTTAGTGATGTTGATATTTTTAGGACAGACCATTTGGCAGATATCACAGCCAAATAGACTGTAGTTCGCATCCATTTCTGCATCCGTTAAAATGCGTTTCGATTGGTTATAATGACTCATGCAGCGATTCATATCATAGCCTGTATCCGATAATGCAGATACGGGACAAGCGTCAATACATTTACGACAAGTCCCACAATCATTATCCACAGATAAAACCAATTCAGAATCGAGCTTAACATTTAAAAATACCAAACCTAAAAAGAAATAAGAGCCATAGGTTTTATTGATGATCAACTGGTTTTTAGCAAAATAGCCTAATCCTGATAATGTCGCTGCTAAGCGCTCATCATGATTATGATTATCGACACCCAATCGATAATCAATAGGTATATCTTTTAAACATGAAAGCATACGCTCTTTTAAAACGGTATGATAATCCATACCAAACGTATAGAAGGAAGGTACAAGATGGGTTTGGGTGTGTTTAAGGATTCGTTTTGGGTAAGACAGCCCCAAAACAACCATCGTTGGATAATCCTCTTCGATGACGGATTTACCCATCGCTTTGGCTGCTTCTAAGTAGCGCTTGGTTTCAATGATGCCGACCAGATCAAATTTAGATTGAAAAATTGTCTGTAGCTGTGTCTTGTTCATCGATGAATACCTTTCTTTGGAATTTCACCTTTTTATAGAGATATGAACCCACAAATAATACAATTAAGTTTGACATAACCATCGCATACCAAATACCTGCGTACCCAACATCCGTTAAGTACTTAAAAATTAATACCAGTGGTACACGTAAAATCCAAAGACGTGTAAACGTCATAATGAAGGCATATTTATTATTACCTGATCCATTAAAAGCAGATAGATGTGTTTGGAAAATCGCCATCAATGGTTGAGTGCCTAAAATCCATATAGAATACTCGACTGTGACCGCAACAATAGATGCGTTGTGCGTACCCACAATGAACTCCGCAATCGGTTTTGCGAAAGGGATGATGATGAGTACACCAAGAACCATGATGATCACGCTAAGGTTTCTCGCAACCTCATAGGACTTCTTCGCTCGAGCAGCGTTATTCGCACCAATATTTTGACCGATATACGCTGTGACTACCGACCCAATCGCCATGACAGGGTTTAATAAGAGTGAAGATATGCGGTTTCCTGTTGAAAATCCTGAAGATACGACTTCCCCATAACTTAAAATCATCGCTTGAATGACAGCGAATCCTAAGGATGAAAAGGCTTGGGCTGCGGCAGATGGTAAGGCAAATTTGGAGATTTCCTTGATAATGAGTCCATCATACCCCAAATCCCTAGCTTCAATTCTAGGGTGTTTCTTTGTGAAAAACAAATTATATACTGCAAAAGGAACGATTAGAGCTTGCGCAATCAATGTAGATAGACCTGCCCCTGTGATCCCCATGTTAAATTCTGAAATGAATAACCATGTTAAGAAAATATTGACTAAAATACTGACCACAGACAATATAACCGGTGACAATGTATCCCCACTTGCTTGTCTAATTGCTTGGTAAGCTAAGAAAATATAGACAAAGGTAAACTCCATTGAACGGTATCTAAAATACGTAATTGCGTAGTCTGCCGTTGAACCTGTAGCTCCCATCACTTGTGCAATCAGTGGTGCCCCAAAGAATAACAACGCATTGACGGTAAGACCTAATACAAAGGAAAATGTGAGCAGTTTAGCAGCGTATATCTTAGCGGTTTTTTCTTTACCAGACCCTAAGTATTGAGAGATTATACCAACCCCTGCAATGCCTAATCCAACGCCTAAAGCATTGAAAATATTATAGATTGGCCAGTGAATATTGATGGCTGCGAGTGTACTCGCAATCATCTCTTCTGACCCATCCATACGGGCTAAAAAAAAGGAGTCGACAATATCATGGAGTGATTTCAA
>CAZXLG010000091.1:0-5598 GCA_964641335.1 uncultured Paracholeplasma sp.
ACAATGAACGTCTTACAACAATCCTACACGTTAAAAAATGGTGTTAAACTACCTAAAATTGGTTTAGGTACTTGGCAAGTTAAAAACGGTGAAGAAACCTACCATTCCGTTTTAGCAGCCTTAAAACATGGGTATCGTCATATTGATACAGCAGAAGGTTATCAAAACGAAGAATCAGTGGGTAAAGCCGTCAAAGATTCTGGTATACCAAGACATGAAATCTTTGTAACCTCTAAATTGGAATCCCATATCAAAACCTATGAAGGTGCGAAAGCAGCCTTTGAAAAAACCTTAAAAGCCTTAGGATTTGATTATCTCGACTTATTTTTAATCCACGCCCCATGGCCATGGAGTGAAATCGGTAAAGACTGTCGTGAAGGCAACGTTCAAGCTTGGAAAGCGATGGAAGAACTTTACCGTGCAGGTAAAATTCGTGCCATTGGTGTATCCAATTTTGACCCATCAGACATTGAGAATATTCTAAAACACTGCGAAATTATCCCACATGTGAACCAAATTGGGTTCTTCATTGGTTTAGATCAAAAGAAGACCCTAGATTACTGTGAAACCAAAGGGATTATCGTTGAAGCCTATTCACCTCTTGGTATTGGGTATTTGTTAAGCAATCCAATCATTGGTGAGGTTGCGAAAAAGTATCAAGTGTCCCCAGCTCAAATTTGTATTCGCTATTGTATTCAAAAGAATACAGCCCCCCTCCCTAAATCAACACATGAAGAACGCATCCTTCAAAATACCAAAGTTGACTTTGAAATCAAGCCAGAAGATATGTCGATTCTTGAAGCGATTAAAGGCGACCCAAGACGCTGGAACTAAGACTAAATCTAAAGTATTTCCTATAACGGGGAATACTTTTTTCTTTTTGAATAAAGTATTCATACCTTGATTCGAAGTCTTTTATTATTTTTATGTTAAACTATAGAAGATGAATCATCTTAAAAGAGTTTCATTAATCTATATAAAACAGAGGTACTTTCATGACGATACGTTTCAAAGGATTCATTATAGGCTTCATGGCTTTACTTATATTAGTGGTTGGGATGACACGAATTCAAGCAGATTCAACCGTGGATGCGATCTACTTTGGGTCATATACCTGTTTAAACTGTCAACAGGTCGAAAATGTAGGTGTGTTGGATGATCTAGCAGATGCTGGGTATGTGGTTACGAAGTATATGAGTGAAGATAATTACGATTTATTTGAAGAGATGTTTACGCGTTATGCGAGAACCTATAACGTACCAAATAACAAGAGTTTAGTGCCGATTTTATATGTAGGTGATACCTACATTGATGGGGCAGAAAACATCATCAATCAAATTCAATCCGGTAATGTTCAAGCGATTATGGATCAACAATCCCCCTTAGACCCGATTGAACTGGTCTACGGTGATATCACATTAAACGATTTATGGGTGCTCTTAGGTTCAACGGCACTGTTAGGCATATTAGATGCGTTTAACCCTTGTGCAATCGCGATGTTACTCATGTTCTTATCCTTCTTAACCGACAGGAAACGCTCTAAAGCGGTCTTTTATATTTGCGTATCTTATATTCTCGCGATTTTTGTCACGTATTTCATTTTAGGGACCTTCTTATCTAAAGCACTTGCTTTATTAGTGCCTTACATGATTATTTTCTATAGTATCATCATCGTACTTGCGTTATTTATTTCAGCCCTAAACTTCATGGACTTCTTCGCAGCCAGAAGAAAAGCCTATGGTGAGATTAAAAATCAACTGCCAAGAAGATTCTTTACCGTGACTAAAAAACTGATGAACGGTTTTTCTGAAAGCATCGATTCAGGGGATACAACGGTATATCTCATTGCGTTTTTAATCGGGATGTTTGTCGCAATCGTTGAATTCCCATGCAGTGGTCAAGCCTTTGTCGCGTGGACCGCGATTGTGGTTGACCGCACAGCACATGTATTATTATTTAACGGACTGTTATTCGTTTATGTCCTATTATTTGTTTCACCACTCATCGTCATTTCAACCATCGCTTTAAAAACCCAAAATACCATGGCTGTTTCTAATTTTATGAGAAAACGTTTGGATATCATTAAATTGATCAATGCGTTGGTATTCTTAGGGGTCGCTATTTACTATATCTTCAGAGTATTCTAGGAGGATGTATGATTAAAAAAGTCATCATTAAAAATCCCATCGGTAAAATTGAATTTAAAGGTCCTTTACTCAATTTAAAGTATAAATCTGAAAGTATTAAAAGAACCTCATTAGAGCTTTTTAACGATGCCAATCCGTGTATCATTCACGAATCCTACGCGGTAGAAACCCTCGCACTAAAAGCGGAAACTTGGTTTATAAAACAAGGTTTAACCCACTATCTTGTGGATGAATCATTGATGTTCGCTTTACCTGATATTGATTTTTCAAAGTACCTAAACTGCAGGCTTGAATTGGAAGTGAAATGATGAAAACCTTTGATTTAGACCACGCTGCAACCACCAAGATGCATGAGGCTGTTTTAAAGGAAATGTTACCCTATTTAACAAAATCCTATGGTAACCCGTCCTCTTTACACCCTGAAGGCATCCAAAACAAGCGTGCCATCAATGAAGCGAAAGCAGTGATTGCGAATATCTTGCACTGTGATCCAAAAGAACTGATATTTACTGGTTCAGGTACTGAAGCAACCAACCTTGCTATAAAGGGATATGCGGAAAAACACCCAAATAAAAAAGAAATTATCACGACACCAATCGAACACGCAGCAACACTAAATACAGTGAAATACTTAGAAACACAAGGCTATCAAATTCATTATATAAAAGTTGATTCCTTAGGCTTCATCGATTTAGAAGACCTAAAATCAAAGTTGAATTCAAAGACGTTACTTGTCAGTATTTTATGGGCGAATAATGAAATTGGTGTCATTCAAGATATTGAAAAGATAGCTGAAATCGTCCATCAATTGGGTTCAATTATTCATGTGGATGCGGTTCAAATGCTGGCCCATGAACCCATCGATCTATCTCGTTTAAATGTCGATATGATGTCTTTTTCCGCTCATAAAATCGAAGGTCCAAAAGGCATTGGTTTATTGTATAAAAAAAGCGCGATTGAACTCACACCATTGATCCATGGCGGCAATCAAGAATCGGGGTTCCGCTCAGGCACTGAAAATGTTGCAGCCATCATTGGGTTTAAACAAGCTTTAGTGCTCTTAAACGAACAGTATAGCGCTAAAAAAGCCTATTTAAACAGCTTAAGTCGAACTTTCCTCTCCCGTATTCAAAAAGTGATACCTTGTCATTTAAATGGTCCAGAGATTGGTGAACATCGATTACCTGGATTACTCTCATTAGCCTTTGAAAGGGTTAGTGGGATGAGACTACAATTTAAACTCAATCAATTGGGTGTTTATGTATCTACCGGTAGTGCCTGTCATTCGAATGAGATTGGTTTATCTCATGTCATCGAAGCGATTCATTCAATCAATCCTGAAGGGGTCATTCGAATCAGTTTTGGATTAGATACCGATTTAAAAGATGTTGATTACTTAGTCGATTGTTTCAAACAAGCTTACGAATCCCTCATATAAAGATAAAACTCAGGTCGCCCTGAGTTTTTTATTTCAATTTCTTAATATCCGCTAACAGTGTTTTAATCATTTTCTCAGTCGTAAACCAAGAGGTCACTAAGCGAATGGTTTGTTCCTCTTTATGGTCTGTCCAAACTTCAAAAGCATAATTGATCGAGAGTTTTTGAACTAAAGATTTCGGTAATCGGATGAAAATCTGATTGGTGGATACAGGATATATTGGTGTAATCGAAAGGTCTTGTAAACCTTTAGTTAGTTTTGAGGCCATCAGATTGGCATGCTTGCCTAAGTCGAAGAAGAGGTTGTTTGTAAATAAACCTTCGAATTGAATCGCCGCAACAAACCCTTTCGCAAGCAATCCACCACTTTGCTTGATCGAATAACGCACATTTTCTTTTAGTGATTCGTTTTTGATGACTAAAGCCTCACCCAACATCGCACCATTTTTAGTGCCACCAATATAAAAAGCATCGCTATTTTGACACATGTCTTCTAAGGTTAAACCAGATGCTGCTAAAGCGACACCTAAACGAGCCCCATCGATGAATAAGTAAAGATGATTTTTTTGACAATAGCGGTAGAGGTCTTCAAGTTCTTTTTTAGTATAAACTGTACCCGTTTCGGTAGCGTTAGAGATATAGACCATTTTTGGTAACACTCGATGTTCATCTGTAAACTGAATAAACGTTTCTTCGATTGATTTTGGAGTCAGTTTACCTTCTTGATTCGCAATCAAGATGATTTGATGCCCAGTGGATTCAATCGCCCCAGTCTCATGAACATAAATATGACCGGTATCAGCCGAAATCACAGCCTCATAGGGCTTTAACACATGACTGATTAAAATTTTATTGGTAATCGTACCACCCACTAAAAAGTGAATGTCTACATTCGCGGTCATCATTTTCTTCATTTTATGTTTAATCGAATCACTTAAGGTATCCAAACCATACCCATTGAATTGGGTTTGACTGTGGGTTTGTAATAAATCAAGAATCTTTGGATGTGCAATTTCACTGTAATCATTTTTAAAACTAATCATAAACAATCCCTCCACAACTGATACTATTATAACAAAGAAACCCCAAAAAAAGGTGCGAAGTTCGCACCTTTTAGACTAAATGATTTGATTCTTTCCACGTTTTTTCGCTTCGTATAAATTGATGTCAGCTTGATGGATAAAGTCATATAAACCAGAACCATGATAGCTATACACACCGCCGCTAATTGTGATACGAATATTGTCTGGGAATTTATATTTTGAAACATTTTTTCGTATTCGTTCAGAAACCATTTTCGCTTGTTCTAGTGGTGTATCTTTAAAGATCACCAAGAATTCTTCCCCACCATAACGACCAACCAAATCGGTATCACGCAGGCTATTTTGGATGACTTTTACCAGTGATTTTAAGATTTTATCACCCACCAAATGACCATAGGTATCGTTAATCTGTTTGAAGTCATCGATATCGAGCATGAGTATCGATAGATTTCCAGTGATATCAAGATCATTGAGTGCTTGTTTTAATTGGTCGATGATACCTCGATAATTTAAGGCATTTGTCATCTCATCGGTGATAGAACGATTGAGTAACACATCTTTTTCTTCAATCAAGTTGAGCTCATAACGCTTGCGTTCTGTAATATCAAACACAATACCAGCGAGAAGCAGAGGTTTGCCTGTGAGGTCTCGTTTTGTGACAACACCTCGGTCGTAAAACCAACGATAGGTGTTGTCTTTTGAAAGAATTCGGTATTCCACATCATAGACATGGGATTCCCCTTTTAAATGTTTGCGCATATTATCCATCACGGGCTCAAAATCATCGGGATGAAGTTTTGAAGTAAAAAACTCATATCCGATGGGTTGTGGGAGTTCATTGACATGATACCCTAACGCTTCAGCTTTTAAAGGATTAAAGGTCACTTGATTGGTCACGTAATCCCAATACCAACGACCTAAATTACCTGTCCAAGAATAGTCTAAAGTGGTTCCTTTACTCTGTTCAGACA
>CAZXLG010000092.1:0-1867 GCA_964641335.1 uncultured Paracholeplasma sp.
GGTTTCTCTGAAACAGTCACTCGTTTCTCCGGTCTACCTGAAGGTTTTGGTAGCTTTGAAAATGCCCCAGCAGCTGCGAATACATATGTCGATGTTGAATCAGGCAAATTGGTTTATGACGTATCCGTATTTGGTGATACTGACTGGTATAACAAAGTTTATCTTGAAGATGTTGTCTTCAATGATGGTTCTAAATATAGAATTGAATTCGTTGCTCACGCATCGAAGACTGTCAGTGGATTCTTCGCTGTGAACCCAATGGGTCAATGGAATCCGAAAGTCACAACGATGTTTGAATTAACTACGACACCTCAAACATTTAGTTATGAAACACCAAACCTACAATCATTCTCTGAAAACATTGAGTTATTGTTCCAATTTGGTTCATTCAATACAGGTAGTGCAATCATTTATATCGATTCAATCACAATCATTGAATTAGCATAATTAGTCTAGGTCATGGGGAAGTCAAGTCAAGCATTTGACTTCCCTTCATGACATCTCAAGGAGTTAGTGTATGAAAAAAATCAGTCTATTTTTTATCCTAAGCTTAATCATCCTAGTTACAGCTTGTACAAACACACCTTCACTCGATGTTCAAAATCCTTATACCTTTAAAAATGGTGATTTTGAATTGGGTAACCTAGAAGGTTGGACGACCACAGGTGAAGCCTTCAGTCCTTCATTGATCTCCTTCCAAAAAAGGGATACCAATCAATTAGAATTCAGACAACAAGGCACTTACTTTTTCCATGGAGGTAAAAGTGGTTTAGGAGAAAAAACAGGCACCATGACATCAGAACTTTTTACATTAAAAGGCAATGGTATCGTTGGTTTCTTAATGGGTGCTGGTGAAGACCCTACCTTGACATACATCCGTTTCATCAGTGAAACTGGAGATGAATTGATTAGAGTTAGTAATGAAAACTTTAATGAATCCAATCAAATGTTTCGTATTAGTGTGGACTTAAGTGACTACTTGGGTGAAAAAATCCAAATAGTCATCGTGGATTCAGATTCCATGAATGATGGATTCAACTACCTAAATGTCGATGATTTCATTATAAACTTTCAGGGGCCTTACGATGAAAGTCCTGCCATTATTAAAGCGAATCGTTATCTTATAGAAAATGAGTCAAAACTCAATCCAAGATACCGCTTAACCTATCACGCGATGAGCCGATACAATTGGGCTAATGACCCAAATGGTGTCATTTGGTACAATGGTCAGTTTCACTTATTTTATCAACATAATCCATACGCTTCAAACTGGGGCCCGATGCACTGGGGACACCAAGTAACTACAGACTTCATAAAGTGGGAACATTTACCAGTCGCGTTAGCACCAGATAAAACCTATGATAAAGATTTAGGCGCATTTTCTGGATCTGCGATTGAAAAAGATGGCAAACTTTACCTCATGTATACCGCTGTATCCAATGGGTTACAACAACAAGCGATTGCTTATTCTGAAGATGGCGGGTTAACCTTTCAAAAAGATCGAAATAACCCGGTCATAACTGTTTTAGATTTACCAAGTAACGCCAATAGTTCTGATTTTAGAGACCCCAAAGTATTTAAACACAACGATACCTATTATGTTGTCATTGGTGGAAAAACCAATGGGGTAGGACAATTATTACTCTACAAAAGCACCGATTTAATCTATTTTGAATACGTTGGAGAACTGCTTAATAATAACCAACCGGATGAACCTGGTTACCACCGTTTAACCGGTGGAATCTATGAATGTCCTGATTTCTTCATCGTTGATGGTAAGCAAATCTTGATTTCTTCGCCTATGAGACTACCGAAAGATGGCGTTGATTATGAAAACCTCCACTCAGTTGTGTATATGGAAGGAAAC
>CAZXLG010000092.1:1877-5374 GCA_964641335.1 uncultured Paracholeplasma sp.
CCTAGATTATACCACCGGAAAATTCAACCATGAGGGATTCTATGAACTCGATGGTGGATTTGACTTCTACGCAGCACAAACTGCCAAACATCCTGATGGTCGAACCATCATGATTGCTTGGATGCAGATGTGGGACCGAACCATGCCAACCGCTGTGGATGGGTGGGCTGGTGCATTCACACTCCCTCGTGAAATTTCCTTTAAAGATGGGTCGCTTTATCAAGTACCTGTTCGTGAGATTGAAACTTATAGACAAAACCCGATTACCAAATCGAATGTATCCCTAACGGATATTCCTCTTGATATTGCTGGGGTATCTGGTAAGACATTAGAACTTGAAGTTGAAATCGATATGGGGTCTGCTTCGAGTGTGGGTATTGAACTATTCAAAGGTAGTGAAAATCGCACGCTCGTAACATATGATAAGCAAACCAAATTACTAACGTTTGATCGTAGTCTATCAGGCAGATCGATTCGTGGTCAAGAACTCAACCAAACCACACGATCCACACAAGTGGATTTAATCCAAAATAAGCTCAAACTCAGAATCTTTTTAGATGTTTCATCCGTTGAAATCTTTATTCAAGATGGCTTAAAAACCATGACCTCTGTGGTCTTTCCTAATAGCGATGACATCAATATTACATTTTATTCAAACGGGGGTAACGCAACCCTTACCTCACTCAACAAATATGACATTATAGTCAATTAAAGGATGGTCTCTATGAACTATACAACCCTTAAAGCGAATGAATACATTCAAAAAAACCAAGACAAGGTCAATTTAAAATACCGTCATCGATTCCATCTCATGCCTGAGGTTGGTTGGATGAATGACCCGAATGGTTTTGTTTTTTACCAAGGTTATTACCACTTGTTTTATCAATTTTATCCTTATGAACCTAAATGGGGTCCGATGCACTGGGGTCATGCAAGATCAAAGAATTTGATTGATTGGGAACGATTACCGGTAGCGTTAGCACCTGACTTAATTCATGAAGACGGATGTTTTTCTGGTGGTGCGATTGTAAATGATGATAAACTATACTTGATGTATACATCGCATTATCATCAAGCCTATCAAAAACAAGAACAAAGTCTCGCAATTTCGATGGATGGGGTTCATTTTGTGAAGTATCAAAACACCCCTGTAATCACATTAAATGACTTACCTAAAGATGCCTCAAGAGTTGATTTTAGAGACCCAAATCCAGTGACGATTGATGGTAAACACTTTGTTTTAATCGGATCTTCAAATCTCAATAAACAGGGTCAAATATTAATCTATCAAACCGAAGATTTTAAATCGTTTAAATACTTAAACAAAATTCAACATCCTTACTTTGGTGAGATTGCTGAATGTCCTGATTTATTTGAATTAGATGGTAAGCATGTACTCCTCTTTTCAGCAACCAATCTAAAGGGTGATAAGTACCGCTTTAGAAATGTGAATAGCTCGTTGTACGCGATTGGACACTTTAATACAAACACAGGTGAATTCACTTTTGAACACATCGATGAACTCGATGGTGGACACCATTACTACGCACCT
This sequence comes from uncultured Paracholeplasma sp., assembly GCA_964641335.1. GTDB lineage: Bacteria > Bacillota_I > Bacilli_A > Acholeplasmatales > UBA5453 > Paracholeplasma. The sequence continues at coordinate 3,430 of CAZXLG010000092.1, forward strand.
CAAACACTCGAAAAAGATCAAAAAAGAATTTCTATCGCTTGGATGGAAATGTGGGGAAAACCGTATTATACCGCCTTATCCAATCATGAATGGGCTGGCGCGATGACGTTACCAAGAGTATTGAATGTCGTCAATCAACGTTTAATCCAAACCCCGGTTACATTAGATTCAAAAGTAACCAAAACCGTGGATTGTTTAAAGGAAAAGATTGACAAAGTATCGAAGTATTTTGTCTTAGAAGGTTCTATAAATCCAATGCACGAATCCAAAATTCGATTGGGTTTTAATAACAATTATGTAGAATTAGTCATCCATCAAAATGACATCAGTTTAGATACCAGTCATGCTGCTCTATTCCCACTTGAAAAAAGACAAGTTAGACATCATCTCGCTAAAGTAGATTTCACTTTAGTCATGGATAACTCATCCTTAGAATTATTCATTCATGGGTTAGATAAAACCATTACGACACGGGTTTACTTTGATGAATCAGAACTAGAACTTACTTATCCTTCTCATGCATTAAAATTAATATACAAGGAGTTGAACAAATAGGTGAAGAAATTCATACTCATCGCTGTTGGTGTATTGTTAATCACACTCACTGCGTGTTCGAAAGAAAAACCAATTGAATATGAAACCGTGAACCAAGATCATATGACCCTATTTACAAAACAACAAATCGGGAATATTGGAGATGTCATGCCATTCTATCATGAGGGTGTATGGAACTTCTTCTACTTACATGATTCCGCACCGAAACCAGGATTCCATCCATGGTATCGATTATCAACAACAAATTTCACAGAATTTACTGACCACGGTGAAGTTATCCCAGTCATTCATGATACAGAATCTCAAGAACTTGCTTTAGGTACCGGGTCTATCATTGAAAAAGATGGAACCTTCTATGCATTTTATACTGCACACAACGGGAATCTTGTTCCTAAGGAAATGTTCATGTTATCGATTTCAACGGATAATATGCTTACATGGACAAAACAATCCTTAGTCATTGATCCAAGAACCTACGGTTTTGATGTCTATGACTTTAGAGACCCCCATGTCGTATTTGTTCCTGAGGAAAATCTATACTACATGCTGTTTACGACTCGATATGCAGGTAAAGGTGCGATAGGCTATCTTACCTCATCTGATTTACTCACCTGGCAAAAGGAGAATAATGGTATCTTCTTTTTGAATAATACGACCAATGGCACAACCCAAATTGATTCTAATTTGGAATGTCCTACTCTGTTTTATTTCAATGGATACTGGTACTTAACCTTCTCTGACCAATGGCCTAACCGACAAACTCACTATCTATACAAACAAAACTTTAGCGACGAATGGATCAAACCATCGATGAACCGTTTTGATGGTAAAGGTTTATATGCGGGCAAGGTCGCCGTGAGTGATACACAAATCATTTTAGGTGGGTGGGTATCCCACGATTTTAACCGTACCAATGAATTTGGTTGGGGTGGTAACTTCATTGCCCATGAATTAAAACAAAACACGAATGGTACACTCTATGTCGATATGGTACAATCTATTCGAGATATCATCAGTCACCCACAAGCGTTAAATATTGTTGAAACCAATGTCAATACCGCAAAACCAGATCATATTGAATTTAGTAGTATCAATCAATATCAACAAGTGATATTCAATGATTTAGAGGGTATCTCTATCATTGAAGGATATTTAGATATTTCTGCCATCAATGGCTATTTTGGACTCTTCTTTGATTATCGTGAAGGGGAATCTTCTTATCATTATGATTTTAATCTAGATACCCAAAGAATATCCTTTTATCGTGGTCATTTCACTCAACGGTCAAATGATCGTCTTTATACTACAAATACTTTTTATAACTCTAGCAATCACTTAAAATTTACATTATTATTTGAAGAAGCCATTGATTCTGATGGTACAATCGTCA
>CAZXLG010000093.1:0-5370 GCA_964641335.1 uncultured Paracholeplasma sp.
AAAAAAAAAGGCGTTCGGCCTTATTTTTTTTAAGCTCTTGTAAGTGTACCTTTTTTAAGTGCACGCGCAGAAACTTTAACCTTCTTAACATTACCATCTTCATCAATGATTCTAACGGTTTGTAGATTAACTTTCCATGTGCGTCTTGTCGCATTTAAGGCGTGGCTTCTTGCATTACCAAAAGTCGTACCCTTACCTGTTACATAACATTTTGCCATAGTTTCACTCCTTTACTTCGCGCATTAAAACTATACCATACTCAAAAATAAAAAGCAACTGGTTTAAGCCTATTTCGTGCGTATTTGTGACTACTTATATTATTATATAGTATTATTTCGATTTGTCTAGTACAAAGTAAGAATTTCGTATAACAAGAGGGGGCTTTATTTTTTATTCAGTTGTGATATAATAGCGTTGTACTTGTATACTTGCATATTCAAAGTAAACATGCTATACTAAAAAAGCCTAAAAAAAACACATTAAACTGACTCTATCTCCTAGGAGACCTTAAAAATATATCTACAATTAAATACCAAGTCATTTAATTTATCAGGAGGATTATAATGGCAAACACAATCAGTGGATCACTGTTCAAAAAAATGGTGACCAACGGGGCGATTAACCTAAAGAATAACCACCAAGAAATTAACCACTTAAACGTATTTCCGGTACCGGATGGCGATACAGGCACGAACATGCAAATGACAATGATGGCAGGGATCAAAGAAGTTTCTAACTTAGATTCTAAATCCATTGTTGACGTGTCAAAAATTTTATCCCGTGGGTTATTGATGGGCGCAAGAGGAAACTCTGGCGTTATCTTATCCCAATTTTTCCGCGGCGTTTACTCGGAAATTGCGAAAATTAAGAATGGTTCTGCAACAGTTGATGAATTTATCGCTGCTTTAGTCGGTGGATACCAAATGGCTTACCGTGCAGTTATGACACCTGTTGAAGGTACTATTTTAACTGTTGTAAGAGAAGCTGCAGAACATGTTTTACGTGAAAGAAAATCATTGAAATCTGTTGAAGATGTCTTAAATTGCTATTTAGCTCAAGCGAGAGTGTCCTTAGATAGAACACCTGAACTTTTACCTGTCTTAAAGCAAGCCGGTGTTGTTGACTCAGGTGGTGCTGGTTTCATTAAGATTATTGAAGGTATGTTACTAGCCGCTCAAGGTAGAACATTAACATTACAACAAGAAGCTCAAAATGAAGTTCATCAAGAAGAAGGATTCAAAGGACAAAACATTGAAGACTTCAATATTGAATTTGGTTATTGCACAGAATTTATTGTTAAATTACACAACCAAGCTGACTTCGATCAAGAAGTCTTAAGAAATACCTTATTACAAATGGGGGACTCCCTCGTATTAGTTCAAGATGAAGAATTAGTTAAAGTGCATGTGCATACCAATCAACCAGGTGTTGCAATCACTTTAGGTCAAAAATATGGTGATCTACAAACCATGAAAGTTGAAAATATGAGACTTCAACATGGTGCAGTTGTTGAAAGTATCCATGAACATGACCACAAGCATGATCATAAAGAAGAAAACAATTACCAAGCAGTTAAAGAAGTCAGATCCAAATATGGAATCATCTCTGTATGCTTCGGTGATGGCATTAAACAAGCGTTTAATGAGCTAGGCGTCGATTATATCATCGATGGTGGACAAACGATGAATCCACCGACAGAAGAGTTTATAAAAGCCGTTAAAGCAGTTAACGCTGAAAACGTCATCATTTTACCAAACAACTCTAACGTTATCCTATCAGCAGAACAAACATTAGCACTTTGTGAAGACCAAAACATCCGTGTTTTAAAAACAAAGAGCATTGGTCAAGGTTATGCGTCACTCATGGTATTTGACAATACTCAAGAAGTAGATGACAACGTTGAAGCTATGTCAGAAATTATCGCCAACATGACGACTGGTGAATTAACCTATTCAGTCAGAGATACCGAAATGAACGGTGTTAAGATTGCGAAAGGTGATTTCATCGGAATCACTAAAGGTAAGATTGTTGTATCCTTACCAGATCGTGTTGAAGCGATCCATGGATTACTCGATCAAATTATTAAAGAAACCTCAGAAATTGTAACTTTATTCTATGGTAAAGACGTTTCCGAAGATGAAATCAAAGCAGTCAAGAAATACATTCAATCGTTGAATGAAGACCTTGAAATTGAAGTCATCAATGGTAAACAAGATATTTACGCTTACATCGTTGCAGTTGAATAATGATTTAACAGGGGTATAAATAAAATTATACCCTTTAATTTGCGGATATGGCGGAACGGTAGACGCGCATGTTTGAGGGGCATGTGGCTTAAAGGCTGTGTGAGTTCAAATCTCATTGTCCGCACCATTAACTAATTAACGGCTATAATAAGCCGTTTTTTTGTTTTTAGTAAAAATAAATGCATAATAATATACCATATTATTTAAAATATATGCACTTAATATTATCGAATAATTATAGAAAAAAAGCACATTCTATTCTAATTTGTGTTATCTTATTCAAAAATCGTTTATAATATAAGTATCCTAAAAGGGGTGTTTGTATGTCATCAAATCTTGATCAAATCTTTAAAGCCTTAGGTGATCCAATTCGCTTACAAATTGTCGAGACTTTAGCGAAAGGTTCTGTATGTGCTTGTAAACTCTTAGAACAATTTCATATTACTCAACCAACATTATCTTTTCATATGAAAATCCTCGTATCCAGCGGACTCGTTGAATCAACCAAACAGGGGAAATGGGTTTTTTATGATTTAAATCACGAATCCTTAAAACAAATTCGTCATTACGCTTTCGAATTAGAATCAACTAAACAAAGTCATGTAACCAATTGTTCCTGTAAGTAAGTTAATTTTTTTTGACTCGGAGTATTTTTTTTACCGTCTTTATTAGTCAACATGATATAATAATCCCAATTAGGGAGGTGTTTTTTATGAAACCACTCATGGTTGGTGACACTGTCCAAATTCATAGCTACAAACATAACAAAGCTTTACATAGAATTTGGCGAAGTGCTACCGTGATCAATCAAACAGAAGATTGTTTGGTTTTAGGCAATTATAAGACGCGCGTGATTGAATCCGATGGTCGAAATTGGATGACTAAAGAACCTGCAATCTGTTATTTTTTCAAGAAACAATGGTTTAATGTTATCGGAATGATTAAACCTGACGGTGTTTATTATTACTGTAATTTATCCAGTCCGTATTTATATGATGGCGAAGCTGTAAAGTATATCGATTATGATCTAGATATTAAGGTATCTCGTGATGGGTCATTCAAAATACTCGATGAAGATGAGTATCAAAAACATCAAGTAAAATACCGATATCCAAAAGAAATAAAGGATATTCTCGAATCTGAGATGAAATCACTCATTCAAATGATTGAACACAAAGTTAAACCATTTGATGATGCATTCATTGCACAATCCTTTGAAGACTTTAAAAAATTCCAAAAAACCAGCAAATGATGCTGGTTTCTTTTTTTAACCAGTATTCTAATTTTATTTATTTGAATAGGTTATAATTAATATGTGGAGTTGATTATTTATGAAGCCCTGGATATTTCAAGCGTTAAAAATGGTCATTGGTGCATTACTAGCTACACTTTTATCTGATTGGATTGGTTTAGAGTACAGTGTGACTGCCGGTATTATAGTGATCCTTTCGATTCAGCCGACCAAACAACAATCGATAAAGGTTGGATTTAAACGCATTATCGCTTCCTTGATCGGATTGAGTATAACCATCATTTTAATGGTTCTTTTTGGCTATACATTACCTTTTTTCATCCTTTCCTTACTCGTCTTCATCCCACTCGCGTTTATCTTTAAAATTGAAGAAGGCATTGTTGTATCGGCGGTACTCATGTCACATATCCTCGCTCAAGGGGATTGGAAGTATGGAATCAATGCTGTATTCATTTTAATGATTGGGGTTGGTATCGCCATCCTATTGAACTTATTCATGCCTAATAAATCTAAAACAATAGAAAAAGAAATCATCCAAATCGATGAAGCTTTACGTGGTATTGTTCAGGCTATCGCGAAATCAGAAAACCCTAATTATGGTCCTATTCTCGGGATGATTGACAATTCGATTCACACCATAAGGGTGGAATCTCTCAATCAATTATTGCCAAAACGGGATTTGAATATCTCTTATGTAACCATGCGAAAAGAACAAGTGGCATGTATGGAACGCGTTGAACGGGATTTAAAACGTGTAGTTATTACTCAGTATAAACAAGATATCATTCGATTCATTGAAGATATTGTACCAAGAATCGGTAAAGCGAATATGGCATCACTATTATTGGTCCAACTAGAGCAGCTCAGAAATTCATTTAAAGATAAACCATTACCTAAAGATCGTCAAGAGTTTGAAGAACGTGCTATTTTGTTTCATATATTATTTGATCTAGAATCATTCTTACTTGCTAAAGTCAGATACCACGAAATTGAACTCATTCAGTAATTCTTTACAAATAACATATAATCACATACAATGATACTATCGAGGTAAATCTATGAAAACCCTAAAAAAAATACACACTCTGTTATCAGAAACTGTGATCATCGGGATTGTAGCGTTATTGTCCTTAATTGGACTAGTTACTGCCTTTTCGCCCCAAACTGAATTTATCGACTATATTTTACAATACGCCCCAATGTTTTTATTTGGGTTAGTAGCCATTTATGCAGCTTATAAAGGTCTACCTTTGCTCTCCTATAGTATTCTATTATTGATTTTCTATCCAAAGAGTATTTCCGATTTCATGGATGCGCTATTCCAACTATTTACAGGAGAATTTGTATTCACGCTTGGTATTGTCATCAATTTTAATATTGGGCTCTTCTTATTGGTGATGCTATTATCAATTTTATTATCGGATGTTCAAGTAAAACCAAAATTACGCAATGTTGATTTAATGTTTTTGGGTGTTGGATTCCTTCACGTATTAATTTTCAATAATATGATTGCAGCAGTCAATGGACTACTCCTAATCATGATTGCTTTATTATTGGGGTCTAGAAAGATTGCTGCCTTATTATTTGTTGTGAAATATCTCATGACACCACTTAACTACATCGATAACATCATCCAATTTGATAATTTATCTGTTGCATTTCATTTAAGATCCATCACAGGTATATTGGTATTAGTCATCATGATAGGGTATAGTGTGATGTTGTTGACTGAAACAAATATTGAATAAAAACTGTTGAAAAGCAGTTTTTCGTATACTAAGACTAGGAGTTATTCTCTTAGTCTTTTTAACACCCATATCAAGAATTCCCCTTCCTCTTTAGGTAGTGGGATGAATTGATTCGTATATTGCT
>CAZXLG010000094.1:0-5328 GCA_964641335.1 uncultured Paracholeplasma sp.
TACTTGTAGATTTTTCCTATTGTATATTACATCAATTCATCTTATAATGGGGTTGAAAAGACGATAAAGGAAAAAATTGAATATGAAAAAATTATTAGTCTTGATGATTGCATTTTTTGCTGTCGTAAGTCTTTCTGCATGCGAAAAGAAAGAAACTTACGATTTGCCAGAAGAAATTACTATGGCAAACATTGATGAGTATTTGGAATATCCAAATATGGATTTTGTGGATTTAAGAAACTGGCAAGATAAAATGAATGGTGGGTACATTAGAGGTTCTCACATGATTCCTTTCTTCCAATACTTAGAACAAGAACAAATTCTAGTTAGAGTAGATGGTTGGAACTTTACACCAGACGCCATCAAGGATGAAGAAGCTTTACGCAATATTTTTGATGAAGACATGAACATCGTTTTATTCTGCGCAGGCGGAACAAGAGCTGGATTCGTTAAAGAAGCTTTAGAGTATCTAGGATACGAAAATGTGTGGAATGCAGGTGCTATCGGTGACTACACTGGACCGGCAAAAGTCTTCGGTGATGGTTCTTACACTTTCCCACCAGCAGCTTAATTGAAAAAGGATATTGATGATGAAAAAATTATTTGTTTTACTCGCGCTTTTGTTGGCATCATTCACTTTGATGGGTTGCCAAGAAAAAGCACCTGAAGAAGCTTCCAATATTTTAACTTTTGATCACTTGAATGGTCATGGTACTGTTGTAGAACGCAAAGCATATATTCTATTTGAATATGAAATGCGTGACTACGTGAAGTATCAAATCGCTTATGTCGCTTGTACATGCCGCGCACCTGAAGTAAACTATTGGAAAGTGGCTTATGTTGAAATTAAAAAGTCTGACAGTTCATTACAAATGATTTCATTTGGCGAAGATGGCACAGGTCATTATACTGCCGGTTTCTGGGGGGATAGCAATCCAGTACCTGAAACTGAAGCTACTTTAGAAGCATTTGAAACACAATTCATCCCATGGTTAATTGGTAAAACATCCTCTGACCTTGATGGCATTGAAGTGTTTACCAATGGCACTTATGCTGGTGGCATCAAGAACACAAAACCGATTGCTGAAACAGATTTAATCGACACATTTACAGGTGCAAGCGTTTCAACAAATAACATGATTCGAGTCATGAAAGTATTATTACAATACCACGAAGACAATTATACGAAATAAGGTGCTCATGCACCTTTTTCATTGGAGATTACTATGAAAAAAATATCGATTATAATTGCACTAATATTTATTTTGACAACAAGTGCTTGTACAAAAAAACCTGAAACATACGCTGAGCTAGAATCCCTTCATCTCGAAGGATGGTATGATGTTGACAGTGTAATAACTGATGGGTTATTTTTGGTCTTCTACTATTCACCCAGATGCCCTGACTGTAAATCGATTGAAACTGAGTTTGTGGAAATCATCAATAGACGTGGAAATCGATATGAAGTTTACTTGATGATTTCAATGGATGTGGAAAAACAGGGTACACCCCCAGTGACATTGCGCGGCGTTCCAGCGCTGTTTGTTTATCAGGATAAAGTATTTATTGAGATGATACTTGGAACTGTTCAAGTAATCAATTATTTGAAATCATTATAGTTAAGATTCACTAAAATTGCCCCATAATTTAATATGTGTTGCATTATTTGGTAATGCCTTGTATCATATTACATGAATAGAGGTAACCCAATCATGATATTAACACCTGCAGTATTTGGTATGAAACACTTATCCGGTTCCTTAGTAACCATTGTATTCATCGTCTTGTTTTTATGGCTCTCTTTAAGACCCTCCGTCAATCGAAAAGTGATTTTACGGATGAGTGCTTTGTTTTTAATCGCCTTAGAATTATTCAAATATACGTATACCATCGCAACCGATGGGAGCATTGGGGCATATATGTACCCATTCAATTTGTGTAGTTTTTCTCTTTATGTGATGCCGATTGTCGCTTTTGGTAAAGGTAAGTTTGCGAAATTCATGACACCATTCACTTATGCCGTTGGGCTATTGGCTGGATTGTTGGTTTTGTTGTACCCATCAAATGTCTTGGGCAATTCAGACCAATGGTTCCCCGTCACGGAAGTATTGCCATTTCATAGTTTTATTTACCATGGCAATATGATTTTCTTCTCCGTGTATTTGGTGCTATCGAAACGCTATGTACCGAAGTTTACCCACTTCATTCAAGCATTATTTGTGTTGTTATTAGCCGCTGCTTTTGCGAACACACTCAACTTCATTTTGGATACCGATTATATGTTATTACACTATGGTAATGGCAGTCCATTCCAATTTGTCATCGAAGATGTCAGCTACGTTGCTTACCTTGGTGTGATGTCTCTGGTCGGTTTGGTATTGATTGTTTTGTTATTCTTACCCAGTGCATTCAAATCCAAAAAATAAAGGGCTATCGTTTAGCCCTTTTTCTTTGCCAATTTATAGAGTTCTTCGACCCCAAAATGGAGTTTGGTGACGATGTCTTTTTTGGTTTTTGGGAAAATCCAATAAGAGTCATCGGTGGTTGAGATATCTATGGCATCTCCACGGTTTTTATAGTTATATTCGATATGTAATCCATATAAAGAAAGCGGTTCTCGGATCAAATCAAAATTCGGATCAAAATACCCAGTGATCCAGAATCCATGCGTATCATGAACCATTTTACCATCGCCTAGCACATGGAAACCTTTCGCATTCGGTAAAGACTCAATTCTAACTTCATCTTCGATACGGTAAGTGCCTTCAAGGATTTGCTTTTTGACTTGTTCGCGTTCAAATTCATACCAATCCGGGATGTGTGAGAACTCTGTTTCCCCTGTGGTGGCTTTTAAGACACCATAGACGTCTTGTTCATAGGTTTTACCACAAGCTTCACACCAGATGCGATTCTCAGCGCTATTCATTTGGTGGTCCGTTAAACAACTAGGGCATTGATACAAGACCTTGTGTATATTTTTCATACGGTCCTTGAAATCAATTTTTATTTTGTTGTCTTTTTGCCATTGGTACTCATCGTATTCAAAGGCTTTACGGATGCGTTCATTGATGACATCTACCGATAAATCTTTGATCTCATCTTGATAAATGATTTGTGTCATATCTGCAGCCAGTGGTACATGACGCATGTCTAGATTCCATTGTGGTTGGGTCAAATAGTTCCCGTGCATGTTTAATACAACGACCGGTACATTAAGCATCTTACATAACTTGCCTAAAGAATCCGGTAAAATCGATGTCGTCCCAATCAAAGAATACCGTGCTTCAGGGTATAAAGCCACAATGCCATTGAGTTCTTCAAAGACATATTTAATGTGTTTTACCAACTTTAAATCATTGATGAATTTTCGTTTACAGATGGCACCTACACTTCTGAGTAAGTATTCTCCAAACAAGAAACCATCGATGGCCACAACCCAATTCAATCTTCTCGGGAAGGTTGCGACGGTGGTTACTTTAAAATCGATGAATGCGTGGTGCGTACACAAAAGCAGATAGGGTGGTTTTAATCCTTCCATATCTACCTTGTTGACTTTTAGTTTTCTTTTCCAAGTGGATGGAAATGACAAAGCCCAAGCCAGAGGCATTAAAACACGTCTTTCTTTGACGGGTTTTTTGTCCATATTAAACGGTGTTCGATCTAATTTTTCATAGTTCCCCCGATGCAAGTTTACTCATATTATAGCATAGTAAAAAGAAAAAGTGAGGAAGTCTAAATTTCCTCACTAAATATGGTAATTGGTCTGGTCTATGACGGATAAAATATCGGATTCTTTGATTGAACCAATACGAATGAATTTAATCTCTGGTTCCGATAAGTCGATGGTGGTAGAACCCAGGTTGAGGTAGAAGTTATTATACTCTTCATAAATATAATCCACCTTGTCAGCGTAACCCATTTTGATTTTATTCAAATCCATCAGTAAGTCTTGGTCTTCACTTGAGAGTGATGTCGTAACCAATGGGCCATTCTTTTTGATCAAACTCAAAGCCCCACTGTGGTTTGGTATTCGAACAGCAATTTTGGCTTCTCCTGTTTTTTCAAAGTGTGGTTTTGTACTTTGTAGAATGATGGTGAGCGCACCTGGCCAAAAAGCCATCATCAGTTGTTTTGCGCGTTGATCAATCACGGCCAAATCATTGATGGATACCAACGTATCACACAATACGGCATAATTAAACTTGTCATTGTTTTTTAGCTTTGTAATGCGATTTAACGCTTCATTGTCATATAGTCGACAAGCGATACCAAAAGTTGTATCGGTTGGGAAGATGACAATTGAACCATCGGGCATAAACCCATCTTCAAAGGTATAATCATCAGGCATCATGAGCATTCACCTCAATGAGTGTCATTCGGTCTTTCCCAGATAAATCTTTGAGTTGGATGATGTTGGCTTTAGGATAATAAAATTTAGCCAACGCATACATCGCCTCGCGTTTATCATAGGCGTGTTCAAAAGCAATTAAGCCTTTGTCTTTAAGGTAGTTTTTTGAATCCTTCAAGATCCGTTCATAGAAAATCATCCCAGTATCGCCACCAAATAGGGCGATGTTTGGTTCATGGGTTTTCACAATGTTCGCGACATCTTCTTGATTGGGAATGTAGGGTGGGTTGGAAACAATGATGTCAAACTTCATACCTTTAAGTGGCGATAACAAATCACCTGCATAAAAGCGCACATTGGCTTTCAATTTTTCGTTATTTTTTTGAGCAACAGCCAATGCTTTTTCAGATATATCGGCTGCCACGACATTTAGATTCTTTTCTTCTTTTGCCAATGTGATGGCAATGCATCCGGAACCTGTGCCAATATCACAAACATCGATCTTTTTGCCTTGATAGTGATCATCATAATAATACAAGACTTGTTCGACCAACTCTTCGGTTTCTTTTCTTGGAATCAAGACATCCTCATTGACGATGAAATCATACCCATAAAAGGTTTGATACCCAATGATGTGTTGGATTGGGGTATATGCCATATAACGTTCGATGCCTTCTAAAAAGAGGGCTTCAATTTTTGCGTCAACTTCTTGGTCAAATGCCAAATAAAATTGTGACGGGGTCAAATTAGAAACATGCATCAACAACCATTTTGCTGCTTCGGTTTCTAATTCTGTCGTCTCAATTTTCTTTTCGGCTTTCTTTAACAAACTTTTGTAGGTCATTCGACATCCCCTGCCAATTGTCTGCGTTGAAATTCATTGTGAAGTGGTTCTAACACCAATTCCAGTCTACCTTCCATGATGGCATCTAAGCGTTGTAGGGTGAGGTTAATGCGATGGTCAGTCACACGGTTTTGTG
>CAZXLG010000095.1:0-5300 GCA_964641335.1 uncultured Paracholeplasma sp.
ACAAACGGTGGAACTGCGATTGAACCATTAAACGCTCTTTATGACTCCGTGATTGCTGCACCTACGACTACTAAAGCAGGATACACATTTGAAGGATGGTATTTAGAAGACACCTTCACGACAGCCTATACATTCAATAAGATGGGTTCAAGTAATCTAACCCTATATGCGAAATGGACTGCCATTCAATATAGCATTACATTCATCAGTAATGGTGGTACAGAAGTTACTTCAATCTCTGGGATCATTGATCAAATCATTACCAAACCAACCGATCCAACCAAAAAAGGGTATACATTCTTAGGTTGGTATAAAGAAACAGACTTCCAAACTCTCTTCGTATTCGATAAAATGCCACTTAATGGACAAACCGTTTATGCGAAGTGGGAAGTTAATAGTTATACATTAACCTATGTTATTGCAGGTTCAACTATAAATGATGAAATCGCATATCAAGGCCAAATTACATTGATGGATGGACCAGTCATTGAAGGTTATACCTTCGTTGGATGGCTTGAAAATGATGTACCATTTACACTCACAACAATGCCAGATCGCGATGTTACCTTAATGCCTAAATATGAAATCAATTATTATACGATTTCATTTAGCAATATCGATAAAGAAGATGTGTCATTGAAGTATAACGAACCTATTTCATTGAGTGAACCGACAAAAACGGGTTATGAATTCGTCGGTTGGTATAGCGATGATTTCCTATTAAATGAATTCGTCGAAACCACAATGCCGGCGAACAATATCGTATTGTATGCAAAATTCGAACCTCTCGAAGTCATGCTATACTTACATATCGACGAACTTGAAATTATACCAATCACGCTTGGATATGATTATTATTACATGCCTGAAACCTCCGAAAAGGAAGGCTATCAATTTTTAGGTTGGTACTTAGAAGATACCTATGTCAATCGAGTATATGATGTTGTGATGGGATTAGACCCAATCCATCTTTATGCGAAGTGGCAAGTCGATGAAGGCTATGAACTCATCGAAACCATTTTAATGACTAAACCAACAGAAACTGTTCTTGTTAAGGGTATCATCAGTTACATATTTGAACGTGTAGGATTCCCTGGTTTCTACTTATACGACGGAACAGCTAGTATCTTTGTATTAGCGAGTCCAGCCCCATTTGTTGTAGGGGATGTCATTGAGTTTGAAGCTACCTACGACAACTTTGAAAATACACCTCAACTCATTAACCCTACAAACATGATTGTTTCAACCGGTACGTATGATTTACCTGAAACTGCTCAGATGGACCTTGAAGGTGTGATGAGATTAGATGAAACAGACCCATTTGTGTATGGTCAAAGAGTCACACTAGAAGGATTCCTCGGCTTCATGAATAATACATATTTCTTACAAGCACCATTCTCTGAAGAAAAAGTCATCATCAATTACCGTTCATTGGTGAATGATCAAATCTTATTGCCTTATGTGGGTCAAACGGTTAGACTAGATGTCTTTATCCATGATTATCAAGGTATGGCTCAAGTATGGCATGTAGCTTATATTTCAGAAACCATTAACACAGTAACCTATACCCCTGAAGAAATCATAGATCAAATGATTGCTTTAGGTCTTGAAAACCTTGAAGGTAAAGTATTCTATCCAGGGACAACTTTAGAATTACCAACCGTTGATCCGACTTATGGAACCACCCTAGATTGGTCCGTTGTTGGTGAAAACAGCGCCTTCTTTGATATCAGCACATTCACTTTCCTAGATACTGATATTGAAAGACAAATTGGTTTACAATGTGTCGTAACCTATCAAGGCACATCCGAAACAGCGGTATTTACAGTCATCCTTAAACCAGTCACATTCATGACGTATGAACAATTCCTAGCACTTGAAATTAATGGATATGCGATGATTAAAGGTATCGTGCTCGCGCACATACCGATGATTCCTGCAACCATTGTTGCTCTCGATGGTAATCCAATCTTAGTACCAAACAACACACCACTCAATCCTGGCGATGAAGCTGTGTTTATCGGGTATAAACAACAAGAAATGGGTATGCTCATCCTTGCTAATGATCCGAATGTCGTTTTAGTTGAAGTAACACAAACAGGCTTACCAATGCCTGAAGCAACAAACATTCCAATTGAAATATTTGTTACTTTACCAGGGGACGACCCATTGTATTGGTTCAAGTATGTTCAAGTTACAGGTATGCTTCAATTTGATTCTAGTAGTGGATTCTACTTTATCGTTTCTGCTCCAAATGCAATCCCACTATTACCACTTAGCCCAACAGCTAATCAAAAATTAAGCCAATATGTGGGTATGCCAGTCACGATTACTGGATTCACTGTGATGAATTTTGATGTTGGCGGTCAATTACATTTAGGTTATCTTGACATGCCAGGTGATATTGTTGTGGCTGAATTAACCCCTGAAGAAAAGGTAGATGCTGTAATGTATCAATTGTTGAGTCAATTCATGCATACGTTCTATCATCCAGGTGAAACGATTAATTTCCCAACAACAGACCCATTCTTTAATTCGACCATCACATTTACCCATGTGAATGATTCAGCGAACTATATTAACCTTGAAACAGGGCTCGTGAGTGAACAAATCCAATCATTCATCGCCGTTGAAATCTTAGTAACAATCACCTGTGATGGTATCACAAAAGCATTACCACTGTTCATTCATATACAACCATCCTTACCGATGGTCAATATTAGTCAATTACAAATGATGCCACTCACCGATGTCACCATGGTCGTCCAGGTTGCCACTGAACCGATCAATGGTTGGATGTTGATTTGGGATGGTATGAACTACATGGGTTTATATTCGACGAGAAACGATGTCCATAAAGGTGACATGATTCAAGTTCAAGGTAGACTCAGTGATATCGATGATAATAATTTTATCGGTAACATGGGAGATCCAATTATTCAAATCATCTCAATCGGAAACCCAGATGGCAGTTATAAATCGCCAATGAGTGCGACTGAATTTATGAATCGCGACTTTAACATCATTCAAAACCAATATCTTGGTGTTGAATTGACAGGGATCGTTGTATATGATGATACGATTTCTGAATTCTATATTGTTTCAGCAGGTACCGTGATCTATATCAGAGCGGTCACACTAGACGGTATGTTTGCTTTAAAGGATCATATCGGAATAGAAGTCACATTAGGTGGATATCTAGTTCATGGACAAACCGCGAATGAATTATTATTCTATAATGAACCGAATGATTTAGTCGTGTTTATCGATGAAACCACAATCGTTGAAAATGCTCGACTTGCAATCTTAGAAGAACATGACAAGATTTATCGTCCGGGTGAAACAGCATTGCTCAATTCATGGATGGCACCTTATTATCCGTCGATTTATTATGTTTTGATCAGTGACGTATCTTTATATGATACATGGGATCAAACCATCAGTTCGGATATTACAGAACCTACCTTGATCCAGTTTGAAGTATCCATATCCTATGGCGATTATTCAATAGTCTTTGATTTGTTCCTCACCGTTGAACCACTCGTATTTAGTACGGTAGCTGAAATCAAAGCGGCTCAGATTGGTAGTGAATTAAACCTTGAAGCCATCGTATTATTTAATAGTTACGATGCTACTATACCATTCTTGATTGTAGGCGATTCGACAGGTTTCTTAGTCATCTCTGGTAAGCATTGGTACGATATTTATGACAAAGTTCAATTTACCGGACTCCTCATCGATTATCAAGGCGAACCTGCTTTACAAGTTGAAGCCTATCAAACCATGTTGGTTTCGAATTATAACACACCAGAAACACAACCAATCCCAATGACTTTGTATGAAGCCACCCAAGTGGATGCTTTAGACCCACTATTCACCTATATCATGATTACAGGAACCATCAAGAGGGAACCAACCGGTTTCGTTCTCTATGATGAAAATACACTTGAAGAAGTATACTTCGCGGATATTGATGAACACAGTGTATTCGATGAATTCATCGGACTAAAAGTCACTTTAGCGGCCTTTATTACCTATAGCGATTCCAAGGGCGCACCTATCTTATATTATTCAGGTGGTCATGGTGGTATTGAATTAGGCTATGATACCGATGCTGAAAAGATGACCGCACTCATCGCTAGGGGTAGCGAACATTTTGAAGGTAGAACATATCATCCATTCGAATATATCGATATGCCTACTTATTATGACGTCTTCGATGCCTACTTATCATATGAAATATTAAGTGGTAGTGAATACCTCGTAGATGGAGACATTCAATACACAGAAACCGAAGTAACAGTCTCTCTACAAATAACTGTATTAATTGGAACCCTTGAAGAAGTCGTGGTATATACCATTACAATACAACCTTATCCGATTACATCCATCATCGACGTATCACTCAACAACGATAACGATTTCGTCGTCGTTAAGGGTACAGTGAGAGCTGTGTACGATTATCAAATGATTATTGAAGATGCAACAGGTATGATTATTCTTGAAGGATTCAGTACGTATCCTCTGGGTACTGTTATCCTTGTATACTGTTATGTTAATTATGTTTATGGGACAGTTCAACTTCATAGTTATGGTGAATTGGCGTTATCTGCAGAAATTGGTACAGATACAACCCTACCAACCTTATCCAACATATCCTTATATGAAACCCTCGAACTTGATCCAAACGGTGCGAACTTAGCGTTCTATACAACCTATAGTGGTTTGATTGAAAATAGACAAGGAACTTTCTATATTACCAATGGATTGGTTTCTGTACAACTATTAGAAGCGAATGATGATGCCCATCAAGCACTCTTATTGATGGAACAAGAAATCGTATCCATCAATGTCTATTTCAATTGCTTTGAAATGTATGGGGATCCTTACATTACTGCCATATTCAATGGTCTACCAACCGAATATGAAATCATTCAATTAACGGATGAAGAAATCGCGACTGAAATGCTTAATTACGCGTTATCCTCATTCAATCATCCATATTACACAGAACAAACCTACAATTATCCAATCGAACACCCTCATTTCCTAGGGTTGATTGAAGTCACCAATGATGGTGTGTATAACACCCTCGTCACATTTAATCAAGGGTTAGCTACAGTAGCAGAAATCACAACCTCTGTACAAACCGATATTACGATTACAGTGACCTATGCTGAAGTTACCATGAGTGATACGTTAACCATTACGTTATCACCATTCCCAATTATCACATTACAAGAAGCTATGACCAACCATTTAGGTGAACTCGTATTTCTAAAAGAGATGATTACTTCGAT
>CAZXLG010000096.1:0-5263 GCA_964641335.1 uncultured Paracholeplasma sp.
GACCTTGAGCCAAGACTTGACGACCAAAGTCATTCCATTCTTTGAAAGTGACACCAGGTTTTAAAAACTCAATGGAACGTTTATTCGCTTCAAGCACAATCTCGTAATAGGCTTTTTGACGTTCAGTGAATTTTCCATTGACTGGGAATGTACGGGTAATATCTGAACAATAGAGTTCATGTTGAACCCCTAGATCAAATAGGATTAAGTTATTGTTTTCAATCAAAGCATTGTTCTTACGGTAGTGTAAAATGGTTGCGTTCGACCCGTTTGCAGCGATGGTTCCAAACGATGGTTTGACCCCATGTTGATTGAGAACAAAGTTATAATGGGCTTCTAGTTGATGTTCCTTAACCCCAGGTTTAGCCGCTTTGTAGAGCGCTTCTATACCTTCTCTAGTGATTTCAATCGCCTTTTTCATTTGAGCGATTTCTAAAGGTTGCTTAACACTTCTAAGTTCTCCTAAATCTGGGTGAAGATTACCAACGACTAAGTTTGGATATTTTTCTTTCATAAGACTACCAAATTGGTTGGCTAAGGTAGGCATATGTCTGATATCTCGTCTTTCTAAATCAAGGTATAAATACTTGAGTGCTCCAAAAATAGCTGCCCTGGAATCTTGTAAATAACGGCTTAATACCAATTCTAAATCTTTACGATCATAGATATCGGTAATGCCTGATTTTTCAATCGCTTCCTCTTTGGTTAGCCCAGCGCCGACCCAAAGGGCTTGAACAGGATCAACGGGTTCAATGAATAGTAATGCTTTTTCGAGGTTAGCCCCTTTTAGTAAGACTAAAACGACATCTTCTTGTTCAATCCCGGTAAGGTAATAAAAGTTACGGTTCACTTCAAAAGGGTATTGTTCATCCGCGGTAGATAGAGGTGCAATCCCTGAGAAAAATACGGCGAAACTTTGATTTTCCATGCGAGAAAATACATTTTTACGGTTATTAATATACATAGTAAGCTCCTATATTTGGTTGACTAAACCCATCACAGTGATTTTATAGTTTTCTAATGTTTCAGCTGCGAGGTCTTTAGTTTGTCCTACAACGGACATATAAATTTTTAACTTAGGTTCTGTACCGCTCGGTCTAAAGACAATCCAAGACCCATCACGGTAGTAAAATTTTAAGACATTTGAAACTGGGTAAGGCAACACTTCAATCCCAGTTTTACGCCATGTTTGTTGTTTTAAAACATCATCGATTTGAACAATTTCTTTATTCTTGATCGATAACCGATTGACTCTAAAGTAGTTCATCAATGCTTCAATACGCTTTTTGCCTTCAATCCCAGATAGGTTGATATTTAGGGTCTCTTCGAGATAATACCCATACTTATCGTACACTTCTTGAAGTAGGTCTAGTAAGGTTTTGTTGAATTGCTTCATGTATGTCGCCATTTCAGAAAGCATATAAACGGCTTGAACAGCATCTTTATCTCTGACAAAATCACTGATCAATGAACCATATGATTCTTCACAACCAAACACATAAATCCCTTTACCTTCAATGGCTTTGGCTTTTTCACCGATAAATTTAAAACCGGTAAGGGTAGTTTCAACGTTCATATGATAGGATTTCGCAATCTTTTCAATGAGCGGGGTGGTGACATTGGTTGTAAAAACATAGCCATTTTGAGGTAATAGACCTTTAGCCTGTTTACGGCTCAACACATAATATAAGGTTAAGGCTGCAGTTTGGTTCCCACTTAAAAAGTGGAATTTACCTTGATGTTTGACCATCACGCCTAAACGGTCAGAATCTGGGTCGGTAACTAAGACTAAGTCTCCTTGGATTTCTTTGGCTAAATTTAAAGCCCCCTCATAGGCACTTTTTTCTTCCGGATTTGAAGAAGCGGTTGCACCAAAATTCGGGTCATTAACCATTTGTGATTCCACCGGATAAACATCGTAACCCAGGGATTTTAATAGTTTTGGTACGAGTGGTCCACCAGCGCCGTGAAGCGGTGAGTATACCAATTTTAAAGGTTTATGTTCGAGTGATTCAATTTGAATGCCTTTTACCAATTGTAAATAATTTTCATCGAAGGATTCGTCAACCCAATGAATTAAATGAGATTGTTCGTTATATTCAATGTGAAAATAATCTTCAATTGATTGGATTTCATGGATGACAATATCTGCTAAACGAGGAACCAATTGGCACCCTGTTTCGTCATAGACTTTATACCCATTATACGTTTTAGGGTTGTGCGAAGCGGTTATCATAATTCCTCCGTCACAGTTGAAGTGACGAACCATATACGATAAATATGGGGTAGGTCTTAACGATTTAGTAATATACACTTCAATCCCTACAGCTGCTAATACCCCAGCAGCTCTTTTCGCAAACACATAGGAATTTAATCGATTATCATACGAGATTGCGACTTTCTTCTTCCCTTTGAGTGACAATATGTAATTCGAAAATCCCTTGGTTGCTCGCATAATCGTATACACGTTGACACGATTCGTACCAGCCCCCATGAGGCCACGGATGCCCCCTGTACCAAATTCGATATCGACATAAAAAGCATCTTCTTTTTCTTTGTCATTCATGCTTAATAATTCTGTTTTTAGTGTAGAATCTAAGGCTTCTTGATTCAGCCATGATTGATATTTTTGGATATAATCCATACAATCCCTCCTCATGTGAATATTATAAACGATAATGTCATTAAATTAACAAAAAAACAGCCGAAGCTGTTAATTTTTCAATAAGATGTCATAGAGTCCACGAAGAACTAAATTCTCATCACGGACGACTTGGGTATGACAAAGTGGTTCGATGATTTCTGATAACCCACCTGTCATGACTACTTTAAAGTTTTGACCGACTTCTTTTTTAATGCGTTCAACTAATCCATCGACTTGGGCAGCAACACCATAAGTGACACCGGATTGCATACAAGCAATCGTATTCGTTCCCAGTACTTTCGTAGGAACTTCTAAATCAAATTCAGGGAGTAAAGCGGTATTTGAAACCATGGCACGCATCGATATCATCACCCCAGGGGTAATAATGACGCCTTTAATGGTCGCTTTTTCCATATAGATATATTTAGTGGCTGTTCCTAAGTCGACAATGAGTACTGGCGTCGATTCATTTCTAACACCTGCCACCGCACAAATCAAATCCGCTCCAACTTCTTTCGGATAGTCTGTCTTGACATTAATACCTGTTTTGATGCCAGGACCTACAATCAAGGGTTGAACTTGATAGTATTTGATAAACAGTTCTTTAAGGGCTTTCGTTACCGCAGGGACAACGGATGCAATCGCAACTTTATCAATTTTACCCGTTAAAAATGGGCTGATGAGTAAATAATAGGCATCTGCAGATAGATTACGATCTGTGGATACTCTAAATTTTTGTTCGATTTGCGAATCCTTAGTGATCCCTATTTTAACTTCTGTGTTCCCAACATCAATCAGTACAATCATAATAATTCCTTTCTTGTGTAGTTAAGAATACCCACAATAATTGGGGTACCAATCAACACAGCAGCCAATGCTTCCATGAGTCCGTTGGTCATCGCGATACCGTAGATGATGGAAATGACATCGGTAAACCCAGCGCTGAAAATGGCCGGTTTAAAGATTGCAACTACCCCTAAAACCAATACAGTATGAATGACTGTTGCGAGGATAAATGACGATGGAATGAAGACATAGCTACCTTGGTGTTTTTCAATAAACCAATAATATGCGACTAAGAATAAAACGGTTAAGACTAAGACGATTGGGGTTACAATGCCACTTATTTTAACTTCTTTGTTTGATGCATCCTCAGATAATTGTGGTAAGGACAGTTCAATCACCAATGCTTCAGCGCGTTTCGCTAACGCTTCAACAGGCTGTTCATCTTCAATAGAATCCGCTTCAGCCCTTAAAGCATACATTTCTGCTTGTTTTGTATTATACGTAGACCATGCATTCGCTTTAACAATCGCGTTTGATCCATAATATAATGCGAATACAGTCACCAGTGAAACAATCCCAAATAATATGATTTTACCTAATTTAATGGATTCAATGTGTTTAAACAATTGAACGACTTCAAACGCTGCCCACGCAAATAGCATTCTTGGCAAAATTGAAATCCATGGTAATTGGAAGGCAAGGTCAAATGCGGTTGCACCATAAATATAGGAAGCAATCATCGAACCTAACCCCATAAAGAATCCTAAAATGATCGCATTACGTCGATCCACTAAAAAAACACCAACAATCACAGGGATGTGAACTAAGGTAACAGATACCCCAGGCATCACGGTGATGAATCCGATTTGTGGTAATAATGACATGGTCAAAATAATCGTCACAAATACAGCTGTCAGTGTGAGTTGAAACAGTTTTTTATCTCTCATATTTTCTCCTTTTTAGGCCACGAAGGGTCCCGTAAGTACAAGGTTATTATAGAACTTTTTACTTTAGATTTCAAGAAAAAAGGAACCCTAAGGTCCCTATTTTTTATCTTGCTAACCATCCACCATCAACAGCGAGTGTAAAACCATTGATGTAAGAGGAGGCTTCTGAGGCTAAAAACACAATTGCACCCATCATATCACTTGGTAACCCCCAACGTCCTGCTGGAATTCTTTCCAAGATTTGACCGGCTCTTGTTTCATCATCTCTAAGTTGTTTTGTATTGTTTGTAGCCATGTATCCTGGCGCAATCGCATTGACATTAATATTATATTTTGCCCATTCATTGGCCATTGCCATCGTAATGCCTTTAACTGCAGATTTGGATGCCGTATAGGAAGGCACACGAATACCACCTTGGTAGGATAACATCGAAGCGACACTTACAATCTTACCCCCAGATTGTTGTTTGATGAATTGGTTTGCTGCAGCTTGGGATAAGAAAAATACAGTTCTTGAGTTGATATTCATAACATCATCCCAATTTTGTTCAGAAAATTCTAAAGCATCTTGGCGTTTAATGATCCCTGCATTATTCACTAAAATATCAACATGACCCATGACTTTAACTGCTTCAGCAACCAAATCAACTAAGTCCTTTTGGGATGCTCGAATCAAGTCCATTTTAATCCCGTGAAATTTTTTCCCTAAAGCTTCAACCTGTGTTTTGGTTTCTGGCATATCCACATAGTCTACCCCAACCACATTTGCACCAGCTTCCGCTAGACCTAAACACATGCCTTGGCCTAACCCAGTGGATGCGCCAGTCACAATCGCAACCTTGCCTGTTAAACTAAATTTATCTAAGATTCCCATCATTCTTCTCCT
>CAZXLG010000097.1:0-5183 GCA_964641335.1 uncultured Paracholeplasma sp.
ATTTATGGGTATTTGTATACATAAATAGAAAGCAATATACGAATCAATTCATCCCGCCACCTGTAGAGGAAGGGGACTTCTTGATTGTGTTGTTAAATACTAAGAAAAACAAACGAATCCTTTGATGAGAATTCGTTTTTTACTCTTGATCTTCAGGGGCTGTCCAAGTTTCCTTACCGATGAAATACTCGGTAATCAGATTATCGATTTCTGAATTCACTTGGACATACAGTTTACCATTGACTTTATTCTCTTCGACGAATCTTTCTTGAATGGTCGTAAAGTAGTGCTCGTAACTAAAAGTGACCCCTTCTTCAGCCTCATATAAATAAACAAATAAGGTTTCACCTGAAGCAAACTGATTTGCACTAAATGTGTCTTTGCCATCGCTTGGATCAACATAATAAAATAAAGATTCTCCCACAACCATCACGTGAACTTCATAATATTCATTTTGAACTTCACCACAAGCGGTTAATAATAAGACACTTAAGAAACCTAAAAGGACAACTAGTTTTTTCACCATAAAGCCTTCTTTCACTTTCATTATAGCGTAACAATGATGTTTAAATCAAAAATATATGCATCATTTTGGTTTTTTGACAACGCTTTACTTTACCTTAGGTGTTTGATATAATTCAAGTGTAAAATCAAAACACATTTACGGATGTTTTCGTACTTACTTAGATAGTGTTTGATCAAGCCAAACCCGGAGCAATCCGGTGACGGAAAGCTATAGGGTCTCTCTGAGATAGCCAGTTGCCTAACGATATCCTAAACTGGGTGCTGAAATCAGCGAAAGTTTTGATTTTTTTCTTTCTAAAAGTATTTATCGAGATTGTCGAGGTGTGTTCTATGAAGGACAAGTATTATAAACAGGCTGCGCATAGATTACGTAAAGATTATAATTTGGATGTCGTTAAAGATATCCTTCTAGCTCGCCATGAACGTGTTATCCTGTTTGGTGACTGTAGTAATCCCAATGATGTCCTACTTGAAGTTGTTTCCGGAAATTTAAATATCATTGGATTTGATGATCAACCTTCGATTAAACTAAATTCCATTCTCTCATTTTTTGATTATAACAATAGCTACGGCTATGTCTCTGGAAAGGAAGCTTATTTCCAATATGTTTGTAGTCAACTTCTCAATTTTAGTATTGCGAAAGATGTCAGTTTTCCAATTCTACGTAACGGTGTGAGAAAATGGATTCGATTCAATATCATGCCTTCTACAAAAGTACCAACCATCAGTATTTTCACAGTCACGGATGTCACTGTTTTGCATACTCAGGAAGAAGAAACCTTCTTCAAGACACATACCGATTCACTCACTCAAGTATTTAATAAATATACATTCGATTACCATTATGGTTTAAAATATCAGATGCCTAATTTCCATGTCATGTTTATGGATTTAGACTATTTCAAGCCAATCAACGATCATTATGGACATTCAATTGGGAATGTTTGTTTGGTTAAATTTGCCAAGCTGCTCAAAACATTTGAAACGAATGACATAACCTTCTATCGCCTCGGTGGTGATGAATTTATCGGATTATTGATTGCTACGGAAGATCAAGTGAAAACCATCGCAAATCAGATTATCGAACGTACTCGATTAATTAAAATTGAGGATACAGATATTCGCTTGACCCTTTCGATGGGTGTCATGAGAGCAACAATTTCTGATGATTTAGCACGCAAAGCCGATTCTTTGATGTATGAAGCGAAATATTCGGGACGCGATAAGTTCCTATATCAAGTAGAAAAATTTTAAATAGTCTATTAGGAGAATAAAACCCACTTGAATCGAGCTGATTCAGTGGGTTTTTGACTGATTATTTAAGTATTTTATTGAAAGTGATTCATCACTGGATGACCAGTTGTATTACACACAACGATTCATCTAAAGACTTAAAATATAAATTCTTTTCGATTTCTAATTGACGGTATACCCTCTCGATGAGTTTTGGATCAAAAGAAACATGTGCTTCAACTTCTTGGAATGTCGCATCCTTCTTTAGTTCAAACGAGATGGCTAATTTGTGGTTAACCAGTATATCAGACACTTTTGGTGTATCCTTTTTGACTAATGCGTATGGGTATTGATCAATTTCAACTAAACTTAGAAATCCTTCTTTTCCTTCAAAATTAAACTTGATTACTTTTTTCATATCACAGATACCTTTCTATTGTATTCAACCTATTCTATCATGTAGTGATTGTTAGTCTAAATGAAATGCGTATTCCGTAATGATGTTGTAATTATCATTGTTATGACTACGCCAAATCTTTAGATTTAATCCCTTTTTGGAGGAGTGTAATCATTTCAAGAATCCGTTTTTGTTTTGTCTCTTCAGTCTTCGCCGAAAAAATGAATCTCGCCCACCCTTTTTGATAACCTGGGGTTAGCTTCAGATAGAAATTTAAACAGGATTCATTCTTCAAGATTTTTTTGATTTCATCGACGAATATTTCATAATCGTTAACACGTTGTGAGGTTGTTGAACGTGCTTTTTGTTTGGTATCTTTTTTTACTGCAAGCAGGGTATAATCCTCATCAAATGAAACCATTTTATTGAATCTCATTAATGTATCTTTTACATAACCGGTATCCATGTTCACTTTCAAATAAGGCAAAATGTGATCACGATGGATTCCTGGTATAGCGCGTGAATTCTTTAGTTTGGGGTAGACTAAATATAAAATGCCCTCATCTTTAAGTTCATATGTAGCTTTGTTAATTTCTTCAGCCATTCCATCAAGAGAATGTACAAAAGCGAATACAACATCATAGGGTCCCTCGTTCTTGTTAGAAAAGGATTGAAATTGTTCTTGATAATAAGTTGGTATGTTGTGAAGACATACTTTTTTGTCTTTAAATAGTTTTTCAAGCATTATAATCTACCGCCTTTACATTACACATTATTTGAAGAGTCACACCTTTTTTTCTGCTTCTTATCGAGCATTGGATGTTTTCTTAAGATACATATCCTCATCGCTCAAACGTATAGATTTCTCAAGATTTTCTTTTGATAAATCATATAAGATATATCCGAAAGACCCAGAGACTTGATAAGTTTTACCTTCATAAGTAATTGGCTCATGAATTACTTCCTTGAGTTTCTCAATCCAAGTTTTAATCGTTGTAGAGTCTTGAATATGTAATATAATTAGGAATTCGTCCCCACCATACCTTATGATTGTTCCTTGATTACCAATAAGAGCTTCGCATTTCGCAGCCGATTGAATCAAGATTTGATCTCCAACCAGATGGCCGTGTTCATCATTGAATCGCTTGAATTGATTGATGTCAAAGAAGATAATATATGATTTTTGGGTAGTTTTTGTAATACAAATTTCCCCTCGTATTAATTGGTCTAAATATAGTCGATTGTAGACCTGGGTGAGTGGGTCTTTAATGATGTTATTTTCTAAGGTTTGTTTCTTCGCTTTGGTGGTTAAGAACTCATCAATGATGATGATGATTGTAAATGATGATGACGCCACAAACAAGGTGATTACTTTTTTAAATGACTTTTTATCAGATCTCTAACTTCTCCATACTTGGATTCATCAATATACTCTTCTAAATCCTTCATGATAGCCTCAACAACATCTAAATTATAAATCGATACATTTGATAATCCTAAAAAGTTGATGATGTTATATCGGTCTCTATCATTTAAGATGGGATTGATTACCATGGTTTTCGCCTTAGTAACAATATCTTTTAAGGGTTCTGTTGTAATAATATAATCAACTTTATCTTTTAGACTGATGACATCTTGCATACGAAATGCATCGATAATAACAACGTCTTTTGTAAAACTTTCGACTTCGCGTCTTAAATTTCGAACCAGTGCCTTCCCATTTAAACAAACGAGTAATATTTTCGGATGGGCAATCATTTGTTGTTCTTTTTCAATCAAAGCGCCGAAATGGATTGCGATATAAGCAATTTCATCTTCACTGATGATGTAATCAATGATTTTTTCTAGCTTTTTACAAATAATTTTTGAGATTCGAAACACCTGAGTGAATTCATTGATGATTTGATTTTTAAGTTCATTTCGATAATTGATACCATATTTAAATCTAAATAACGCTGGTTTCATATGAAAATATAAGTTATTCGTGAGTTCTTCTTTATTCTTAAAGTTGATGAGGGTCAAATTATAGAATTCGTTAATCATAAAATTGACCAATTCAACGATGTACTTATCCTCTTTGGTTACAGGGGAGTTTCCACTATATTGAACTCTTAATGCGAGTAGATGTAAAACTAAATACACATATTCATCGGGATTGATGACACCATTAAAAACCTTTGATACCACTTTATACTCATTGGTATTCAAAAATGATACCTTATCATCGGGTTCAAAATCGACTTGTGGGCGGTTATTCTTTATGATAACTGCCAACAATACGGCTAATTGATGTAATGTGCTTCTAACATAGATCACATTCAACTTTTCTTCGATTTCAGTGAAGATCTCCATCATTTTATTCACAATCAATTCGTCATAATAAACCATCGATTTCATATCGATTAAATACCCATAATCGGAGCAAATCATAAGAATTAAACTGCGTTTTTGAATTTCAGATCCTTGGATTTCATAGCCACGCTCAATATTAAATTCCAAAACCAAATTAAACTGAGCAACGATATTTCTGATTTCTCTTAAATCTTTGATGATGGTGCTTCTACTGACAGCGTGGTCATCCATCAATGTCGATATGTTGATGTATGTTTTGGTTAATAAGATATCGAGTACTTGAAGGTGATTACGTTCTTGGTTGGTGCATACATAATCACTCTTAATACTTTTGTTACTTTTATTGACATATTCGATAACTTTCTCATGGATTAATAATCCTACCCCTCTTTTATTGAGGATCATTGGTAAATTCAATCGGCTAAGATAGTCATTGATTCTTTCAAGTGAATAATAAATACTACGTTGTGACATGCCTAGCTTCTTTTGGATATCAGCAATCGTAAAAATGGTGTCTGAGTCCACCAATTGCTTGAGTATGTAGTTGTCTTTATAATCGAGCATAATAGAACCTCACAACTCATTTTAGAAACATCTTTATACGGCTTTTTGCATGCGTATAAAACATAATTAATTAGGCTTCAAATCGGCATAAATGTCTATCTATAGTATACCA
>CAZXLG010000098.1:0-5180 GCA_964641335.1 uncultured Paracholeplasma sp.
ATTATGAGATTACGTAGGAAACTAAGTGAAAAACAGATTTTGATGGTTTATAAGTTCTATAAAACGACACAACGCTTTTTCGTTATTCTAGCTTTAACCGGAATTTTATTCAGTATATTTCCTAACCAAAAGTTTTATGCTGCCCAAGAGATAGAAACTAAACCTGAAACAGTTGAAAAAGACTACTATCAAAGTAGTGATGTTGACATATCCTTAGTACCTATAGTCGAAGAAGATGTATCTAAACGCACAGCCAATGAAAAGCACTTCAGAAAACTAGATGGCACCTATGAAGTCTCTTTATACGATAACGAAGTACATTATTATGAAAATGGAACATGGCACGATATTGATAATCGTTTCATTGATGATGGTAATAATCTTGAAAATAAGCAAAACGCCTTTAAAACATTCTTTCCTAAGCATTTAAGTGACAATAAGTCGATTAAAATCAAGACTAAAGATTATTCAATCGATTGGCGTGTTATTGATATCGATAAATCAAGTGCAGAATATGTTACGAACAATCAAAAACAAAATGTGAAGAATGAACTGAACTCGATAGATCAGTCTGTGTTTTATTCGAATATTAGACCTAATGTAGATTTAGAGTACATCCTACAAGGGTCGGATGTCAAAGAGTACATTATACTCAATGAGTTTATTGATAACTTCAGTATTTCATTTGAGTATTCACTGAAAAACTTGAAACTTGTGAAACTCAGTGATGGGATATTTTTTGTTGATCTTAATGGTGAAAAAGTCTTTGAATTTGAAGACTTGTTTATGTTTGATTCTAACAATGAAGTGTCGAATGATGTTGACATAGAAATCATTGAGACAAAGAAAGATACCTACTTAGTAACGGTGTTACCAAATCTTGATTGGTTGAGTGGTGCAACTTATCCAGTCAAAATAGATCCATCGTTATCAAGCAGTCAAAGTTCCTTTTCAATATTTGACACATATATATCTGAACAGAACCCTTATACGAATTATGGTAGTTCGATTTATATGAAACTGAGCAATAACTCAGTTAGTGCTAAATTCAAAGGTCTAATTAGCTTCACGATTCCTAGTAACGCTATGACACAAGTAATTACCTATGCTCATTTATCATTTGTTCCATACGAAGTGGCGAATAATGCTCAAATAAATATTTATAAGAATACTAGTTATTTTAACAGTAATACTGTCACATGGAATGGCTGGCATTCTGCACAAAATTATGATACTTCAGTAGTAGATTATCACATCATCAATCCAGTGAATCCATTTGTGTTTGATATTACTGAATCTGTCAAAGAATGGCAAGCACAAGGAATTAGTGCTGTCCCAGGTTTTACAATAAGTCAAGATGATGATTTTGGGTCAGTTAATACAGTGTATCAAAACGAAGCTAGTAATGTCTCAATGAGACCTGCTATTAAAATTGGATATGAAGACCCTTCAGGCTTAAAAGATTATTGGACTTATACTTCTCAGAATGTTGGTATGAATGGAACAGGTTATATTAGCGATTATTCAGGTAATTTAACCTTCGTAAGAGATGATTATAAACTAGAAAATGAATTTATGTCTTTGGTTTTATCGTTTTTTCATAATAGTTATACGAGAAACGTTGATATTGGATATGGTAAAGGCTGGAGAACAAATTATTCTATACAAATGATTTATGATAGTTCAGTTGGACTTTACTACATGCATAAACCAGATGGCAGCAAAGTATATTTCGGAGATTATAGTTGCACGTGGGACTTTGGGATTACATTTTGTACTGCAGTATCAGAAGATGGCTCTAGAATGAAATTCAATAATGTGATGGCTAACGGACAATTATTGACTTTCAATGTAAAAACAGTCGCTGGACTTGTTTATGAATTTGATAGTTTAGGTAGATTAACAACCATAAAAAATTCGAAAACAAATCATTCATTATGGGTATATTATGTAGATTCAACATCATTAAGGATTAACTATGTAAAAGATGAAGTTGACAATAGAATCTCGTTTTCATATATATCAAACCGATTGAGACAAACTAAACTTACCTTAAAACAAGATAACAATACGTATTACGATGTTGAGAGACGTGATCATATTTATGATTCAAATGGCAATTTATACTATATTGATTATGATTTTCGATATGGTAATGAGCAAAATGCCGACTGGACGACAGATATTAATAATCGTCTTCAATATAGATTTGATTCAAATAATAGATTAATAGAAGCATATAATGACAAGGATGTATTCAAGGTTGTGTATAGTTATGACACCCTAAATCGCGTCATTAATTTTTCATCATCCAATAGTGGATTGCCTGTCGGTAATACGTCAATTTCGTATTTACCATCCAAAACGGTTTATACAAACTATGAAAACCGAAAGGTAACTTATGTTTTTGATCACTATGGTCATACCATAAACATCATGGATGATTATGGTAATACCGCCTATTATAGATACAGCGGGCTGTTTAGTTTTGATTACAACCCAGGAAGCTACGTTTCAGGTTATGATTTATCAAATGTGTTACCTAATTACTATAATAATCATCGATTGGTTGAAAGTTCAGATTTAATGAAACAGATTCGAAACCCTATTATGAATCATGGTTTCGAAGAAAGTACATATGGATGGTCTTTATATCAAGGGACAGGCAGTATTAGTTTCACAGATGAGACCTCACTTTTAGGAGAAACATCACTAAAAATAACGCGTGTCAGTTCAACTGTATACGCCTATCAGCAATTATATTTCACGCAAGGTAATTATAAAATTGAGGGATGGATTAAGAATAACGGTGCTGCACCTGGTGCATATATTGACATTGAAAATGCATCCAGTAAGGATCCTATAATAAAAGTTTATCAAAAAAATGATTGGTCTAAGTATGAACTCAATTTTACTATT
Organism: uncultured Paracholeplasma sp.; assembly: GCA_964641335.1. Classification (GTDB taxonomy): domain Bacteria; phylum Bacillota_I; class Bacilli_A; order Acholeplasmatales; family UBA5453; genus Paracholeplasma. The sequence continues at coordinate 2,920 of CAZXLG010000098.1, forward strand.
AATACGCCTACTTACGTTAGTGTTAAACTCGTCAATGAGAGTAATAGTTCTAGTGCATATTTTGATAATATTCAAATTAGTAAAGGTTTTGTTGATACCAGATATAATGCAGTTAACAACAGTTCATTTGAAAACGGGATAAGTGGATGGACTGTGTCAGGTGCAACCGTAGTCAACATCAATGAAACAGCTACCTTAAAAGAAACACTTGGAAATAGAGCCTTAAAAATTGAAGGTGATGCTGGTGTAAATAACCAGTTATATCAACAGTTATCATATGTCAATGGCTATCAAGGTTTAACCTTAGTGGTTGGTGGTTGGGCAAAAGCAGATGCTGTGCCGAACAAAGGATACCTAGTTAATCAATTGCTCCAAAGAGATACTCGTTTTTTTGGTATCGTTATAGAAGTTGAAATGGCTGCAGACGTACCAGGTCCTCATGTATATGAGTCGTTTTATTATCCATTTAACGCAAGCGTTGAAGATTGGCAATATCAAATGTATACACTGAGTTTAGCAAAGACCGTTTATAGTGTAAAAGTTTATGTACGATATAACGGTGAAGGCACAGCTTATTTTGATAATATTCAATTATATCAAGATGATATTAGTACTAAATACATGTATGATGAAAGTACTGGGAATCTTGAAAAAATTACATCACCAGATGGGTCAATAACAGAATATGGGTATGATACTAATGGAAACATTGTATCTATCACTGAAGATAATAAAACAACATTAATTGAACGAAATGCCGCCTATCAAGTTGAAGAAGTATTGTCACAGAATAATATTCGAACAACAATCGTTTACAATTCAACAACAAAACAGTTAGTAGAAACGTATGTTGGCTATGATGCTTCTCAAAGTTCTCCAACTAAATGGTTTAAATCATCAACGACGTATACGGCAGACTATCAGTATATTAATACTGTAACAGATGAGTTTGGAAATACGACCACTTGGAATGTGGATAAAAAGATTGGAACAATCACAGAAATTATTGACGCGATTGGAAACATTCAATCATTTGAGTATGATGCAAATGGTAATCTCATACGGGTGGTTATTGATAATAGTTCATTAACAGACTTCTTAGAAGGTGAGTATCAATATGATTCACTTGGAAGACTATGGAAGATTTTAAGAGATGGTTATGCTTATGAATTCACTTATAACCCATTAAACCAAATCACAGGTGTAAAAATCGCCGATGTAAATGTTATGTCATATGAGTATTGGAAGGATTCGACTAATGTTTATTATACAGATTTACTTAAAAAGCAAACCTATGGAAATTCCGATTATGTCGAGTTTACTTATACAGATGAAAAGCAAATAAAAACTGTCAAGTTTAATGGTACTACTCGATATGAATACGAATATGATTCAATGGGAAAACTATCTATCTACAAAGACATACATAACAATAATATTTATTTTTACTCATATGATTTAGCTGGTAGACTTGAATACATTACGGATAAGAATAGCAATCAGATTACTTTTGACTACGATTCTAGTGGTAACATAAAAACCTATAAGTATGAAATATCTGGTTTGACTAGAGAGGTTAAGTTCAACTACAACTCAACCACAGGGCAATATGATTACACACAGTACTATGTAAGTGGTACGTTAATTAAAAACGATTTCAACTATGATACAGATTCGTTAAAACGATTAAATAATATTGAACTATCGATTGGAAGTATTGTTATTAGGAAGATATTCGGTTATGACGATAGTAAAGTTAATTCATCCATGGGTAACGCGACAAACCGTATTTATCAAATAACTTATCAAAAAGGGAATGATACGCTTTATACCCATCAATATACATATGACGCTAACCATAATGTCACAAGGATATTAATTTTACTACCTGATGAACAATCTGAGCAGTATGACTACTATTATGATGGATTCAACCAACTGATAAGAGAAGATATAAGTATCGTTGGACAATCAAAAACATTGGTTTATAGCTATGATTCACAAAACAATATCACCTCGATTAAAACATTTAATCGTAATACCATATCGGGTACGCCATTAAGTGAAAAGAAGATGTATTACCAAAACACTTGGAAAGACCAACTTACTAGAGTTGAGTATTATACCAATGGTACCTTAAACTACTATGAAACCATGACTTATGACAATAGTGGTAACATCATTAATCTAGTAGATTCAAGAACATCTTATCTCAATAAGTCATACCAGTGGGATGGCAGACAATTAACCAATTATGGATC
>CAZXLG010000099.1:0-4965 GCA_964641335.1 uncultured Paracholeplasma sp.
CATCACAAAAATTTATGCTATAATAATAGTAGAGTCTTAAGGAGGACATATAATGAATAAATTAGAACAATTGTTGAACAAAGAAGTCGCTAATTTCGCCGTGTTATACACGAAATTACACAACTTCCACTGGTACGTTAAGGGCCCGTTATTCTTCCAATTACATGCAAAATTTGAAGAATTATACGATGAAGTCACAGAAGTTTATGACACTTTAGCTGAACGTATTTTAATGATTGGCGGTAAACCTGTCGCAACCCTTAAGGGCAATCTTGAACTTACAAGCCTAAAAGAAGCTTCTGGTTTAGAAACCAAAGAAGAAATGATTAAGAGCGTGATCAATGACTTCAAACAAGTTGATGGTGAATTAAAAGAAGGCATCAAATTTGCTGAAGAACTCGAAGACGATGTAACCGTAGATTTACTCACAACGACACGTGCATCCCTTCAAAAGCATATTTGGATGTTATCAGAATTGCTAAAATAACCGCTACTTAGCGGTTTTTATTTTAAGCATAAAGTGCTATAATTCGATTAAGGAGTGATTTTTATGCGTAAACGTTTATTAGCAGCGATGCCTTTAATCAGCTTGTTATTATTTTTAGTAGCCTGGTTATATTTTGATAAAATTGAATTGGGTGTTACTTTCTTTTTACTCATTCCATTATCCTGGATATTATTAACAGGCAATGTGTTGAAACGACTATCTGAGATCATGCCTTTTATCGCTTTGATGTTGTTTTTATGGCTTGGATTTGGCTTTGATTTTTGGCATCCTGGATGGTTGGTATTCTTCTTAATTCCACTCACAAATATCATTGTAGAACGCAAAATTGATGCAAGAAAAATGGTAGGTATCGTTGTCACAGCCGCTTACATTTCTCTTGGTTTAATCTATGATACTTGGCATCCAACATGGATTATGTTCTTACTAATTCCAATCGTTAATACCTTATTCTTCCCACAAAAAAATGCGTATGTCACCTTTAAAACAAACAGTTTTAGATTTGGTAAAGTTGTCGATGCAGAGGAAGACAAAGACTAATTGAAAGAAAATGCATGGCTTTGAGAGGCCATGCATTATTTTTTTAGTTTCGAGGTTCATCATCACGTTGCGTGATCTGTAAGAATCTTGAGTATTCTTTTTCAAATTTATAGAGTAAGACGTTACCAACTGAACCTTGACGGTTTTTCGCAAATTGTAATTCAGTTTCGCCGTTATCTACTTGACCATGAGAATAGTATTCATCGCGATATAAGAATAAGACAATATCGGCGTCTTGTTCAATCGAACCAGATTCTCTTAAATCGGCAAGGACAGGTCGTTTATCGTCACGTTTTTCAACCCCACGAGATAACTGAGACAGAGCCATGACAGGTATTTTTAATTCTCTCGCCATGGTTTTTAATTGTCTCGAAATCTTCGCAACTTCTTCTTGGCGGTTGACGTTAGATGACCCACCTTTGGATTCATCACCTTTGATTAATTGCAGGTAGTCAATGACGACAAAATCGAGTTTACCTTCTTGGCGTAATTTACGGCACTTAGAACGAATATCTTGAACCGAAATAGCAGAGGAGTCATCAAAGAAGACGTTAAGACGTCCCAAGGATTCTACCGCTGTATCAACAAATTGCCATTCTTTAGGTGTTAATTCGCCTGTTTTAATGCGTCTATTTTCGACGCGAGATTCACTGGCTAACATACGTCCGACGAGTTGTTCATTACTCATTTCTAAGGAGAAGACCGCAACCGAAGCACCGCCATTTTGATTGTGTTTAGCGACGTTTAAAGCGATATTCATCGCGAACGCACTCTTACCCATTGATGGGCGAGCAGCGAGGATGATGAGTTCTTCAGGTTGTAACCCTGAGGTGATTTGGTCGAACATGGTAAACCCTGTAGATAGCCCTGTAAGTGCCCCTTTATTACGGCGACTTTCAGCTTTTTCTTTAACTTCATGGGCTACTTGATCGATACGGACGAATTCGCTTGCTTTTCTACGTCTAACGAGTTCAAAGATTTTCTTTTCTGCATCATCGATGAATTCGGTGGCTTTAATATTGTCATTGAACCCATCTTCCATAATACGAGAAGCTGCGTCGATAACAGCGCGTTTTAAAGCATAATCCTTAACGATATCAACGTAGGCATCTAAGTTCGCTGTGGTTGGTACTAAGTCAGTAATTTCAGATAAATAGGATACGCCTACTTCTTTCATCGCGCCCATTTGAGCGAGTTCAGTCGAAGCCGTTGTATAATCGAGTTTATCTCCTCGATTGTAGAGATTTCTTAAGGCAAAAAAGATTTTTTGATTTCTGCGATCATAAAAATCTTCGTCATTCAATTTGTCCATTAATCCAACTATCACGGCAGGATTTAGGAATACCGACCCTAAGACAGATTGTTCTGCCTCAAGGCTAAATGGCATGATACGACTCATGAATTCACCTTATTTCTCTAATACGTTAATTTCAAATTGCGCTTTAACATCCTTATGTAAAGATACAGTCGCAGTGTAAATACCTACGGAGTTGATTTCAGAAGTGAGTTCGACTTTTTTCTTATCCAGTCTAATACCGGTTTGTTCTTCGAAGGCTTCTACGATTTGTTTGGTGGTTACACTACCAAATAACTTACCGTCATTCCCAATATTGATGAAGATATTGACGGACTTCGCTTCAATTTCTTGTTTTAATTTGTTCATGAGCGCTAAATGTTCAGCTTCGCGTTCTTTAATTAATTGTTTTTCTTTTTCGATCGCTTTGATGTTTTCATCACTAGCGATGATGGCCTTATTCGAAGATAGTAAGAAGGTACCATAGCCATTCGCGACGTCGATCACATCGTCTTTCTTACCTCTACCTTTAACATCTTCAGTCAATATAACTTTCATTCTTTCGTCTCCTTCATCGTGTTCTCTTAAGAGCAAGGTCTTAAGCGATTCAAATACTTCTTGGATAGTTTGATTCTTAATTTGTGTTGCAGCACTGTTTAAGTGTCCACCACCGCCCAATTCTTCCATGATGATTTGGACGTTGATTTCATCATAACTACGTGCTGAGATACCAATCGATTCATCATCGACTTTGGCGATGGTAAATCCTGCTTTAACGCCTTCGATTTCGAGGATCTTTTGTGATGTTTGAGCAAGCAAGACACGGTCTCTTACGATTCCGGATTCATCGATGACTACAGCAAATCCTTTCGTAACTACTTGAACATTATTCAAGAGTTCGTTGATTAGAAGTGTGCGATCGAGGTCGAGTCTCAACCATTCTTTCACACGTACAGAGGAAGCTTCATGTTCCTTCAGATACGCTGCCGCACCAAAGGTTCTTGTTCCTGTTCTGTAGGAGAACTCATTCGTATCAACGATAATTCCTCCATACATAACAGTCGCTTCAATCGGTAACAAGTCGATGTCTTTTTGATAGAATTCCATCATTTCAGCAACCAGTTCAACCGAGGATGACGCGTACGGTTCGACATACATAAAAATCGTTTCAAAGGTGTTTTCACCATGACGATGGTGGTCAATACAAGCTATCTTCTTCGCTTGTTTATATACCTCTTGATTCGCAACGATATTCGGAGATTGTGTATCCACAATAACCAATAATGTATCGTTATTCATCATTTTAAGGATGTTTTTTGATTCATCTAGTTGAGCATAGAGATGTGGTGCTTCGTTTTTCAAATAGGGTACAATCTTTTTAACCGTGTTATCAACTTCTGGAATATCAAAGACGATTTTGACTTCTATTTTTGAAGCCGTAACCATACGGTAGACCCCAATCATCGCTCCAAGGGCATCGATATCAGCAAACTTGTGTCCCATGATGACGACGTTAGATGCTGCTTCAATGAGCTCTCTGAAGTTTTGAGATTGGATACGAACATGAACTCTTGAACTCTTTTCAGAGGCGTTGGATTTACCACCAAAGTAGGCAATTTTTTCGTTTTGAATATTGACTACTGCTTGGTCTCCCCCGCGTTTTTCAGCAAGTTCAATGGCGTTTTGTGCGAGTGTTCCTAGTTCTTCGAACGAAACTTCCCAACAAGCAATACCGATGGAAGCAGATATACGAATTCGGTGTTTCGCTGACACCTCACGAATGCGGTTAAGAATCTCAAACTTATTCGCAATCACTTTTTGAAGTTCCTCGTAATGCATCGCAATCGTCATACGGTCTTCTGTGTATAACTTGATATAGCCTTTATGTTCTTGAATCCAGTCGGTGATGATACCAAGATATTCACCACGGATGTTGGATTTTTCATAAATATCAAATCCAGATAAAGCTTCTTCGACGTTGTCTAAGTAAATAACCCCAAAAGCAGTTGATCGTTTTAGGTATTTGTCCTTGATGTCCTCACGAGAAGTCACATCAAATAAATAGACGGCTTGGTTAGTTTTGCTGCTGATGGCGTCATACTTCTTATCGCCGATTGCGAATGTCGACACTGGTTCTTGTTCTTTAATCATCGAACCTAAATTTTCATGAAGTTGCCCAACCAAAGCATTTTCAATATCGAATCCAAAAATCTTATTGGCAAATGGGTTACTCCATTTCACACTTAGGTTGTCGTTATCGTATAGAAAAATCCCTATGGGTAATTCATTAAACGCTTCATCCCCAATTTGTTTGACGTGATAAGACAAACTTGACCACGCGGTTAATCGAGCATTGAGCGATTTGATTTTTTGCTTACGGTTGTGGTTTAAAATGAATTCAATCGATATGACAATCGCGCCAAAAAATGCCATGATGATGGCATAGTAAAGAACGAAGTCCATATTGTTGAATGCGCCGTGCTGATAAGCAATGATGCCTGCTGTAATCAATCCTGCGATGGATAATAGCAGTGCAATAATCCTTCTCATGGCCTCACCTACTTTCCTTAATTATATCGAAAAACGGCCATTTTATCAATAAAAAAAGACTTTGTTACCAAAGTCT
>CAZXLG010000100.1:0-4883 GCA_964641335.1 uncultured Paracholeplasma sp.
TTAGTGCAAGTCCAATCTCAAAAGCTGCAAGCACCATTAATATACCAAATACCCTTTTAGTTAATTTTTCGTATAAATAATCATATATGGTACAGTGTGAGAAAATCATCACGATGAATTTCATTGGATAGCCCATCAAATGGGCATGATACACAATGAAATCGACTGTAGATATGCGTTCAATAAAGATAAAGATGGTCCAGATGAATGTCGATAACATCAGTAGTTTTAAACAACGATATTTTTCTTCTCTACTACTCTTAAACAGATTTACAACCGGTATAAATGACATGAATCCAACCATGACTAATAAGACCAATAAGAGTTCATTCATGGAATCACCTACTATTCTTTGGATGTTACTCATATTATACCAAATATTACAAAGAACAATTTCTAGTCGCTCAAATAACGTATTAATAAACATTCAATGAGGGGGTATGAATCAATAAAATCAAGGCTGTTAATCGATTCATTCTAGGAAAATCGGATTTCGAAAAGTACTGAATTTCAGAGTATCATTTTGTACTTCAAAATAGAATAATGCGTATCATTTTGCCTAACTACCTTAAAAAGGTATACTGAAACTGAAAAGATTAACCGCTATCATTTAGCTCTAATCTTGCAAACAAGGAGGTCACCATGACATTTGATTCGTATCAACCCAAAAAAGAGATATTCCAAATATTAGATCAAGAAGGGGTGGTTGTCAATCATAAAGAGGAACCAAACATCTCTAAAGATGTCCTTTTGAAAATGTATCAAACCATGACTTTAGGACGTATCGCTGATATCAAAGCCGTTCAATTTCAAAGACAAGGTCGATTGCTCACCTACGCACCAAATATTGGTCAGGAAGCTTGTCAAATCGGTCCTATGGCCGCAACCACAGACCAAGATTGGTTGGTCTTAGCTTTTAGAGAATTCAACGCGATGCTTTATAAAGGGGTGACCCTTGAACAATACTTCTTGTATTGGTACGGCAATGAGATGGGCAGCCACTTTAATGATGGCGTTAAAGTATTGCCAGTGAACGTTCCGATTGGTTCACAAATCTCACATGCTGCAGGATTGGCCTACGCAGCGAAGATTCAAAAGAAAGATGAAGTCGCGATTGCCTATATTGGTGATGGCGGAACATCCCATGGTGAATTTCATGAAGGTTTAAACTTTGGCGCGGTTTATAGCGTACCGATGGTTGTCATCATCCAAAATAACCAATGGGCGATTTCTACCCCTAGAGCTAAAGCCACCAAAGCGGAAACCTTAGCACAAAAAGCGATTGGCTATGGTATCCCAGGGATTCAAGTCGATGGTAATGACGTGTTGGCGATGTATGTTGCTACCCAAGAAGCCATCAAACTTGCTAAAGCTGGTAAAGGTCCTGTGCTTATTGAAGCCGTCACTTACCGTATGGGTGCCCACACAACTTCTGATAATCCAAAGATTTACCGTTCCGATGAAGAGGTTGAAGCTTGGTCTCACAAAGACCCGCTTAAACGTTTTAAAAACTATTTATTGAATAAAGGCATCATAACACCTCAAATGGATGAATCTCTTAATGAAACTTATAACCAACTGGTTTTAGATACCTTTAAAGCGGTTGAAAATAGTGGACTGGTTCCACTTGAAGATATTTTCAATCATACGTATGAAAAACTCACACCACAACTCAAAGAACAATATGACGAATTAAAATCACGATCGCAAGCGGAGGTAAAATAGATGCCACTACTCAATTTATTAGAGGCTGTGAACAATGCCTTAGAAACTGAAATGCAAAAAGACCCTTCTATTGTGGTTTATGGTGAAGATGCTGGATTTGAAGGGGGCGTATTTAGAGCGACCGCAGGTTTACAAGCCCTCTATGGTGTTGACCGTGTCTTTGATACCCCAATCTCTGAAGCAGCCATCATTGGTTCTGCTGTTGGGATGTCCATCAATGGACTAAAACCCGTGGTTGAACTCCAGTTTTCTGGATTTATGTTCCCAGGGTTTAACCAAATCGCGACCCATGTGGCGAGATACCGTAACCGTTCTAGAAGTAAATATCATCTACCTTTAGTCATTCGTATGCCTTATGGGGGTGGTGTCAAAGCCCTAGAACACCATTCTGAAAGTTTAGAAACCTTATTCTCTCATATCCCTGGACTAAAGCTAGTCATTCCATCGACCCCTTATGACGCCTTGGGTTTATTACGAAGTGCGATGCGTGACCCAGACCCGGTCATTTTTATGGAACCGAAACGCATTTATCGTGCATTTAAACAAGAAGTTCCGGATACCGATTATGTCGTACCTATCGGAAAAGCCAGAATCGTTACGCCTGGGTCTGATGTTACTGTCATAGCCTGGGGTGCCATGGTTCGTGAAGTCGAATCTGCTTTACAATTGATTAAGGATACGGGTATTTCTGTTGAACTCATCGACTTAAGAACCATCGCGCCTTTTGACGTCGAAACTTTGGTTAATTCCGTGAAGAAAACGGGCAAATTATTGGTCGTTCATGAAGCAGTCAAATCGTTTGGCCCAGCCGCTGAAATCATTCAAAGCATCACTGAAAAGGCCTTCTACCATTTAGAAGCTGCCCCAAGAAGACTCACAGCGCCTGATGTGACCGTACCACTCCCACGTGGTGAACATCACTTTATGATCCATCCAAATCAAATCGCAGATGAAATCAAATCGCTTCACGCTGTGAAAGCGTAGGAGGTCACTATGTATAATTTCAAATTTCCAGATATTGGTGAAGGCATCCATGAAGGCCGTTTACTAAAATGGTTTTATCAAGAGGGAGAAAAAGTTAAAGAAGGTGAAACACTTTGTTTGGTTGAAACCGATAAAGTTAACGCCGAAATTCCTAGCCCAGTGTCAGGTGTTTTAACCAAACAAGGCGTTCAAGTGGGTGAAACCATCCATGTCGGTGACACCCTCGTCCTCATTGAAGACAGTACTGCTTCTAAACCGGTTGAAACTAAAAAAATGGTCGCGGTAGATGAAGCGGATAGTACAGGTGTCGTTGGACAACTCGAAGTTTCCTCTGAAATCATCGCACCAAGTCAAGATGTCTCACTTGAACAAGCAAGCAATAAAAAAGTATTAGCTTCTCCACTAGCGAGACAATTAGCCAAAGACCATAACATAGATATCACTTTGTTAAAAGGGTCAGGTGATTACGGTCGAGTATTAAAAACCGATGTAGAACAAGCGATGAATGTACCAAAAGCACCACTCAAACCTGAATTACCTAAAGTTTCGATGAATTTTTCTGAAGGCACTCGTCGTGTACCAATCACGACCATACGAAAAGCCATCGTAAACGCGATGACCCTTTCAAAACAAATCATTCCTCATACCATTTTGATGGATGAACTCGATGTGACCGAACTTGTGAAATTGAGAACTGAACAAAAAGCTTCTGCTTTAGAAGCTGGAGTTCATCTAACCTATATGCCTTTCATCATCAAAGCCTTAACCAAAACACTCAAAGAATTCCCAATATTCAATGCGTCATTTGACCATGAAAAAGGGGAAATCATCTATAAAGATTTCATCCATATCGGTTTCGCAACCGATACACCAGATGGTTTGATTGTGCCTAATATCAAGCATGCCGATCAACTCTCGATTTTTGAACTTGCAAAAGAACTCAAAGACTTACAAACCAAAGCCATCAACAAGACCCTACAACTCAAAGATATTCAAAATGGGACCTTTACAGTCACCAATTATGGGGCATTTGACGCGACTTTCGGGGCACCCATCATTAAGTATCCTGAAGTGGCTATTATGGGGATTGGTAAAATTGCACCAAAACCAATCGTGAAGAACAATGAAATCGTGATTGCCCAAGTGATGCCCATCTCATTTGCCGTAGACCATCGAATTATAGACGGAGCAGACGCCGGACGTTTCGCTATGAAATTTAAGTCTTACTTAAGCAATCCCGTATTCATGTTGTTATCCAAATGACTTTTGATATTTTAATTTTAGGCGGCGGACCCGGCGGTTATGTCGCTGCTATTAAAGGGGCACAACTCGGATATACAGTGGGATTGATTGAACGTAAAGCACTCGGTGGGGTTTGTTTGAATGAGGGTTGTATCCCAACCAAAACCTTATTAAAAAGTGCGAAAGTATATCGATTAATCAAACACGCTTCGAATTATGGTATTCATGTCTCTCTTGATGCGATTGGGTTTGATTGGACCGATATTCAAAATCGTAAGTCTAAAGTCATCAAAACCTTAACCGATGGTGTTAAAGGTTTACTTAAAAAGAATAATGTGACCGTCATTGAAGGGTATGGTGAGGTATTAGATGCCTCAACAGTTCAAGTCGGAGATATTAAGTACAAAACCAAACATTTGATTCTAGCAACCGGTGCTTCTCCTGTCATTCCTCCGATTCCTGGACTCAAAGAAGCGATGGATAACCACTATGTATATACCTATGGCGGATTACTCAACTACCCAAGTGTCCCTAAATCATTGATTGTCATTGGGGGCGGTGTGATTGGACTTGAATTCGCAACCCTCTACGCCAGTTTCGGGTCTAAAGTAACGGTCGTTGAACGGTTAGATCAAATTCTAACCTCTGTTGATGATGAGATTCGGTCGACCTATATACGGCTATTAAAAAAGGAAAAGATTGACATCATCACCAAAGCGACGGTGACTCATATTGGGTCAAATACCGTTTCTTATGAACAGGCTGGTAGTACATTTACGCTTGAAAGTGAGATTGTATTACTATCTGTTGGTATGAAACCTAATCTTGAATCATTTAAAGCCTTAAATATCCAAACCTCAAAACAAGGTGTACTGGTGAATGAATACCTTCAAACAAATGTACCAAACGTATACGCGATTGGTGATATCACC
>CAZXLG010000101.1:0-4818 GCA_964641335.1 uncultured Paracholeplasma sp.
GTTACGGGGAATCTGTTTGACTCACTGTTAAGGGGCTAAGCTTTGCTTAGTCCTTTATTCTTTATGAATGCACCTGGTTTTGAACGATTCCCGGATTAAAAACCGTAATTTAGGCGTATAATAAAGTATATCATCTATTCCAGGAGGCTACTATGAATCAAATCAAATGTCCACACTGTGGCAAAGAGTTTACAATTGATGAAGCGAGTTATTTAGACATTGTAAGTCAAATTAGAAACAAAGAATTTGAGTCACAAGTCCATGAACGACTAGAACAACTTAGACTTCAAAATCAAAAAGACATTGTCATTGAAAAAACCAAAGTGGAATCCACTTATATTCAAAAACTCTCACAAAAAGAAGCTGAACTACAATCGCTTAAAGATAAAATGAGCGCATCCGAACAAGCGAAAACCCTCGCTGTTTTAAGTGCGGAAGAAAGACTCAAGGACCAACTCAAAAAACAAGAACTCTTGGTTCAACAACTCCAAGCGAAGTTAGAATCCTCCCTTAAAGATAAACAACTAGAAACCCAACAAGTCTTATCTAAAAAGGAACAAGAACTTCAAGAACTCGCCAACAAGATTGAATTAGAAAAGAAACAGGCTGAACTTGAAAAAGCCTCATTAAAACAACGCTATGATGAACAACTTAAACAAAAAGATGACATGGTTGCTTATTACAAAGATTTAAAGACGAAACTAACCACCAAGATGGTGGGTGAAACCCTCGAACAGCACTGCGAATACGAATTTAACAGACTCCGTTCACTCGCTTTTCCTAAAGCGACCTTCGGTAAAGATAACGATGCCCAAACCGGTTCTAAAGGGGACTATATATACAAAGAATTTGATGATCAAGGCACTGAAATCATCTCAATCATGTTTGAAATGAAAAATGAACAAGATGAAACAGCCACAAAAAAGAAGAATGAACATTTCTTAAAAGAACTCGATAAAGACCGAAATGAAAAGAAATGTGAATACGCGGTATTGGTATCCTTATTAGAAAGCGATAACGAACTTTATAACAACGGGATTGTCGATATGTCGCATTTATATCCAAAGATGTATGTCATTAGACCACAGTTCTTTATCCCAATCATCACGTTATTAAGAAACGCTGCCTTAAATGCCCTTAAATACAAACAAGAAGCCGCTTTGATGCGTAGACAGAATATTGATATCACCACATTTGAAGATGATCTAAATGCCTTTAAAACCGCATTCTCAAAGAACTATGAACTCGCGAGTAGAAAGTTTGGTGACGCGATTGATGAGATTGATAAAACCATTAAGTCCCTTCAAAAAACCAAAGAATATCTACTCTCTAGTGAAAACAATCTAAGACTCGCTAACGATAAAGCAGACAGCCTAACTGTGAAGAAACTCACTAAGAACAATCCAACCATGAAGAAGAAGTTTGAAGAACTAGAATAAAAATAAAACCTCTAATTAGCACTGTGATATGGCTAAAATAGAGGTTTTATTATGATTCATCCCTTAAAATGTTTAAATATTCATAGTATACAAATAGTCTATTTCTTTGTTTATTTGTGACCTCACGGAGAATCCCTAAGTGAATCAACTTTTTAACGTAGGAATCGATCGTATTATAGGATTTGTTTAATGAGGTTGCTGCTTTATGAATATCGATAATCGGATGTGATTCAATATATTCAAAAAGTTGTAAAATACCACTAGCCAATCTTGAATCTAACTGGGCAATTAAGTCCATGTTATGTGTCTTCAAATCAATCAGTTTTTCCATACAATTCGTAGCATGAATGGCTGTTTCAACCATACCTCTTATGAAAAACTTAATCCAAGCCTCATAGTGCCCCTTTAGTCTAACATCCATTAATCTATCGTAATATTCCATACGATTTTTTTTTAAGAAATAGGATAAATATAATACACCATCATCTAATAATCCATATTGTTTCAACAACAACGTAATCAACAATCTACCGATTCGACCATTGCCATCTAAAAATGGATGTAAAGTTTCAAACTGATAGTGAATTAATGCGATTTTGATGAGTGGATCAACATCGGATAAATCATGAATGAACAATTCTAGATTATCTAAACCCGCCTTCATATCCTCGAGATTAGGTGGGATGAAAGTTGCGGTCTTTATGGTTGATCCGTTCGGACCAATCCAATTTTGAGTTTTTCTAAGTTCACCTGGATCTTTTTCTTTACCACGTTGTGAAGATAATAAAACACTGTGAACTTGTTTTATAAATCTAATCGATAGGGGTAGTTCTTGATGTAGTTCAAAAGCAAACTTCAAAGCATCGATATACTTGATTACTTCTTCAACATCTTGATTAGAAGCGCTGGCGTGTGGATCAAAAATATCATCAAGGGTTGCTTGAGTGCCTTCAATTTGACTCGACAGTAATGCTTCTTTACGTACATACATAGAAATAAAGAGCGATTTATTGGGTATGTGCATCGACAAACCCCAAAGTTTACCAACTTCAAAATAAGCCGTCCTCATCAACTGATCTAATTCATGATCAATTTCAATTGGAGGGGTAGGTAATAAATTCGATGGACAAAATGAATCATAGGCCATCCATCCACTTAAATTTTTCTTAAAATACCCGGATCGACCCATATAGACCTCTTTTCTGAAATAACAACCTAATTTTACATCCACTATTTCAATAAGTCAATCAAAAATGAAATAAGAACGCAGATTAGCGAAAAAAAAACTTCGTAAAGAAGTTTTTTTCTTAGTATTTCTTTTTGTTTGCGAACAACTCTTCAAAGTTAAAGCCGAAATCTTTGGTGATTAATCTATTATATTTAGCTAAAATAGCGTCATCTCGTTGAATCATGATGGCGTAATAGAGTTGTTCAACATAATAGTGGGCTTTTTCCATATCATTTAGCCCTCTATACGCTAAACACATATAATAATATAGATGATCTAGATTGAAGTAGGAATTAAACTTGTCGGTATCTTTTAACACCAAAAGACAAATATCAATGACCTTTTGATACTCTTTTTCCATCCCAAACTCTTTAGCAACCTTCAATCTTACATAACTAAATGTATAGAAGTCTTTCGCTAAAAAAGAATAGGATTTCGTCGTGATGATTTGATTGAGTTTATCCATGATGATTCGTCTTTCATCCCCCACCACAAACCCAAGTAACATGGATAAACCACTGAGTTCAACACCATTCATCATATTGTGGTTTAAAATAGATGGGTAGTTGATTAAAACCGAAATCTCATTACCAAAATAGGCATCTGGGAACTTTTTTAAGTAATAATCCATTTGTAGGAGGGATAACTTAAAATAGACTTCGTTGGCTTTATCGAGAAAAATTTCTTTTTTAAATTCAGCAATCATGTTTTCTGCCTTATCAAAATCATGGTTGATGACTGCCGTATTAAAATCATCTAAACGGTTTAATTGGTCAATGCGTTTTCTTTCTAGATCGTAAACTAAGAAGGTTGGATCCAATTGTATTCTGTCACATAGTTCAACAAACATCTTAAATGGCATCTCTGAAGTGCCATATAAATATCTTTTATATTGCCTTAACGAAACGATACCATCGGTGAATTTAATCATCGATGTATTTTTTTTAGTTCGGTAATCATCTAACAAAATACACATTTCTCTTGAAATCATGGTGTAAACCTCCGAAAGTGTCACATGTGCACTCACGCACACCCCTCTTTAAACGTTATTATGTCGCTGTCGAGGGAGAAGACATGAAAAAGAAAATCATAACCATGGTATTATTAGGGTTTTTAATGGTTGGTACACTCACCAGTATGTTGAGTAAACCAAGCATTCAAAAAGAAGACATCGTATTAGAGTACGGTGAAGACGACCCTAGAACTAAAATCGGTGGCTAACATTTACTTTATAGAGGATGGAGTGAATTATATGGATTGGACAAAGTATCAAATAGAACTGACAGGTATGACCAAGACAGTCGAAAACATCACCAAGGACCCCTATATTATAGGATACATGGAAATCTTAAAAAATTCAATCCACGAACAAGAAGTAAACCTAGTACATCTCACATCTAAGAAGATGGTGGATTGGTATCAATCACATCTTAATGATATATTAAGTGATCAATTTGTATATGACAAAGAAAATCACAAGAAGACCTATGCGTTGTTAGTCGAGCTCTTCAAAGACTCCGAACGTCTAATAACCAATTAAATCCCCGTAAATAAGGCTTCCCCACAGGCCTTATGAACTAACCCCCACACGTTCCCCACAAGTGGGGGTTTTGTTTTATAGATATAAAAGTTATAATAGAAAACGAGTAGGTGGTATCATGAATAAAACGTTACTATTAAAAGTATCTACGATTTTAGCAGCCCTTCCTGCACTTGTATTTGCCTTATATCTGATTCCTTTGTGGCTTGGCATAACACTAGAAGAAACAGGTGCGATGAAAACCTACTTGATGGTCATATTTATAAGTATGTATTTGATGCTGATACCCTACTTATATAGCATTGTATTAACATTCAAATTACTCATCCAAATTGAGAAGGATTTATATTACAGTGATTCAAGTCGTAATCATTTAAACCATATAGGATTATCTGCTTATATGGTCGGTACGATTTTATTTCTTGATTTACCATTTGTCTACGGCTTCGCCAACCAAGAAGACGCGCCAGGAATTATCCTTATTTTTGGATTCTTAATGTTGTTAGCATTTTCAATTGGCATATTTGCACAACTATTAAAAGACTTAAACGAGGATAAATAATGAAACCAAATAAAAAGTTTTATACAGAAGACTATATTATTGCTTGCAC
>CAZXLG010000102.1:0-4774 GCA_964641335.1 uncultured Paracholeplasma sp.
AAGGCGACTGAATTAGTCAGACTCACCAATAAATTATTGACGTCTTATCCTCAACAAATCACAGAGAATATGTTTAATTTGGTGGACTCTCACGATACCGGACGCATTTTACACCGTTCTAAGGAAAATAAAGACTTAGCCTTCTTAAGCTATCTATTCATGTTCTCTTTCCCTGGTACACCAACCATTTACTATGGTGGTGAAATTGGCATGACAGGAGACCATGATCCCGATAACCGTCGTTGTATGATTTGGGACCCTAAGAAACAAGATTTAAACTTCAAATCCCGCATTAAAAATCTCATTCAGATGAGAAAAAATGTGGATGCGTTTGGTTCTTCTGATTTCAGATGGGTTACTGTAGATAATGAATCTCAAACAATCGCTTATGAAAAAGTTGGAAAAGAAACACTCTTATTCTTAATTAATAGCGATGATAAACCTCATACAATTCATCTACCTAAACTAATTCAAGGATTCAATCTTGAAACCCATGAAGAGATTCATGGGAATGCTTTTGATTTAGGTGTTTATGATTATCTCATAATCAAGTATAAAAAATAAAAAGTCCAAACGGACTTTTTTCTTCATATTAGATGACTTTTAGAATATCATAGGGTTTTCCTACAATGAATTCCGGTTTAAGTGGAGCTAAATCTTTCATGTCTCTAAAACCCCATAAGCATGCGATGACTTCCATGTTTGCATTCTTGCCTGTTTCAATATCGGCTTCAGAATCACCAATCATGTAAGCATCGGACGCTTTTAAATTCATCATGGATAGTACTTTTTCAATCATACGAGGGTCAGGTTTCTTAATACCATCTTCTGTAACCCCTAAGGCTACTTCAAATACCCCTGGGAAGATTTTTTCAATCAATTGTTTGACAGCCCAATCCTGTTTATTTGAAATCACAGCCATACGATAACCGCGTTTCTTGAGGGTTTCTAGAACTTCAGGAATTCCTTCATACGGTGCCGTGGTGTCTTCACTATGCGCTTGATAATACGCATCATAGAATTGATAATAGGTCTCAAAGTCTTCTTTAGATACTTTTCCACCTATGGCGAGTTCAACCAATTGTTTCGCACCATTGCCTAAAAATCTTTTTACCTCATCCTCTGTCTTCGGTTTAAAATTAAAATGCGTTAACATGTGGTTGATCGAATTGGTTAAGTCGGTGAGGGTATTGAGTAAGGTACCGTCTAAATCGAATAAAATGGCTTTTTTCATAGTAATAATCCCCTTTCAATGATTTTTTGATAAATTGGTAACATTTCAGGTTCTGAAACGTAGGTAGTTAATTCGGATAAATTCACCCATTTGACCCCATGGGTTTCTTCGATATTTTGTTTGAGTGGTAAAGACTCATCTGCGATTAATATAAATGAGGCATTTAAGTGTAGATGGGATGAGATGGGTTTTCCTTTTTTATAGTGAAACCAAACAGGTAACACTTCAATACTGATGGGTGTAGTTTGTTTGACTTTGAAATCAGGCAATCCGGTTTCTTCCTTCGCTTCTTTGATAGCGACATGAAGGAAATCTTTATCACCATCCATATGACCACCCGTCCAGCCCCATGAATCATAGAGTTTATGATAAATGAGTAGGGTTTTGGTCATCGATTCATTAAAGATCATCGCTGAGGATGAAAAATGCATCGCAGGGCATCGGACATATAATTCTTCTCCATAGTGATTATAGGCATCGAGGATGTAATTTAAATCCATCGCTTCTAAGTCCGATTTAGGTTGATAGGTTTTGAATAAATTGATCATTGAATCACTTCCTTTAAAAGATTATTTTCTATTATACAACAAATGTCTCGTTTATCCGAAATATTTTTAATGGTTAAGGGTTGATTTTAAAAAATTAGTATGTTATTATATTCGTGCTGAAAAAATGCACCCTTAGCTCAGTTGGTAGAGCAAATGACTCTTAATCATTGGGTCCACGGTTCGAGCCCGTGAGGGTGTACCAGAAATATACAAGGCGAACTTTTCAATCATCAAAGGTTATCTGATCGTCCGCTTGAACATATAAAAGAGCATCCGAAGATGCCCTTTTTTTTTTATACTGAGTAGCCCATGTATTCTAGGATTGAATTGCGTTGTTGAAGACTAAATCCCATATTTTTCATTTGGAAAATAACTGCTTGTTTTCTAGTCATGCCACTAACGCTTAGGTCAGTTGAATACGCTAGAATGACGGCCACTTTGTCTGGATTTGATCCACTCATTAATAACCCTAGTTTTCCAGTGAAGGATTCACCGGTAACTTCTTCCTTGGCCAAATTGTAATAGTAGTTATAAATCATTCTAATCGCTTTGGCTTTTTGTTCATCTTCAAGCTTCGAGTAGTACTTGCTATTAAGTAACCTTTCGACTTGTTCATCAGCGTTACCATAGATGCTCTTGAACTTACGATATTGAGTACCAGTAAGTTTCATAGTCTCATCATCAACGATAATCTCAGTTGGAGCAGTATATGGTTTAATTGAATATCCAGAAACTGTAAGTCTTGATACTTCCTTGACAATAGCCTTGCTTGAAAACTCATTGTTCTTGCTGTTAAACATCGCATCAACAACAGTATTAATCATCTTGTCATCACCATTTTCAATGGCTTTTTGAAGGTCTTTTGCATAGCTTTGGTTGTAGAAGTAATCCTCGTACTTATAAATAGCAGATTCATTAAACTTTTCAATTATGCCTTTAGTGTACGTTTCAATGTTACGAATTGGTACACCAAACGCTTGCCCTAATCCAATAGTAGTTCTTCTAAAAGCAGCCATTAAGGTCTTTGTATCTTCTGCTTTGTTGAAAACAACAACATCAACCAATTGATACATGTCTTGTAATGCTTTAACAACGTTTGTTAGACCGGTTTCGTACATGTTTTGAACGTCATAGCCTTCAAGCATCGAGTAAGCATCACGAATGATTGGAAACATCCCAATAAAGTGACCTAGTAGCTCATTCATCGTTGATTCCATAAATGTTTCGTCCTCATCATCTTGACCTTTAATCCACTTGAACGCTTGAGTCAATAATACCAGGTAAGTTGCATTCACAATGACTGATACACCAATTGTACGTGCTCTACGGTATGCTTCATCAATTTGCTTTTGCGCGGTTGCTTTGTCAATTCGATTGTTCTTAGCATTGGCTTTAGCAGTCTTGATCATGTCAATTGCACCACTAATTTGTGAGTATAGTTGAAGTGGTTCAGACATAAACATTGTAACCAGTTGAAGTGCACTGCTTTGTGTTCTTAGTATAGATGGTCTAAACAATGGTGAGTAGTTTGCTTGGGTAACAATAACCGCATTTTCAGTCATTTTAGCAGCTTCTCGGTATAATTCTTCACCAGAATACTTACTTCCTAGTTGATCCAATGCAGCGTTCCAAATAGAACCAATGACTAGGTTATCTACCATACCGATTGGCTTAGTAGTTAAGTTCGTAAGTGTGTCAATCTTTCCTAAAACACCAGTGCCTTCTTTTAATAAACCAACATCGATGTTATTACCTTCGCGTGCGCGGTCATATAATATAGGACTGTATTTGTACAATGTTTCATAATCTGTCTTCCTAGCGAATCCCATGGATAGACCTTTGAGCAAGGATTTGTATTTGAATTCCACCGCATGCGCTGAGAATAGTGATGCGAATTGGGTTGCTAGCACTTTTGGATTTGCACCTAAAGCAGCTCTTGCACTCCATCCTCTAACCTTACTTAAGAACTTATCAAATCCATCACGTTCAATGCCGACACCTTGCATGTCTTTAAATAACTTGACCATGTACGTTTGAAACTCTGGGTCAACTTTTTGAACTTCAACCATCAGTTTTTCACTAAGGTTAGTCTTCTTATTCCATACACGATTAAATGTCTTCATTGGTACTGCTAAGCCATAATAGGATGCCATTTGTTCAGTGTGTCTATTAATAACATCTAATACGTTTTCAATGACAACTTTGTTCTTGGCATTTTTACGAACCGCTTTGTTAAATGATGCGTTGTACACGCTAAATAGGTTCTTGAAATCCATTTCATTGTCGCCAAGTTGTTTGTAAATCTGATCGTCAGCGACCTTTAATGGAAAGTAATTGTCATCAACAACATTTGAAACACCAAAGATTGCAGTGTCTGTTTCGATTTTTGCATTCTTGGAAATGTCATTAAAGAACTCGTTAGCAAGTTTAATAAAAGCCTTATCAGTGTCGTTTAATTCGGCTTCAAGTTTTACGATAAGTGATTCATCGATGAACATGTCTTCGCCTTGTAACAAGGCATCTTTCATGCGTTTCTTAGTTGCTAGTTTTTCGTTTGAAAGTCTGATAGTTCCTTGAAAATCACTAATGTTAAATAAGTGCATTTGTGCTTGTTGGCGTTTGCTTGTTAGGATCAAGGAAATGATTTGACCTTTTGACATAGTCTTACCAGAATCAACTTGAATTGGTTCACGCCATTTTGAAACTACATCTTTATGAGCCTTAAAGAACTCTTCAAAGTGTTTTACAACCTTCATTTTGAATCCAGCTTGCTTAGTAAAACCATCTTTAAACTCGTCAAACATCTGTGAAAAATAGCCAGTGTTATTGTAGTTTGATAGTCTTCTTAAACGCCAATATGGTGCTTGCAACCAACGTGTATATTTACCAAGTCCATATTTCCATCCAGATTGCGCAATAGGTATTGCTTGTTTAGTTTCATTAATGGCTCTAGTAGCAACTTCCGTTTCGGATTGATTCCTATTTTGGAAGA
>CAZXLG010000103.1:0-4679 GCA_964641335.1 uncultured Paracholeplasma sp.
GTGACATAATTAACCCTCTTTATATAATAAATTATACAAAAAAAAGAATGGAGTGTCCATTCTTTATTCTTTCGTTTATTTTTGTGCAGCTTTGATTGCTTCAACAAGTTCAGCTTTCTTTAAACCAGAAAGACCTGTTAAACCTAAACCTTGTGCAACTTCTTTAAGTTGTGCCACTGTTAAGGATTCTAATTCAACTTGTACTTCAGCAACTGCTTCAACTTTAGCTACTTTTTCAGCTTTAACTGCTTTTACAACAGGTTTAGCTTCAACAGCTTGTGGCTTAATTTCGCCAGCTAAGCCTTTTTTAGCAACTTCAACAACGGCAGTAAAGCCTTTTGGATCGTTGTAAGCTAAGTCAGCTAACATCTTACGGTTAACAACGACGCCAGCCTTCAATAATCCATTAATTAATAATGAATACTTGAATCCATTCAAACGGCAAGCTGCGTTAATTCTAGAGATCCAGAGCTTACGCATGTTTCTCTTAGTTTGTTTTCTGTCTCTGTAACCATAAGCTAAAGCCTTCATGACGGTTTCATGGGCTGTCTTATAAATGGTGTGTTTCGATCCAAAGTAACCTTTGGCTAATCTTAAGATTTTTTTACGGCGTGCTCTAGTTTGCACGTTACCTCTTACTCTTGGCATGTGTGTCCTCCTACTTCAAGTTCGAAATCAGTTGTTTAATACGTTTGTAGTCTGATGCAGACACACCTGTTTCGCCTCTTAATTGTCTATTTTGTTTGGTTGTTTTGCTTGCAGCTAAGTGATTTGAATAAGCTTTGCCTCTCATTAATTTACCAGAGCCAGTAACTTTAATTCTCTTCTTTAAACCGCTATGTGTTTTTTGTTTTGGCATAATGTTTGCTCTCCTTTTATTGTTTGGTTGTCTTTGGTGCGACCGTCGCGAATAATTGACGACCTTCCATCTTCACAGGGGATTCAACCACAATGTTCTCACCCAATGATTGAATAAAGCCTTCCACGACTTTAACGCCTTGATCGCTATGAACAATCATACGGCCTTTAAAGCGCAATGAAATTTTGACTTTATCGCCTTTTTCAAGGAATTTGATGGCTTGTTTTGCTTTTGTTTCCAAATCGTGTGTGTCGATGACTGGGGATAAACGAATTTCCTTCACTTCAACGACATGTTGATTTTTCTTTGCTTCACGTTGCTTTCTTTGTTGATCGTATCTAAATTTAGAGTAATCCATGATTTTCGCAACCACTGGCTTAGAATCTGGTGATACCACGACTAAGTCTAAATCACGAGTTCTCGCTTCATAAAGCGCTTGATGGATTTTGATTAATCCTAAATTTTGACCTTGGTCATCGATGACTAACAACTCTCTAGCGGCAATACCTTCATTCACTAAAGCATCGACTTGTTTGTTGCCTTTAACAGGACTTGTGCCTTTGACAGGACTCTTGATAAACTCCACCTCCTAAGTGTTTTATTAAAAGAAAAAGTGTGTACTTATAGTACCCACTCATATACGTTAATTTAAAATAAAATTTAACGTGACCGTTTGCCTACCGATTCATCGATCAGGCGAGAAGTAGGTACTTCTTCTTTTCACTATTTCTAGTTTCCTTATGTATTATAACGAATCACCCGACAGATGTCAAGGGTAAATGCATTTTATTTTGGCTTTCGCATCGAAAGATGATAACCAATCCAATAATAACTTAGCGATACTGTGATTGGATGCCAACTAAACGAACCTAGGTTGTATGGAAACAACCCGTAAATCCACTCAATGGTTTGTCCTAATTCATGTAAATTAGGAAAAACAACGAGAAACAACAAACCAAATAAAATTCCATAAAACGATTTGGTCCGTAACCATAATACCACAAACCCGCTCAATACACACGCATTTAGTGAACATTTAATCCAAAGATGTTCATGAATTCTAAACTCACCAAAAGAAATCCCATAAATCAGTTCAATCGATGTTAAGTAAAATACGACCAAAGTCATCACTTCAATCCAAAATAATGCCAACTTAAACACAATATAAGAAGGTCCAAACATCACTTCAAGATAGAGTTTTCGTTCACTCAACCAATCGATTGAAAGTATCAATGTATGCATTCCAATCAATATAAACGCCAAGGTCCCACTTTGTTCAATATAATAGGTTTTAAGATACGCTAGGTTTAACGCTCTTTCTAGTGGGTTTGTCCACAAATGGCTAAAATAAAACAGCAGTAACCCCCATACCAGAACGAATAAGATCGATAACCACACTGTTTTCGATGATCTTCGTTTCGTCCATTCGTATTGGAAAAATTTAATCCAACGCATGGACAATCACCGGTAATTTAGAAAATAGTTTCATCTCATGGGTCGAAATGATCAAACATGTCCCGATAGACTGTAGATATTCAATCCGTTTCATCACTGCTTTCATGGTTTTGGTATCTAAGGCGGTAAAAGGCTCATCCATGAATACCACATCCGGTTTACCAACCAGTGCCAAATAGAGCAATACTTTTTGTTTATTTCCTTTGGATAAATTAGATACTTCTCCAGACATGTCAATCTCTAAATCGCTTAACCATTTAAGGTCCATTGGCACACGCATAATTGATAACATCCAACTGATGAATGTATATGGTTTATCTGCGTAGGGTAGTTCGACAAAGTCTGGCATATATCGACATTTAAGCGCTTTTTGATGGATAACTTTACCCGAATCGGATTGAATGCGGTTCATACACAGTTTTAATAGAGTGGTTTTCCCTGAACCATTTTTCCCCACCAATATGTGAATCGTCCCTGGGTCAAATTGAATTGAAACATTCGATAAAATCGGTTTTGATCCATAACTTTTTGATACTTCTCTTAGTTCAATCAATGACATAGACACGATTATAACTATTTTCCGGAATGTCCCGTGACATTTGTTCAAAATACTTAAATGTCTCTACTGTGTGTGAAAATAGTTCTCCTTCGAGGGTATAGAAAATTCGTAATGCGGTGGATTCAAAATAAAACACATCGGGTTCAATCTCAATATTAAGTGTGTATTGTGTATGGATGATTTGTTTGATCTCAACACAATGATTCACAGTATAACACACCGATTGAATTTCAATATCGCGATTCGTTACGACGTCTAAATGAATGTCCGTTAGAAAATGACCGTCATCGGTGTTTTCACCAAATTGATTATAAATGGATATGTCCGATTCTACAGCTGGTTTCATCAACGATAATCGACCAATTTGGGCTTGTAGATACGTGCCATTTTTTAAGTAAATGGTGAGATAACACTCTTTGATGTAGTAATCAATTTCAAGTTTGGGTAAGACTAAATGATAGGTAAACTTAACATAGGCATCGCCTAGATAGCGGTATTTACCCCCTTGAGTGATTTCAAAATCAGAAGGCACGAGTTTGTAATGTTGATCTAAACTCGCGATATAAAGGGATTCTATGGCTTCCTTATTGGTAAATAGGGAATCACTGTTTGAAAAAACATCAATAGACAATGTTTGATCTGTAGTCATCTGTGAATAGAGTGTTTGTTTAAAGACGAGTTTATTCGATGGTTTTCGTTCCGCTTGAATACTATAAACAATGATTAGCCCCATAATGAACGTCACGATTATGAATAAGAAACGTTTCATATTTTCACCTTTTCCAAACGATAATATTGTGTGGTTACGACAAATACTTCAAAACCACCTTTTTCAAGTTCAATCCAAAACAAATAGCGTGCAGCGACCCCGTTCGTGATTTTACCTTCTCCAGCGATGTATAAATTAGCCATGGTTTGAGGGTCGACTTGCATCTTAATGTTCCATGTTTCCGATGATTTATCGCTGGTTTCTGTAGTACTTGTGATTTTTAGGGAAGCATCAAGATTGCCTTTAAATTTTTTGATTGGTCCAGCCACATTGATACCAATCGATCCCGATGAGGTAATGTTTCGGGTCGAAGTGTGGCTATTTTCATATTTATAGCTATATTCGATTGGGGTTGATCCATCATTATAATAAGAAAATACAGATTGCGTTTTATAAGTCACCTTTAAATCTTTATACACATAATGCACATTCCACCCTGCGAAGCGTCTTTTGTTCACTTCCTTATAGTAGGTTTTATATTCACTTTCCGTATAATCACTCAAAAATTTGCCATCAAAGATGCTGATGGATTCAAAAGCCAAATAGTCACTGTCGGCTTGAATCATCACCCCTTTAAACGCACATAACAATAGTAAAATGTAGATAATTAGTCCTTTTTTCATAATAACCTCCTACTAAATACATACAATCTGAGGTTATAAAAAAAGAAAAAGAATGATGGTTCATTCTTTTTCTAAAGGTTATTTTTTCATGAATGCTTCAATATCTTTGACTTCTTTGATGATTGAAGCGGATAAATTGATTCGTCCATCTTTCGTTAATAAGACATTATCTTCGATACGAATACCAATACCTTCATCTGCGATATATAGACCAGGTTCAACGGTTAATACTTGATTTTCTTCAAAAGGCTTGGTGTAGTTACCAACATCATGGACATCTAGCCCCAAGAAATGGCCAAGTGAATGATAATAGTATTTTGTGACTTCACTTTCATCCTTGATCTTACCTAGTTTGATGAGACCTTGAGCCAAGACTTGACGACCAAAGTCATTCCATTCTTTGAAAGTGACACC
>CAZXLG010000104.1:0-4537 GCA_964641335.1 uncultured Paracholeplasma sp.
CCTTACCGCTTGGCGATAGCCCTATGCAAGAAAATTATACCACCACCAAACAAAAAAAGAGACGTTTTTTTTACGTCTCTTTTCAAAATAATATTATTGAAATTGAATGACTTCAACAAGTTCAAAATCGTTGTTGATTGCGTGTTTCGTAATCGCACCTGAAGAGATGACATAGAGGTAATCACCCACATAAACAGCACGTTCAACAGAGTAAGGTGTGTAATACCAATAATCGGTTTCCATCGCTGTGTAGTAATCCTTGTGAGAAATCACTTTGTCTACTGTAATCGGTGTATCACTTTCTAAATCGACACTGAAAATCATGTATTCATTGAGATTATAGTACTTATATTCGTTCCAGTAACTCTTATACACGGTGAATCCAAAATAGCTATTGTCCATATCGAATAGGATGGCTTTATGGTTATATAGGGCTTCTCCGTATTGCCACGAGTTTTCGGTATTGGTCATTACGAGTGGGGTTCCTAGTTCATCTAAAGTTTCTGGATTTGTTACATCGTATAGGGCGAGTTTGATACCGATGGTTCTACCATCTAAAGTTTCATAACCAATACCTAATACGGTATTTTCATTCCAGCGGTGTTGATAGGTAGAGAATCCTGGGATTTCGAGTTGTGCAGCAATCTCAGGTTGAGTTGGGTCGCTTAAATCGATGATGTAGAATGGGTCAACTTGTTCAAAGGTCACGATGGTTACTTCATCTTCAAAGAATCGAACTGAGAAAACGCGTTCTCTTGGTTTACCGATGCCTTCATCGAGATACCCAATTTGAGTGAGGGTGTTGCCTTCTTTGGTTTCTGTTTTTTCAAAGACATATAAACGGTTCTTTGTCGTTTCGCCCCAACCTTCGGTGGTTACTAGACGAACTGTACCTTCATATTCATCGATGGCGAATTGGTTGATGACATAGCCTTTATAGGTAGCGAAACCACCAAACACGACGCCTTCATCAACGAAATCAAACGAAATGAGTTTACCAGTTTCTGTATACCCTGTTTCTTCATCGTAATGATATTCGTAGCTTGCAAAGTAAATACTTTGATGCGATACATAGATAGTACCCCAAGAATAATTACCTAAGAAAATATCGTAGTTTAAGTCTAAATTACCAGTTAAACTGATTGTTGTAATGTTGTTAAATACTTGGGTTTGCATATCGCTATGATAATAGATTTCATCATAGGAAGGAATGATCTTTTGGTCATCCATTTCATAGACTGGTCTAGGGTCAATGTCATCACCCATATAAATATAAGAGGTTGAGATGAGATAGAGTTCATCGCCAATGAGACGTGTCGTGTTGAGATAACCAGGTACCATGAATGTTTTCACTTTATTGAGGGTTTGTAGATCATAGACCCAAACAGAGGTTGCAGGATTACCAAAATACCAGAATCCATACACAGCATCTGTTCTAATGTCACCTTCGATATCCAATGTAAAATATTGATAGGAATAACCAAGGACAACTAAATAATTATCGGTAATGTAGAGTTCACTGAAATAGGTGTAACGGTCTTCTTGGTCTTCTAAAGATTCACTTAAAAGGGTGGTCATTTCACCAGTAATTGAGGTGACAACCAATCGATTACCAAAGATTTGATAAATACGGTTTTGGTCAACTTTAACAGTATCCCCTTCATCGACGCCTTCGACTTGAACATTGGTCTTAGATGTCTTCGTATTGTCTCTAACTTCGCCACCAGCGACTGCATCTTCCTCAACCGGTCCGCTATACCAACCAGAACCATTACCATTCGAATGAATGAGGGCTTTGAGTTGATCTAAACTTCCCACTGAGGTTAATCCCATATCTTTCGGTGTGTTTTGACAACCGGTGATGAACAATATGATGAATAATAATAATCCAAGTGTTGTGATTTTTTTCATGAGAATGAACACCTCCATAATTCACCTTAACTATATCATATTTTTAAAAAATGTTACAATTTGAATGAAGATTTTTCAAAGATAATTGTAAAAATAAGGGATTTTACAACGTTACTTGCATAAAATTAAAGAAATCATTACAATATCATTGTAAAGATTGTGGGTATTTTCATGAAATTTGGCATATGTTTATCCGGCGCACTGTCTAAAGGTGCCTATCAAACAGGCTTCATGGAAGCTTTTATAGAGAAAATGGGTCGAGATTCCATCGCTTGTATTTCGGGGGCTTCAGTTGGAGCTTGCAACGCATATGGTATCGCATCCAACCATTTTGAACGTATTAAAACGATTTGGCATACATTCGATTATCCAAATCTTTTTTCCATTTGGAAAGGGATTGTGTTTAAAAACCATATTGAGAAAACCTTTAATATCCTATTTGATGACCAAGACTATATCGATATTCCGATGTATGTATCTTCGGTATCCACCTTTCCTAAGCTCGATTTCCACTATGTAAAAATTGAAGGTACTTATACTGAGGATATCCGTAAATTTATGAAGGGTTCGATTGGATTTCCTATTTTAACTGGACCACAAACCATCTATAAGAAAAGACTCCATACCGATGGGGGAATCATTGACAATATCCCCATTTACCCGTTAACCACCCACGACGTTGATTTGATCATCGTCCTTCATTTTGACCCTAAATTCACCTTAGAAAAACGTCTTCAACTCTCCGACAAAACCATTTTAGAAATCGATTTGTCGGTATGTAATGCCTACATGAAAAAGAGCTTTGATTTCAAACAAAAAACCTTGAGTCAAATGTACAAAAGTGGGTATGATTATGGGCTTCAATTATCGGATATTTTAAGTAAATGCAAAGACGCCGAAAACTTAAGGAAAACTGTTAATCAAATTATGAAATCCGAACAAGCTGAACGCTCTAAGTATAAAGCTTTAGATACTATTCCGTCTAAGTTTAATAAATTACTGACCAAATACCGACACAGATCGTCTGTCATGACAACTTTAGAAGATCAATACAAAGAAAATCCAAAACCCATTTACCATGGGTACTGTCATGACTGTAATAAAAAAATGACCCCAAAGAAACACTTTAGGTGGATTTTTTTTGGATGCACCTGGTGGTTCGGTTTGGGGTTCCTATATGCGTTATATTTCTTCTTGTTTCAAAAGCCGGGTTGTCCTTATTGTAAGAACAAACATTTTGATTATATCTAATCTAAATCTGATAAGCGATACACGAGACATTGAATATCTTTGTCTCGTTTTTTATTTTTCCAATTGACGATACCAGTTTTTTGAATGTCTAATTTTTTGTCGGATAGTTTTATAAACTTCTTAATGGATTGAGACCCCCCCATCCATTGGAATGGGAAAAAGTGAGTCACATAAACTGAAGCACTTTGATGGCTTTCTTCCAGTGTCTTTAAATATAGTTGCATCACAATCGATAAATCCATACCTCTGGTTGGCGCACCAAAAATCACATGGTCAAATCCTTTGATGCTTGGGATACTTTCAAGTTCTACCCCTTTGATTTGATTTGGATTTTCATTTTTCGCTTTCAACGGGAATAAGGAGACATCGTGCCCTTTACGGACTAAAGCCGCTCCAATCTTATCTGCGATACTCATCGTATTGCCGGTATAGGAGTGAATGACTAACGCAACTTTCATATAACCACCTTCGCTTCACCTTTAGTATAGTTCTAAAAAACCTATTTTACAAGATGATAACGCCATTTTCTTGTTAGATTAGCATTCTGAACACATAAATACCCAAAACGACGATTGCAATAATCAATAGCCAAAAAACAATGCGGTAGATAATTCTCATTAAATCGATGTACCATTGAGCATGTTCAGGTGGTGTTGTATATCTAAATTTGAACATTGAATCCAATCTAAAAGCAGCTACCAGGAAATCTTCTTTATATCCAAGCAATCCAAACAAAATAGTCAATATTAAGAGAAATATACCTGATAACAAATAGTACCCTAAATCCCAATTAAACCCACCGACGGTATAATCTTGTTGTTCATGCAAAATGGATGAATCTACATAACGCATGAGATCTTGGCGTGACGCTTCATCACAATCTGTTTCGTATAAACCTGACGGTAGTCTGGTTAAATCGCAGGTATATCCATGGACAGTCACTGTTTCACCAGCAACAAAGGTGTAAATATTCGTTCCCGAATAGGTAATGTTATAACCACCTTGAACGAATTCTACTTCCATCCAAAGGTCATCATATTCATAGCGTGTTTCACTCACCATGAAATATTTATTATCATCAAGAACACGATAAAAATCTGTACTGTATTGTTTACACCCAGAAACAACAAATAATCCCAACAAAGCCATCCAAACTAAATAAAACTTCTTCATCACGGACTCCTATTCTATATGACATATTTTAGAATTGTATTAATGATTTGAATATAACATAAGTTTTATGAATTGTATATGTGAAATTTAAAAATCACCCTAAATTTAAGAGTGATTTCAAAGATGATATTTGAATAGATATTGTGATAAGACTTGAATGGTTTCTTCTGTTAGTGAGCTTGACTTGTGAGTGATGTCATCG
>CAZXLG010000105.1:0-4419 GCA_964641335.1 uncultured Paracholeplasma sp.
GTATGCACTTAAGTAAATATTTGAACTACTATAGGTAGGAGTAAACGTTAGTGTTAAATTACTATTTAGACTTCTATGACTAAGATCTATCTGATTTGTTTCATTAGAACTATCTCGGATAAATAGTTGAACACTATTTGATACCGAGCCAGATAGTTTAATTATAGAGATAGTATATGTTTGTCCCTGCTCTACAGTGAAATTATTAACTAATAATGTTCTAAGCGTAGAACTTATGATTGAAGTTGTAATACCATTAATTGTTAATGTTTGTTCAGCATCAGAACTTGTTGTTAATCCATTTCTTTCGACTGAAGTTACTTGCATTTTCGCTAAATTTCTACTAGGAACCAACGAACCTGCACCATCCAGGAGCGGTGAAATTTCGTCCGGATAAGTGTAGTTAATAATTAATTCAATCGAGTAAATTCTTAGTTGGCCAGCGAGCCCTGTAAAGAATCCGAATGAGGTTCGATTATCATAAACAAATAAATCGAGGTTGATATTTGTTGGTAATGTTTCAGCGTTCATATTCGAGCCTTGAACCTGTAACGGTGTTGATTGGCTAGAGTATGTATTTAATTGCGACCACTGTTGACCTGAATAAGACACAAAAAGCGATTGATATGATCGCTGAGCTTCTTCACCAACATATAAGGCAGATATTTTAATATTAGTAGATGTGACAGTGATGGATTCCCAATCACCAATTGCGCTACGATAATCTGGGAAAGTTAAGTTCACAGTGTTTGATTGCATCGACGGTGCTGTGACGTATCCATTGGTAGTATAACCAGATACTGATGTAGACGTTCCGTTTATCTTAACTTGACCATTGATGAAAAAATCGGTGTAGGTGTATGTACCAGGTACCGGAGTTGTATCAGCATGAACTTGTAGCGGTGTTAGAGGGCCCCAGGATACGAGGCCCATCAATACCACTGCAACGATCAAGCTGAGGGTTAGTAATAATTTTTTAGTTGTGTTGATCATAATTATTCACCCTCTCATGAGATTATTTTCTATACAATAGTCCGAAGCCTGCGATTGAACCTAATCCAATCATCAAGAATTCACCATTGCCTAGACCTGTGTAGGTAATGAAATCACTAACGTAGTTGTAAACGTCAGCATATGAGTGTGTAGCTAATGCAGCCGGCACATCCCATTGTGAGAACGTTGATAAAACTAACGCAGCAATACCTACTACTAAGAGAACAAACGCAACCAAATTCTTTTGTTGCTTTTGCCCAATACTAAAGCCTTTTTTTGCCATGAGATATTTCTCCTTTCTTTGGCGTATTATCATCGGATGCCGTGAGCTTCCGCAATGACCTTAATTCATTTCAAATTGGATTTTTTTATAAATCCAACAATTCGGTTAGACCTAAGGATACCGGTAGGTTTTATCGCTGTTATTATCATGTATTTCATACATGATTTGTCCGAACTCGGTCCCATGTGCCTATGTGTGATGTGTTATACGAGAGTTTAGCGCTGTAATTACTCAGGGTCGTTCTCGATTTCCTCGCTAGCTTCTTGCTTAGCCTTATCGACTGCATCTGAAGCAGCATCTTTGGCATTTTCAACCTCGATGATTTCTTCAGTTTGGATAATAGCTTCAATCAAGCTAGGCTTATCCATCTTGTAGTAAGCCTTGATTTTAAACCCGGTTGTTTGACCAATTTCTTTCGCACGTTCTCGTAGATCATCAATGCTAATGAGATTAAGCTTTCGAGTTTTTTCATCACGAATGCGCTTCATATCGTCCTCAATCGAACTAACTGGTTGTGTTTCCGGTGTCGGTTCAGGCGATGGGTTAGCCTGCTGTTCACGCTTAGCTTTATCGGCTAGCGATTCCGGTAAGTAATTAATCGATGGTACTTGGCCATGTTTTGCTAAATATTTGTTGGTGAATGTCTTAACGACTTTGAACATCATCGGTATAGAGCATACGATCGCAAAATCAATCAATATCAGAAGAAGCTTAGCAGTAAGTGCTAGATGCTCCATGAGTTCCATCTCAAGTAAGAAATCCATAAAATCACGCCTTCCATAACTTAATCATAGTATGATTACAAGCAAGTCAAATTTTAGGTTGATTTTTTTCTCGTTTAAAAGCGGTATTTTTATGATTAACGCTAAACTGACGACATGTTTTTATAACGAACGTGAACTATGAACAATGTAAAAATGAACAATCGTCAT
The DNA here is from genome assembly GCA_964641335.1 of uncultured Paracholeplasma sp. Lineage (GTDB taxonomy): Bacteria > Bacillota_I > Bacilli_A > Acholeplasmatales > UBA5453 > Paracholeplasma. The sequence continues at coordinate 2,209 of CAZXLG010000105.1, forward strand.
GTTTGGCCAAATTAGATGAAGGATTAGCAATTTCGATTTAGTACCACCAAACGCACATATTTGACTTATAACAAGCTTTGGCATAAAGACTAATAAAGACTCAAATAATCAAATAGGATTATAGCTACCCTATGATGCATTAGATTTTACCTGGGAAGCAAGGGGCTGTAAGCGACCTTGCCATATTTACATCCGACCCTGGAAAGGGGCGTCTTGGTTGTCATTGGATCATAGCTTAGACATAGACTGAAGCCAATCGACCCTTTTGATTTTTAAAGGGGCGTCATAGCATTGGGATCACTGCAGTATGTTGCCGGGGCACGACATTAGGCCTTCTACATAGTTGCAATGCGGCTACTTTGGTTTTAAAAAGCCCTATAGATATATTCATATATCTATGTAAGGGCGTAATACTATGGTGAAAAGCAAATACATAGAAGCACGAAAACGAATTTATAGGACGTAATCGGCTACAGATGGTGCACGAAATCTAATATATGTAAAGATAAAAAAATAACATCGATCGTCCTGGATTCGATGTTATATGTTGACTGCAGTGTGTTTTATGGCCATTTTTTGACGTTATTAAGAACTAGAAATAACCTATCATGGGATAGGTCGTATCAATATTAGAAGTTCACCTGAAGGGAAGGCAACTGTATTCCCAGTGTCTTTGGAAATAGCTCTCGAAGGGCTTGGATGCGCTTCTTGCTGTTTTCTTCCTTGTTAGTGTCGACTTCTTGTTCTAGTAGGTACTTCTCATTACGTTTAATCACGGCGATCACATAGTCGTCGTATTCTTTATACTGTTCATGGATGGCTGATATTTGAGCGATCAGAGCTTCACGTTTTTCCTGGTTCTTTTCACGTTCTAATCTGCGCAGTAATGACTTAGCCTTGGATGGCTTGACGCTTGCCGGCATTTGAGTTCTAATATGCTTCAGAGGGTTATTTCTATCTAACAGTTCAAAGTCCTTCTTACGCATAGACAAAACACGAAGAAGGACTTCCTCGTTTACTTTAATCTCTGTGCGTTTAGTTCTTGTATCGTTAGCGAACTTACGTTCGATGATGCCGATTGATTCTAGCTTCATTAAAGCCCATTGTATAGCACGTTCTGTGAGCTCAATTCCAGCACCTTTTAATTCACTTGTTGATTTTCTAGTGAAATATGCGTTACTTAGTTTAACGGACCCACGCTGTGCGTATTCGCTTGCGATTTCATGAGCTACTTTGACATAAGAAAAACCGATGCCCTTTTCCAACCAGGTTGAACTGAAGTTGGTCTTTTCAAAGGTCATATCCTTGATGTTCATATAAGCCATGATGTCACTCCTTTCCGTTAGTTACCAGATGCTAGTAAATCCTTATATTCTTGCATGTACTCAGGTACAGGCGCTATGCGTTTCTTTTTCTTACCATGGTTGTGCTTGTTCTCTAAGAACTTGATCACTTCAGCTGCAGAGTTTATTCTGTAGTCATTGAAGGTTCCAAGTATCTTTTCGAGATATGGTAAGCTGAAGCTGTTCCCGGTGTCCTGGGTGACTGATATAGCACGCATTAGGACCCCGTTTCTTACTGCAGGTGATAAATACTTATACTTTGTATCGAAGGCAGCAGCGTGCCAGGATACTTCATCAATCTTACTAGGTTCCAAGAACGCTAGAAGGATTTCCATAAATGTTGATTGTTCTAATAGTTGAGCTTTAGTCATTTTCGGACCACCTTTGGGGATTTTATCGGTGGATGTTCCTGGAGTTGCACCCGGATTCGCTAACACATCCATGAGGGAGCCAGGACGCCCCACAACGTCCTGGATGAGAATATCAATTTAAATTTATAGCTAAACTTTCAGCATAAACTTTCCACTTTAATTTTCGTAGCTCTTTTAATTCCAACTTCATACCTTGATAACGTTTGTAAAGATACATTGGGTATGTAATCGGAAATAAGGCTAAACCTAAGGCAACTCTTATTTTTTGTTTCATCTTTTTTCCTTTCTGCAGATAAATGTTCCAACATTTGCAAAATGGCCAATTTGCATATGTTCTAACTTATACATGCAGATTGCCACTTTCATCGAGTGGTATTTTAATATAAAGGTGTGTATAACCTTCTCGTTCGTAGTACTTATTTGTTGGGTCAAATTCGAAAGCTGCATTCTGTTTTCTTGAATATTTATTTCTAATAGAAGGTGCTGTACCTCGATAG
>CAZXLG010000106.1:0-4383 GCA_964641335.1 uncultured Paracholeplasma sp.
ACTTATAAACCATCAAAATCTGTTTTTCACTTAGTTTCCTACGTAATCTCATAATATCTCCCTTCATGAATTACATAATACTTCTTGTACACCTACACATAATCTATTTTTAATCCTATCATATCTAAACTTTTAATACTAGATGTATTTTCGTAAAATTTAACTAAATAAAATGTTTAATCAGTAAATGTTATAGAAAGTGACAATAACTTCGTAAATAAATAAAAAAGCAGGCCTTGTTTTGGCCTTAATTATAAATAAGAAAAATCCCCTTTTTATAAACCTCTACAGACATTCAATATTTGTAGTGTTTACTTTAAGGGGATATTTCACTTAGATTCTTTTTATCTTACTAAAATTATTACTTCTTTTGATATTGTAGTTCGTATAAGTGATAATACAAACCTTTTTGTTTTAATAAAGCTTGGTGTGTTCCAGACTCTTTGATCTCACCCTTTTGCATGACAATAATTTTATCCGCGTGTTGGATGGTGGATAATCTGTGTGCTACCACCAACATGGTCGATAATTTCATCATCTTTTCTAGGGATGTTTGAATTAAAGCTTCCGTTTCAGAGTCGATGTTCGCGGTTGCTTCATCGAGAATCATCACAGTCGGTTCATAGACCAAAGCTCTTGCGAAACTTAAGAGTTGTCTTTGACCTGTTGAAAAGTTGTTTCCGCGTTCTCTGACCATGTGATCATATGTACCATCAAGTTTGTCAATGAACGTGTTCGCACCGACATACTCAGAGGCTTCAATGACTTTTTCTTTGGAAATCGTTTCGTCATTTAGGGTTATGTTACTTTGAATGGTCCCGGTAAATAAGAATACATCTTGAGGCATTTGACCAATATGGGCTCTTAAACTCGAACGTTTAATGCGTTTGATCGGGATGCCATCAATGAGGATTTCACCTTGTTGGATGTCGTAGTTTCTGACAATCAAACTCATAATCGTTGTCTTACCCGAACCGGTTGCGCCAACAAAAGCAACGGTATCGTTTGGATTGACCTTAAAGGAAACATCTTTCAAAACCCATTCATCTTCAACGTATTTAAACCATACGTTTTTGAATTCGATTTCACCTTTAAAGTTTTCAAGTTCAATCGAATCAATTTCATCTTCAATCTCGGGTTTGGTATCCAAGACGTCAAAGATTTTTTCAGAGGAAGCCATTGCACTTTGTAAGACATTAAACTGTTCTGCTAATTGTTGAACGGGTTCAAAGAGCTGTGATGCGTATTGATACATCATGACGAGTAAGCTAACTCTTAAGATGATGCTTGCTGTAGAGGCTCCCGCAAGCGTCATATCGATGATAGAGGTTGAAAAGTAATATAACACCGTGATGGTTGCGGCCATCGAGAATAAGTACATGAGTGGCCGATAAATCGCGAACACCATCAGTTCATTAAAGTAGGAATTACGGAGTTTTTTACTGTGTTTGGTAAATTCTTGTTTCTTCTTTTCTTCTTGGTTAAAGATTTGTGTGAGTCTCATCCCGGATAAGTTTTCTGACAAGAACGCATTGACGTTTGAGACGTTATTGCGGACTTTACGGTAAGCATTTCTGGATAGTTTTCTAAATATTAGTGTCGAAACTAATACAAATGGGAAAACCAAACACATGATGATTGTTGCTTTAAAATCAATGACAAACATGATGACCAGATAGGTTAACATCATGAGGATATTACGAATCAAGTTCACGATGACTGAAGAATACATTTCAGAAAGGGTATTCGTATCGTTATTGACTCTCGTCACTAACTTACCCACAGGGATTTGATTGATTTGAGCATTCGATAATGTATGAATATGGGAGAACACATTCTTACGAATCCCATAAACAATCTTTTGACCCGCTTCTTGTAAAAGCCAGTTTTGATAGTAAATGATAAAAGATACCCCAATGATGATGCCTAAGAATAAAATGGATAACCATAGGAAGTTGAACATTTTATCGGAGACACTTTGATTGCTATCGATGATTTGAATGGTATACCCTATCAATAAGGGTCCAATCGAGGAAGCGATGACATCGAAGATCATCATGAGGGAGGCGATGACGAAACTCTTTTGATAGGGTTTCGCATACCCCACCAATCGTTTGACTATTTGCCAGTCGGTTTTGGTGATTGTATTTTCTTTAAAGTCTTTCATACTATCCCTCCACCATATGTTCTAGTTCTTGTTTATGAACCATATCTTGATACAAGGTATTTCGCTTAAGGAGTTCTTCATGAGATCCCACATCGAGTAGATGACCTTGGTCTAATAAAATGATCTTATCCATCTTTTTTATGGTTGATATTCTATGAGCAATGACAATCGTTGTCTTACCTTGTCGAATCTCTTCTAAATGCTTAATGATGGATTCTTCGGTCTTCGTATCTACTGCGGATACAGAGTCATCTAAGATTAAAATCGGAGCGTCTTTCGCAAGCGCTCTAGCGATGGAGATACGTTGTTTTTGACCCCCAGATAGGGTCACACCACGTTCACCAATTTCAGTTTGGTACCCATGGCTAAAATCAGCGATGTTGTCATGCACATCTGCGAGTTTTGCATAATAGGATGCTTTTTCTTCAGGCATCGCAGGTTCAGAGAATCCAATGTTATTTAAAATGGTATCTGAGAATAAGAAGTTATCTTGAGGGACATACGCGATTTGATCTCTGACTTGATGGATCGGCATCGACATGATGTCGTGATCATCTAAATACAGTGAACCTTTTTTAACATTATAGAGTCTTAAGAGTAAATCGACAAAGGTGCTCTTACCACTACCAGTACGTCCTAAGACACCGACCATTTCACCTTTTTCAATCGATACAGTGATATCGCTAAGAATCTTTCTTTCAGGATCATCCGGATAGCTAAAATCGAGATTTTTAAAGGTAATTCTACCTTCTAAAGGTTCGACCGGTTTCACCGATGGATCGTCTTTAACGGATACTTTCGCATCCATAAATGTCTTAATACGTTTATAGCTCGCAACCCCTTGGCTACGGATGGATGCGAACTGTGATAACGCCATGACTGGCCAAATTAAGGTGGTAAATAGCGTAAAGTATTCAGTCAACATCCCTGGGGTAAAGTCCGCTGTAATCGCGATCCATGCCCCGTAAGCGATGATGGTTAATATCGTTAGGTTAATGAAAATCGTGATGATGATATTGATCAAAATCATGGTTTTTACAAAGTCGACATGCTTTTTGTAAAAATCATCATTTTTTTCAGCGAAGAATAGGGCTTCTTTAACTTCTTTCACAAACGCCCTAATGACATTCATCCCTGAGAACGATTCTTGGGTGAAGTCGCTCATCTGTTCAAAGGAATCTTGTCTGAGTTTATAACGCAAACGCATCTTCTTGATGATGAACATCGCGACAATCCCCATCAATCCGAGCGGAATAACCGCGATGAGCGTCATTTCTCTCGAAAGCTCTGTCATACGGATGATGACGATGGTACCTAAGAATAATGAGTCAAATAACATTAAAATCCCTGGGCCAAAGGCTTGTCTGATGGCTTCAAGGTCATTGATGAAGTGGGTCATTAAACCACCCACTTTATGTTCTTTATAGAAATCCACACCGAGGGCTTCGGCGTGTAAAAACATGCTCATTCTTAAATCGTGTTCAATGAATCTTGCAGAACCAAAGACAAATACACGCCATAAAACACGGCCAACCACCATAATTAAAACAATCCAAACGAGTCTAAGAACAGACTCGTTTAAGATTGTGTTTGTTAATGTGCTTTCTCTTAATTTATCGATGATTCCCGCAAAGATTCTTGGAATTTCGACTTGTACATAGTCCACATATAACAAGGCCATGACCCCTAAAATCATGGGGATCGCGTACTTGAGATAGTACTTGTTGATGTGTTTACCAAAAATCATATGCTCTACCTAATTTCTTTTTTTATTCGATGCAGATTTTAACCACGTCACCGTCCGCGGAAGTGATATCGACTAAGTCGCCGACTGCGCCTTCTTCAATCATTTCTAAGATGGCATCGATGTCGATGTTTTCCATCACATCTGACTTACCACTAAAATTAATTTTACCACTCTTTAGGGCAGTTTTCGCAAATTTTACTGGAATGTTGATATTGACCTTATCGCCATCGGCGGATAAGATTCTGACTTTAAACATCAAGTTCTTTGGATCGGTTTTATATTTTGGTACTAAGACTTCAACTTTTGATGAATCTGGTTCTTTTTCAAGCGCCTTAAGTAATCTATCGGCTTCATCAATCGAGATAATGCCTTCTTTAAGCATTTCTAATATTCTTAATTTGTCGTTCATAATTGGTCTCCTTGTTTTTGATGATACTTACTGCTTCTTTGGGTGTGATTTCCCCTCTGG
>CAZXLG010000107.1:0-4372 GCA_964641335.1 uncultured Paracholeplasma sp.
CTTTTTATTTTAAATCTTTGGTTTGAACAAAATCCATGTCGTCATACGCCTGGTTTTCGCCGCACATACCCCAAATAAAGGTATAGTTTGTGGTGGCTACACCAGCATGGATACTCCAACTTGGCGATATGACTGCCTGTTCATTAGCCAACACGATATGTCTCGTTTCATCGGGTCTGCCCATCATATGGAATACACGATGTTCTTCAGGTAAATTGAAATAAAAATAGACTTCCATTCGACGTTCATGGGTATGACATGGCATGGTATTCCAGGATGAGCCTGAAGCTAACTCAGTTAAACCCATTTGTAATTGACACGTTTCTAAAATGGCTGGGTGTAAATACTGATAAATCACCCGTTTATTCATGGTATTTTCAGCCCCAACCGCTCTTGGGTTGGTGATTGAAAATGGAATATGCTTACTTGGATAGGTTTTGTGTGCTGGACTGGAATTAATATAGAATTTGGCTGGTTTATCTGAATTAAGTGAACCAAATTCAACTTCTTTGACCCCGCGACCTAAATACAATCCATCTTTATGAGCCATAGGTTGTTTAATACCATCATAGATAACATAACCCTCACCACCAATATTGATGATGCCGAGTTCACGGCGTTGAAGGAAATAGTCACTCGCAACTTCTTTCGGTGCCCCTAAAGACAATGGGTGACTCACTGGATATACCCCACCTGCGATAATACGATCAAAATGGGAATAGGTCAAAGCGATCTCATCCGCAATGAACACTTCCTCAATTAAGTAGGTTTCTCTTAATTTCTTGGTATCATAAGTTTTTGAATCTTCTGGACTCGTTGAATATCGTACTTGAAATCTCATCGAATTTTCTCCTTTATTTTTTAATATAGGCTAGACTTTCCGCGATATCATCACCTGTAATGCCTTCAAAAATATAATAGGCATTGGGGTTACTAGCTAGCATCAATGGTAATATCTTTTCATAATCGATCAACCCTTTATTCAAACCGACTTATATAAGTTTTCCGGACCTGAGTTGATAATTTTTTAAATGAAATACCGCAATATCCTCTTGTAAAAGATGTAGCGCTTCTTTGAGTATTTGCTCATGTTGACGATGATTGCGTAAATTCAACAAATTGTATAAATCAATGATGACTTTGACATGAGGATTATTCAAGTCTTGAACAAATTTTTTCAACGTATGAGGTGAAAATATAACATGCCCATAGGCTGCTTCAACCAAGACCGTTTTGTTCACTTGTTCCGCTTTTTCGACCAATATTTTGAATATATTGAGGACTTCTTGATAAGCTGATTTACTATGATTTTGGGGATGATAAGTCCATTGATCATCGTTGTAAGACCCAGTTTCTGAAGCGACATATTCGGTATTTAGTACATGGGCTAGTTCTAATTGCTTGGTGAATCGATCTATCCCTATGTTTACTTTTTTAGGGTCACTATGAATAGGGTTAAAATAGCTACCGAGTAATAACACGTCACCTTTAATATGGCTAGCTAGTTCTAGAAAGGCTGTTTCTGTTAACTGTGGTTCTGGGTTCAAGGCTTTATTGACAACCAACTGAATCCCATCAAAACCCAACGATTGAGCACGTTCAAACAAGGATTTAACATCCATTTTTCCCATATCATGTGCTCGAATCCCAATTTTCATTAGTTAATATCTCCTAAATAGCCCAAACGACGTGAAATTTGTTTACCCACTTCTTTGAACTGATTAGCTACTTGTTGTGTGTCTTCCACAGAAGTATGCAGTCTAGATATCGCAACGACACCACAGACACGATTTTCGAAGTTATAAATTGGTATCGCGATATTCATGACGTGATTGAGTTCACCAGACAATTCGCAAGTATATCCTTTAACAAGAATCTCTTTTTTAAGGGGTTCTTCAATTTTTACAATACCCTCAATTTTCTTGTCAAAAGCTGCGTAACATAGTCCGATGAAATTGTCTGTGAAACTGTTGTATATCATACCTACTTCAACCGGAGATACAATACGGCTTTGTGGGGATTGATAAGCATGAACAAAAACGATTTTATCGCCATTGATACGTTTCGTGGCACAGGCATTACAACCCAATTCATCGGAAAATTGTTTGAGTAATGGGGCAGAAGTGGTAATAAAATTCGAATTCTTTGTGTACACAGATCCAATAGCATACATCTTCGAACCTATCACATAAGTCTTTCTGAATGGGTCTTTATAATAAATGGCATCGGCTTTATACAAGGTTTGTAAAAAGTCATATGCGGTCGCTTTAGGCATATCGAGTTCACGATAAATTTCCCCTAAAGTTAAACCATCAGGATGTTTTGAGATGAGTTCTAGGATGGCTAAAATTCGATTAACCGATCGGTTGTCTTTCATTGTAATACCTTCTTTCGCTATATATTAGCGTTGAACACGGCCAGATGCGTCACCTTTAGCCAATGTTTCAACTTCTTTTTCGTCTACTAGATTATAATCACCAAAAATGGTGTGTTTTAAAGCACTCGCAGCGACTGCAAACTCAAGGGCTTCACCTTGGGTTTTCTTCGTTAATAAGCCATGAATTAATCCCCCTGAAAAGGAATCTCCACCGCCGACGCGGTCAACGATTCGAATGTCATAGGATTTTGAATAATAAAATGTTTTTCCATCAAAAATAAGGGCACTCCATCCATTATCAGATGCTGAATGGGATTCTCTTAATGTCGTAGCGACATATTTGAAACCAAACGTTTGTTGCATCTCTCTGAAGATACGTTCATAACCTTGGTGGTCTAAGTCACCTTTTGTGACATCACCACCAGGTTTAAAGCCAAGTGTCAATTCTGCATCTTCTTCATTACCAATGCACACATCCACATATTGCATCAGGTCTCTCATGACCTTTTGAGCTTGTTCTGGGGTCCATAATTTTTTGCGGTAATTGAGGTCACAGGAAACCATAACTCCGTGTTTTTTAGCTGCGATACAAGCGGCTTTGGTGATTGCAGCGCCATTTTCAGAAATCGCAGGGGTAATGCCTGAAAAATGGAACCATTGTGCATCCTTGAATATATCATCCCATGGATACTCTTCCGGTTTGGATAAGGCGATAGCGCTATTGGCTCTATCGTAAATCACTTTAGAAGCACGCATTGAAGCACCGTGTTCTAGATAATAAATACCGATACGGTCGCCACCACGTAAAATGTAATTGGTGTGTACACCATATTTACGTAATGAGTTCACAGCGGCTTGACCGATTTCGTGTTTAGGTAATTTGCTGACAAAATAGGCATCATGTCCATAGTTTGCGAGTGATACAGCAACATTGGCTTCACCACCCCCATAAACGACATCAAATGCATCCGCTTGAACAAAGCGATCATAATGATTGGGTGATAAACGTAACATGATTTTCCCTAAGGTAATGATTTTCAAGGGATTCTCCTTATAATTTCACTTTAAATACGACTTTTTTAACTAAATCTTGTGTGCCATTTGATAATTTTGGCATATGTAATTCATCTTTAAAAACCATGGCGAACATGCCTTTGGTGAGTAAAACTGTACTAAAGTAACCTAATGATTGGCCCTTTTTGACATCTTTCTCAGGATTATATGGGTCAGTCACTTGAAATTTAATGTCATTTGACTCTAGGTAACCGAATATCTCTGTTCCCTCTAACAACAATTGAATATCACCAAACTGTTGGTGAGATTCAAAATAGCATTGCATCAAAGGTCTTGGGACATAGTCCTCACGAATGACTTTAACAAATGGATTAATTTGATGCGTTCCTGATGCTAACTCAATTAAATTATTTTGTTCGATATAATCGATGACGGTTTGTAAATGAGGATTGAGTGCTACATAATTTTTAAGATTTTTAATGTGATCAACAATCATGATTTCGCTCCTGTTCTAGCCATTTTTACGGCTTCAACAAATGCTCTAGCATTTTGTTCAACGGCTTTAAAATCCCCCTGTTTTGCAGGTGCTGTAAGTTCTCCACCCACCCCAACTGCAACCACACCATTTTTAATCCAATCAGCGACGTTATCAAGTGATACACCGCCAGTTGGCATAATCTTGATTGTTGGCAGTGGTCCTTTCACCGCTTTGACAAACGATGGTCCAAATACGGACCCTGGGAAAAGTTTAATGATTTCTACCCCAGCTTTGAGTGCTGTAAGCATCTCTGTAATGGTCATACACCCAGGCATGTAAGGTATTTGTTGTTTTAAGCAGTATTGAGCCGTTTCTAAATCAAACCCAGGACTGACAATATATTTAGCTCCCGCTTTAATCGCGATTTCTGCTGTCTTTTGATCGAGGACAGTCCCAGCCCCAAGAATGAGTTGGTCTGCAGGTATTGTTTGTGCCAAATAAGC
>CAZXLG010000108.1:0-4356 GCA_964641335.1 uncultured Paracholeplasma sp.
TTTTTATCTGGGTTGACTTCAACACGACAAGAGGTGTGGCCTTTACTCTTCTTGAATGCCACAATCATGCCTTTAACAAATGCATCTGTAATAAGGTCTACAGAAATGCCACGTTCATCTGCAATAACTTCTAATAATCTAAAAAACTCTTTGCTTACCATTTTCGTTTCATTCCTCCTAAAACTTGATCGCTAAACGTATTGATTTCACGTTTGAATAAGGGATGTCGACTTTTTTGAGTCTACCCTTTAAATTAATCTGGAAAGTGATGATGCCATCTTTGAAATCCAATAAATAGCCATCACTATTCAATTCAGCCGTTTCAATGTGCACATATTTTCCAATCGCGGTTACAACTTCGACGTCATTACGTAAAGGGCGTTCCGCTCCCGGTGAAGATACCTCTAAATAATAATTAGGGTCAAATAAATCTTCGGTTAATGATTCACTAATTTCACCATTGACAATACCTAAGTGGTCACTCGATAAGTCTACCCCATCGACGATCACTTCTAAAACCATTTCACCAAATTCCTTCTTCGTTTTTAAACTAAATAAGGTTAATTGATGCTTTTTAAGGATGTCTTCAATGACAAGTTCGATTTTCTTTAAGTCCAAATTTCTTCACCTACTTTTGACTAATAAAATGAGTGGAACCTAATCCACTCACCTTTACGGCTCATATTATATCATAATATAGTCCTTCATATCAAATGAAAGTTGTAAATTCCTTCTAAATGCAAATGCAAACTATTTGCAATTGAAAAAAGCCGTGCTATAATGAATATTGTACTTAAGGAGTAACTACTATGAAAAAGATTTTTATCCTCACCCCACTACTTCTAATAACTTTATTGATGAATGGGTGTCAAACCAAAACCTATGATATCGTTTTAACGCTTTACCCTCAATACGATATGGTAAGAGCTATTGTCGGTGAATCCGATTTAACCTACACCATGATTTTACCCCCTGGTGTGGAAGCTCATGACTATGAACCCACCTCCAAACAGGTTATTCAAATCAATCAATCAAAGCTATTTATTTATACCTCAGACGAATTAGAAACATGGGCAAAAGACATCATTGAATCTGATGTTAATGTACTGAATCTCGAAACTAAAGTATCCGATTTACATGACCACGGACATGAAGAAGAAACTCATGAAGGTGAAGAGGTTCACGATGTTCACTACTGGGTTTCGATTGACAATGAAGTCCATATGGTCGAAGCGATTTTAGAAGCAATCATTTTATTAGATCCAACGAACTCTGAAACTTATCAATCGAATGCGCAATCCTATCTTGACCAATTAATGACGATTGAAGATGCTTTACTCACCCTTTCAGTTATGAATCAAAAAACCATTTATTTTATTGGACATAATATCTTTAGTGCACTCAATGAAGAATTCGGATTTAATATACTTAGTTTAACAGATTCTTACAGTCCAGATGCTGACCCAACGTCGGCTAAACTCTCGCAAATGATGGATGACATCATGGCGAGTGGATCTAACTATGTTTACTATGATCCATTTGAAAGTATTACACTCGCGAATACCATTAAGAATGATTTAAAGACCTCTTATAATTATGAAGTCACACTCTTACCCTTACATAGTTTACACAACGTTTCTAAAACACAGTTTAATGATCAAACTTCCCTATACGAATTGTGGATAGAAAATTATCAAAATATCCGTTTAACCCTCGAAATGGAGTCTTAATATGATTATTGAAGCGTCGAATTTAGTGGTTGAATATGGTCATTCGGTTGTATTAAAAGAGGTTAGTTTTCATGTCAATCGGGGCGATTATTTAAATATCATCGGTCCAAATGGATCTGGTAAAACCACATTAATCAAAATTTTAACCAATTTACAAAAACCATCACAGGGCAAAATTACGATTGCTCCTGTGGTTTTTGGCTATTTGCCACAACATCTTACCCAAAGTGCGAAACTACCCGCAACAGTTTATGAGGTCTTAAAGTTATCGAATACCGTTAAACCTTCCGATGAAGCCATCAAAGCCTTGTTAAAAGACATGGAACTTTTAGAAATGATGCACCATCCTATGAGAAGACTCTCAGGAGGGGAACAACAACGGGTTTACATTATCCGCGCATTACTATCCAATCCAGATGTCCTAATTCTAGATGAACCGACATCCGCACTCGACCCTGTATTCCGTAAATTTTTCTATAATTACATCGAGAAATTAAATGATCAAGGGATGACGATCATCCATGTCACCCATGATTTAAGTGATGGATTACGCCATGGATCTAAAATACTCGAGTTAGATCAAGTCGTCAAATTCTTTGGTACCTTCGAACAATATCAATTATTAGGACATAAAAAAGGAGGTCACCACCATGCTTGATTTCTTAATGTGGCCTTTCATGGTCAGAGCGATCCTCATCGGTTTAATTTTGGCATTATCAACTGGACTTATTTCTTCTTTCTTAGTGTCAAATAACCAATCCTTGATTGGCGATGGATTGGCACATATCAGCTTTACAGGTATTATCATCGGGGTTTTGTTTGCAGCAGAACCGATTTGGATTGCGATTCCTTTTGTCATCCTAGCGGCGATTGTCATCAAGTGGTTGATGCGCAATCAATTTGTTGAAGGCGATACCGCCATTGGGCTTGTTTCCTCGTTCTCGTTTGCTATTGGTTTAATATTGATTTCTACTTCTAATGGTTTCAATCGATCTGTAGAATCGATGTTGGTAGGTTCAATTTTCTCGACCACATGGACAGACATTTGGATTTCTCTTTTGGTACTTATCCTCACATCGGTATTCATCATTACCGGGTATGCGAAATTATTCTCAATTACATTTGATTCGAATTACGCAAAGTTTTCCAAAATTAAGATTGCTTATTACGATTATATGTTAGCCATTTTAACTGCCCTCATCATTGTGATTGGGGTGAAGACGATTGGTACGTTATTGATTTCAGCCTTTATTATATTCCCTGCAGTTTCTTCACAAATGATTTCTAAAAGTTTCAAACAAATGGTGATTCAAGGCTTATTGATCAACGCGATTGTCGCCATCATTGGGATTCTCCTAGCACATTTCATGGGCATCCCTGCTGGGTCTACGATCATCGTAGTCCATGGCTTACTCTTCATGAATTTATTTACTTACACCAAACTGAAAGGTCGTGAATGATATGCTAAAAATGACGAAACAAAGAGAACAACTTTTGGGATTCTTAAAAAAACAAAAAAGTCCATTATCAGCGGAAATGATCTATGCTAAACTGCCGGTTGGTTCAATGAATCTATCGACGGTTTATCGTATTATGGATACATTCTTGCAATACCATTTAGTCGAAAGAACTTTTTTAGATAACACCGCGTATTATAAGATTTCAACCTCAGAACATAAACATTATATGGTGTGTCTAAAATGTCATAAGATGATCGAAATGAATTGTCATTTCCATGGATTAGCTGAAGATGATGCTTTAAAGAATCACTTCACTATCACCAGTCATGATTTAACCGTATACGGATATTGTGAAACCTGTCAACCTTTAATATAGAGAAAACGCCTTAGACATTACGTCTAGGGCGTTTTTTTTAGATATTATTCGATAATTTCGTTAAAATCGATTTCATCTGCATCTTTTCTTCAGGTGTCAATACAGAAAGCATATTTAGAAGTTCTTTCGCATTTTGAGAACGTAGTTCCGAAGCGACCTGTTCCCCCATTTTGGTTAATCTTAGAGGGTTTGATTTTTGATCTTCAGTTTCTTTTTCAACAAACCCACGTTCGACGAGTTCATTGATTGCTCTCGAGGTATTAGCCTTATCTACAGACATTTTTTCGGATAATTCTTTGGCTGAGATGGATCTTTCACAGTCATTCATCGTTAAGAGATAGTGAACATGGATTCTCGATAAATTATATTTTTCTAGGATAGGATCTGCGAAACTGTGAAGTTTTTTTAGGATTTTTCCTAGAATCAGAGGTAATTTGATCACTTCTTGTTCGTTATTCGGCTGCATATTGATTCTTTCTGTCGAATTGTGATTGGTACAGTTTCGCATAGAATCCATCCTTTTGCATCAAGGCATCATGGTTTCCACTTTCAATGATGTCACCATCGTTCATCACGAGGATGATATCAGCATTTTTAATGGTGGACAAACGGTGTGCAATAACAAAGGATGTTCTACCTGTCATGAGTGTATCCATCGCTTTTTGAATGAGCATTTCGGTTCTCGTATCGACTGAGGAAGTCGCTTCATCAAGGATGAGCATAGGTGCGTTTGTGACCATGGCTCTCGCAATCGTTAAGAGTTGTTTTTGACCCGATGAAATACCCGATT
>CAZXLG010000109.1:0-4303 GCA_964641335.1 uncultured Paracholeplasma sp.
TTAGTCACACGTTTTTGTTTCCATGGGAAGTTCGGGTCAAAGAGTAGGTAAGGTTCATCTTCTTTGATGACTTCATGGTCTAACGTGACCACATCAGCGATGGCGTTATTGGTTTTCTTATCGTATAAGCGGTATAATTTCTTAATTCCTGGGTTGGTGGTTTTAACGACGTTATCGGATAGTTTCATCTTTGGTACCCAAACCCCATCGTGTTTTAATGCTGCGAGTTTATACACCCCGCCAAATACGGAGTCACTCTTAGAGGTAATCAATCGTTCTCCCACCCCGAACGCATCAATTTGTGCGCCTTGTTCAACGAGTTCACGGATTAAATATTCGTCTAAGGAGTTCGAAACGGTAATTTTGGTTTTGGTTAACCCAGCAGCGTCTAGTAATTCACGACTTTTTTTCGATAGGTAGGTTAAGTCCCCACTATCGATTCGGATGCCTTTTAAAGTATACCCATTTGGTTTTAAGAAATCTTCGTACACTTTGATGGCGTTGGGCACACCGGAATTCAAGGTAGAATAGGTATCAACTAGGAAGACAGAATCATTTGGATAGGTTTTCGCATATGCCAAGAACGCTTCGTATTCACTATCAAAACTTTGAACATAGGCATGGGCCATAGTTCCGATGGCTGGAATGTGGAAATCGCGATCTGTAATGGTATTAGAACTCCCCACCGCGCCAGCAATATAGGCAGCGCGTGCGCCAAAGGTGGCTGCGTCATACCCTTGAGCCCGACGTGAGCCAAACTCTAGTACAGCACGGCCTCTCGCGGACGCGACAATACGTGCGGTTTTGGTGGCGATTAAACTTTGGTGGTTAATCGTCAATAATAACATGGTTTCAATCAATTGACATTCAATGATGGGTCCTCTTACAGTCAATACCGGTTCATTTGGAAATATCGGTGTGCCTTCTTTAATGGCGTAGACACTTGAGCTAAATTTAAAGTTTCTTAAATACTCTAAAAAACCTTCTGAGAATAATTTTCGACCTCTTAAGTAGTCGATATCTTTTTGAGTAAAGGATAATTCTTGGATATATTGGATGACTTGTTCAAGCCCTGCCATGACGGCGTATCCGCCTTCATCTGGGACTGAACGGAAAAATAAATCAAAGACGGCTTCTTCGTTTTTGTTGTGTTCAAAATAGCTATTCGCCATGGTTAATTCATAAAAATCAATCAGCATTGATAAGTTTCTCATACATACCTCCGTGCCTTATTCATTATACCAAATCCAACCCACTTTGTCGTAAAAAGGTCAAAAAAAGTGCTTGCGCACTCATTTTTTAGGGGTTCTTTCACAGTGTTCACCGACACAATAGGTCGTTTTTGCCTGTTTTTTCGGTTTTGTTTCGTAATATAGCTCTTCAAGCATATCGTAAAAATATAACTCATCTTGTGCGCCTGAGATGCTGTAGGTGCGGTTTAAAACAAAGAACGGCACACCTTTTAAACCAAAACGGGTAGCCAAATCGATGTCTTCTTTGATTAAATCGAGATTTGAATTAGATAAATAAATCTCATTAATCTTTAATACATCCATATACGGTGTGGCTAATTTGGTCAAAATTTCTATATTCGAAATATCTTCATGGTCGATGAAATGGGCTTGATAGACTTTGTTCACAAAATCGAGTTGTGCCTGTCCATGAAGAGCTTTCATTAATTTATGGGCGAACAGCGTATTTCTTGGTATGATTTGATTAAAATCTAAGGCAATACCTTCTTCAAAGGCCATATCTTCAACACTCGAATTCAGTAAAGTAGCTTGATCTAGCGATATATCTTTATGTTTAGCTAACCAAGCGTGGCCATTCAATTGTTCTGAATTATCATCATTAGGTGATAATAAGTAGCTCCTAAAAATTAGATTGACTTCATTTTTATATTTAAAACGGTCTAAAGCGTTCAATAAACGCAGTTTTCCTAGATAACAAAAAGGACACGTGTAATCGATCCATAACTCAATATCCATAGGGGTATCCCTCCATACATTCATTATAGTGTTTTTGACCATAAATCTCAAAAGATATACCCAGTGAATGGTTTTTTAGTATAATGATAGTGAGGTTATATTATGACACGTTTACTGAGATTCATCACGCACCGAATTACCATCATCGCGATTTTAATCCTGATTCAACTCTTTGTTTTCGGATGGTTGGTATTATCCGCATCAAAACTGAGTCAATGGGTTTTGTATGGTCTTGAATTTCTCTCCTTTGTGGTAGTGTTTTTTGTGTTGATTTCAGACGAACCCTTGATTTATAAAATCGCTTGGATCATTCCAATGCTGATTGTTCCCGTGTTTGGCGGGTTCTTCTACATCTTATTTAAAAACCATAACTTAACCAAACGAACCACCCAAAACATGGCTTTAATTGACCAACACCGCATCGAATCACTCAAACCTTGGATTTCCAAAAAAACAGTATCTGACCCCCACATTCAAAAGATTATTCATCATTTGGAAATGGATCATTGGCCTGTTTATGATGAGACTAAAACCACCTTTATTCCTACGGGTGAAGCCAAATTTAGCTATTTACTTGAACTCTTTAACTCTGCCAAGAAAAGTATTTACATTGAATATTTTATTATTAACACTGGACAAGCATTCGATCAAATATTCCCCATACTCAAAGAAAAAGCCCAAGCTGGTTTGGATGTTAGAATCATTTACGATGATTTCGGCTCATCGATGAATCTGCCGACCGATTTTGATAAACGACTTCAAAAAGCTGGTATTCAAGTTTATAATTTCAATCCAGTAAGACCTCGAGTGAACCTATCGATGAATTACCGTGACCACCGTAAAATCGTCATTGTCGATGGTGAAAAAGCCATTACAGGTGGGATGAATCTTGCTGATGAATATTTTAATGTCATCGAGCGTTTTGGCGTATGGAAAGACGCTTCTATTTTGGTTGAGGGTAAGGCGGTTACGGCGTTAACCCGTATTTTCTTGATGAACTGGGAAAACAAAACAAAAGTCTTTGAACCCAATCTTCAAATCAATTCCCCCGTGGTTGAATCAGACGGGTTGGTAATTCCCTTCTCGGATAGTCCACTCGACCGTAACCTAATCACTAAACATACCTACATGTTGATGATTCAATCGGCACGTAAACGAATCATCATCACCACGCCGTATTTCGTGATTGACCAAGAACTTCAAACGGCTTTATATCTTCAAGCAACTTCTGGTATTGACATTGACTTAATTGTACCTGGTATTCCGGATAAAAAATATGTCGCTGTGGTATCCGAGTTTTATTATAAGCAATTGTTGAAATTTCCAAATGTACGGATTCATAAATTCAATCAAGGGTTTATACACTCGAAAATTCTATACATCGATGATGTCCACGCTACAGTGGGTACGACAAATTTTGACTTTAGAAGTTTGTACCTACATTTTGAAAATACCGTTTGGGTATACCATACGACATCCTTGAAGGACATCAAATCTTATTTAGATGACGCCATGAAATCGTCTACCTCGTTATCCTTAAGTGAACTTAGAAAACATAATATCTTTTACCGTTTATATCAATCTGTACTTGTCGGTTTCTCACATCTTCTGTAATCATCTCGTTATCCATAATAGATGAGATATTTCAAGATACCAACAGAGCAGTTGGATGTGTTATAATACTCGTGGTGATCTTATGAATGAACTCAATCAATTACTAGCCCTTTTAGAAGTATTTAAAACGCCATCGTTTGATAAATTACCTGAAATTGACCTTTATATGGATCAGGTATTAACCTATATCAAAAAACATTTACCCCCATTTAAAGAGTCGGACAAAGATATCTTAACCGCATCCATGATCAATAACTATGTTAAAGACGGGGTTATCAAAAATCCGATTGATAAAAAGTACGATAAAGAAGCCATCGCTTCTTTAATCATGGTTGCGAATCTAAAACGAGTAATGCCAATCCAAGATATTAAAGCCATTCTCGCGGACCCAAATGACATCCAAAGACTGTATACCGTTTATCAAAATAATCTTGAATCGGTCATCCGATCCATGTTAAATATGGAACAAGCCTTGCGTTCAGATGATGAAGTAACGAAGGTTGCGTTAGAACTCGCCATCGATGCGTCAGTCAAAGCCTATTTCGCACACATGATGATGACTAAGGATTCAGAAACGCGCAAAGAAAAGAAAAAGAAAGAAAAAGCAATCGTAGAGTAATGATTTAAGGACAGATAAAATCTGTTCCAGACTGTAGACAAAAAGGACTTTCATTCTTCGTTAATTCGTAGATGAAGTCCTT
>CAZXLG010000110.1:0-4119 GCA_964641335.1 uncultured Paracholeplasma sp.
TAATCCAACGACCATCTCTGCAAATGACATGGCATCGATATTCATGCGATGATGTTCCACATAACTTGAAATTTTTTGAATCACTTGGTTATAAATCATCTTTGTAAATGCTAATTCTTGAGGTAATGTATGAGCGAGTGTCTCTCTTATGAGCATCTTAATCAATGACGTATGACTTGAAATCATCAACATTTTTTCATGCATTAACAAGCGTATAAACTCACGTAGTGATTGATCCATATCGATCGTTAAATCATCAACAATCGATTCACCAATCGCTTGTTTAATTGATGCTATAAACAAGTTGTTTTTTGTTTGAAAATGACGAAACAATGTCATCTCTGATACGCCTGCTCTTTTTGAGATCTCTAGGGTAGTTGCTAATGTATACCCTTTTTCAGTAAATACTTCTAGACTTGCGTCTAGCATTAGATCTTTTGTTTCTTTCAAAACCTCACCATCTTTCTTATTTAGAAACTGCAGGTTCTAAAACCTTAACTTCTTTGTTTAGACTTATTGCTAATATTGTCGGTAAAACGACAATCGTTGATAGCAATGCTAATGATAAATTGACTAATGTCATTATACCAAAGTTAGATAAAATCACGAAGTCAGAAAAGATGAGTGCACTAAATCCTCCCATCGTTGTCAAAGCAGAAACCAATATGGGATTTGCCATTTTAGATAATGCGTTTTTTATAGCTTCTTGTCGATTTTCTGTTTTAAGTTTTTCCTCTTCAAAGCGTTCAGTAATAAGAATCGTAAACTCTGTACCAATACCCATAATTAAAGCTCCTAAGGTGGCAGTTAGTGGTGTATAACTAATGTTAAACATAGCCATAACACCGCCACTCCAGCCGACGATTAAGATAATGGGTATAATGGGTAATATCGCTCTATAAAATGATTTATAGATAACAAGTAAGCTTAAGAAGATTAGAACAAGTCCTATGATAGTAATCTCATATCTACCTGTGGTAAGTGCGTCCATCATTTCACTATCGATGACTGATTGTCCAGTGATTGTGATATTTGTTTCAGTAGTCATATCCTGAATGTCTTCCCTTAAGTCATCAAGAAATAAGCCAAACGCTTGATCATCCATATCTCTCATTGAAACATTGATTACCGTCTTTGTCTGTGTTTCGTTAATAAATAATTTTCGTTGATCTACAGGAATTGATTCTAGCGTTGTATTATTAATAAGATTAAAATCATTAATGCCCATCATTGAAAAAATATTTAATAGCGATGATGTTTCAATAATTTGTTCTTGGTACTCAGTATTTAAAAGATTTTCAATATTTTTTATAATGACAAGATTTTCATAATCTAAAACAGCTGTATCTTCAATAATAATAGCGATTTGTTCTGTGGAACCTATTAACTCTCTTAATTCTCTGATATCAGCTAAAGCTTGGCTATCTTGAGGCATAAAATTTTCTAAGTTAGTTTCTGCTTTTGCTTGTTGATCAACAACAATTCCAATAACCGCTAGTATTATAGCGAAACTTAAAATAACATATTTCATTTTCAAGATAACTCCCACAAATCGTGATATAGATTTATTGGATTTTTTTATATTACGCTCTCGTGATTTTTCTACTTTCGGAAAGTGCTTATCTCGAATATATAAAAGCGGTAGGAAGATAAATATTCCTATGAAAAAAGCAATGACAATACCAATTGTTAACATTGCACCAAAATCATTAATCATCGGTACTTTGGAACGGTACAAACTAAGAAGGCCAAGGCCAGTTGAAATCATCGCTATGAGTACCGCTGGTACCATTTTTTTGATGGTTACTTGAAGTGCTTTATCGTGTTTCATGTCTACCCTCTTTCTTCTTCATATCGTGTTTGAAATTGAATAAAATAATCAATTCCTAAACCGATCAACACAGGAAATACTGCCATGGAAACCATTGTTAAACCAATAGATAACCATCCCATAATGCCGACAGTCGCAACAACAGCAAATAGTATCATAAAAATCGGTAACAGTCTCATACGCACTTTATATGTGACAAGTAGTATGATAATCATGATGAATACTGCAAAAATCATCATATACTGCATACTATCCATCATCGAAGACTTTATCGAACGATCTAAGATGGGTTTCCCAGAAATTAAAACACTACCCTGTAAACCTTCTTGTTCTATTCTAGCATTGATTGTATTTGCGATAAGATCAATATCTTCATCGGTCACATTTGCATCTAAGATGATAACCATGCGGAGCTGTTCCTCATTCACTATAAAACTATTAAATATTGGTTTTACTTGATGAGATTCATCGAAAACCATCATCTGCAATGTTTCTTGATTTGATGGGAATCCCGGTTCAAAAGCATTGAAATGCGTTTGAATTTGACCGAGATTTGTTCCAATGGATCCTAATGTAGCGCTCATCGTTTGAAGTGATTGCCCCAGTGTTTGCATTGAATCACGTTGTGTCGTAAAGGAATCCGATAAATCAACCAACGTTAACAAGAGTTGATTTAATGCTTCACTTGTTTGTTGTGGGATAAGATTGATATTTTCTTGGGCAAGCATTTGATTTAGACTTTGACTTAATGTTTCTGCTTGTACAATCATTGATTCTGTAAGTTCGAGCTCTTCTGTTAGTAATGGATCTTCTTCGATGTGTGTTTTGAGTGTATCCATATCAATTTTTAAATCGATCACTGCTGTATCTAGCAATGCTATCATGTCAAACATATTAACAAGACCTGTATTCAATTGGTTTTGAGCTTGTATCAGTTGATTAAGATTTGTTGTGAGTGTTTCTATATCAAATATCTGTTCATTACTTCCTGATAGAAGTTGGGAAGATAACATATTTAACTGTGATGAAAGTGTCATAAGCCCTGTTGACATTTGTACTAATCCTGTTTCAGTTTGATCATAAAGATTAGCACTTATATGATTGATCATTGTGACAGGACTATTAATAGCAAATACGCCTTCTAAATCATCGATATCTTCTTGAACAAGATGCATCAAGGTTAACGTTTGTTGATCAAATGTTGTTTCTTGATCAAATATTAAGATTATAGGATCTTTTCCAAATTCCGATTGGTATGCTTCATTATTTTGATAAATAGTTGACGAGTCAGAGATCAATGTATCATTACCCGTTTTTAGCTTTATTTGCGCGATACCCACGACTAAAACTATCAATAGAATGAATGTCATGATCAATATTTTGACGGGGTATTTCAATATAAAATGTGTTAATTTATTCACGTTTTCCTCCTGTGTTGTTAGTGCTCACTATCATATGTTACACTAAATAGCCAGAAATGTAAAGGAATAACTGAAAAAAATAACCTACATTAAATTTATACATATTTTTACATGATTGAATATTGGTGTTAGTATAGTTTAGTAGACACAAAGAGTAAGAATCCTCATGTCCCCGAAATTCCGACTTAATGTGTCCACTTTATTGACGTAAATACAAGTAATACGCCAAAAACAAGAGTTACCCCAAAATTTATCTTGGCGTAAGTTGCTATTTTTAACACTCTTTTGAATCTCTTTATCGATTTCTTTTTGCATGTTGTAGTCTTGCTTACTTGTACATAAGTTTTATGAAAACAGGAGTGTAGACCCTAAATGGCTAAAAAGGTAGCGAAAATATCGTGATCCTTAGCGAGATTAGCGACTAATAATGCGATATTTTTAGCTTGATATATCATCGACTTGTCAGCCTTACAAAGACAAAAAAAGCCATCCTCAATTATGAGAATGACTACTCTTTTAAAGTTGGTGACCCGTACGGGATTCGAACCCGTGAATGCATGCGTGAAAGGCATGTGAGTTAACCGTTTCTCCAACGGGCCGATTAAATTTTGGCGAAATAAAAGCGCACAGTGGCGGAGCAGGAGGGATTTGAACCCTCGCACGGACTTTATGGCCCGTCTACACCCTTAGCAGGGGCGCCTCTTCAGCCTCTTGAGTACTACTCCAGAATGCGCTATTATATGATAACCTATTTTACGCTTAGTGTCAACCAAAAACAAGAAACTTTTTTATCTTTGGTAAGCCTCTAAGCAAATAAAAAAAGCACTGGAGAGGTGTGCTTTTTTTAGTTTGTTTATTTATCGAGGC
>CAZXLG010000111.1:0-3976 GCA_964641335.1 uncultured Paracholeplasma sp.
AACATTCATTATTCCACTCAAAATCGATACCGACGCCTGTCCGTGTCGTTTATTTGTTGAAATATAGAAGTAAAAAAACACCCTCACCTGTACGTATTTAGTAGAGGTGATTTTTTTTGAAGAAATGTTGGATTTTTATGTGTTTATGTATTTCATTGATGACAGGCATCTCCATTAAAGCAGGAGACTATGTCAGTAACGCACTTAGACTACCGTATGGCAAGAATTATTTGGATTTACGAAATATCCAAAGAACAGAACCCCGTGATTTTGATATGCACACCCATATTAAAATCAAAACCAATACGACCTATACCTTAGTTATGGATTTGGATTTCATCGGGATAGATAATTTCTCACAAGATGAAAATCCTTATTTAACCCACTGTGATAAGGCCAATGTGAACTGTCAAACCAAAGATATGACAGTGGATTTGGTGAATGAGCGTTGGCATTATTCCTTTTTAAGTACCACAGATACGCTGTTGCTGAGAGACATCCCAGCGATGGGGACAACAGGCTATAATATCATGCTTTATGAAGGGACCTATGCGCAGTTCAATGGCTTTGAGTATTATGTATCGAATATGCCCATCCATTACCATGGGGTCTACTTAATGGATTATGATCATCCTGTATCTGAAACAGAAATTCGTAGTCAAATCAGTGTATCAGACCCTAAAGGTGGCCCAATCAAGGTTGATTTAATGGGTGGAGATTTTGAGGGTATCGAAAATGGGATAGGAGAATATTATCTTCAATACCGAGCGATGGATACCATGTCGAATACCAGCTATTACGAAATGACTATAATGATCATTGATAAGACCAAACCGACATTAACAGGGATCAATGCCTACAGTATTGAACATAATAAACCGTTAGAATTGAATGCAATTTTAAGCCAATTAACGGTTTCAGACAACTATGACCAACTCAATACGAGTCATATTACCGTAGTTAGGGATACCTATACACCGAACAAGAATCGAACAGGTACTTATGAAATAGATTTTAGTTTGAAGGATTCTTCTCAAAATGAAACCATCAAAACAGTCTCTATTCAAGTCATCGATATCTTTTCACCTGTGATTACAGGACCCGATGTGATTTATACGTATCTAAGCGATGGTGCGAGAACACTTGAACAAATTAAAAGTTTATATACTGCCCTCGATGATCACGATGGAGATGTCACATCCAAAATTGTGGTAAACATGTCCAATTATAATGGCAGTATGATCAATAGTCATGAAATTTATGTTACCTGTAAGGACGCCGCTGGCAATGAAAAAGTTAGAACTGTGCATATTCACGTCATTGATGATACTGCACCAGTCTTTCATAATACCGATTATGTCTTAACTTATGATGATTATGAAGCCATGACTAAAGCAGAAATCATCGCTTGGATTGAAGCAGAGTTATCAACATCAGGGATGAATCCAAAGAATATAAAGATATTACTAGATGAAGCCGAACATATCCAAGGTAAACGTGATAAAGCCTATCTCTATTATAGTTATGAAGTAGAAGGGGTAACTTATCAAAGTCGAATTCAAGTCGCTTACAAACAAAATACAACCATCCCGATGCTTTATGTGTACGCTGCGATGGGTGCGGTAGGTATCATCGGTTCAAGTTATCTAGTAATTAAACGAATTAAAAAACGCACATAGGTTTTAGAAAAAGATTCATTGCCCTCCAGTGAATCTTTTTCTTTTTACCCCTAAAAAGGTTTCTAATTTATATTCATTGTTAAACGTGGTATACTAGATTTACTAAAGGTGAAAGACATGAATCAAAAGAAATGGTATTACACGTTCCTTGGCCTTTTCTATGGGCTAAATATCCTAAATACTTACATGGTAACTACCTCAGTATTGAATCGATATTTAATTCCATTTAGACGACATGGATTATTAGAATTGAATGCTATTATTGGCAATATCGCAGCCCTTTCGATCCTATTATTGATCGGATTTTTAATATTCAAAAAGCGTAAACAACGAATGACATACCTAGTAGTAATAACCCTATTACTCAATATCGCGATTTTCTCTATTGGGATTTTCACCAAATATTATTCCACGATGTTTTCAATCTATGAAATGACTTTATTTAATAACCCAGCCGCTGAACTCGCGGGATCCATTTTTGTTGAAGCTTTAACCGAACTTTATTTATACTATCGAATCGTTGTCTTCATCCCATTTATGGTTTTAGTTAGTGTGATGAGTGTCTATATGAAAAAACTTAAAAAGAATCAATTAGTGATCTCAGAAGTAACTTATCCATTACACAAGTTCTTATCAGTTTTCTTGTTGATTGGTTCATTCGTGGTTTCATTAACGACAACAGCAATCGTCAAAGTTAATCTCGATAAGCGTTGGCCAATTTCTGCAGAACGAGCACTCTTTGGTATTCAAAGCGCCGGCTTATATAACTATTATGTGGGTCAAATGATGGGGATAAACTTATCAAATATTAACTTAACTTTACCAAGTTTAACCATCTATAATACCTACAATAAAAATCAGTCAAGTTATACAAACTTCTTTAATGAAACCTATGGTAATCAACTCGATATCTCACAAGCTTCCACGGTCAATATTGATCCAACCCTATTGAATGGGACCTCATTGAATGGGATATTCGAAGGTAAAAATGTGGTGATATTTCACCTAGAAACTTTCAATCATTTTCTATTAGATGAATCGGGACCGCATTTGGATTCGTCCTATTTCAGTACGCTTAAAGCTTTATTAAGTGAGTCATATGTCCTTGATAATTTCTATACAAATGTCGGTTTAGGCAATTCAAGTGATGCCGAATTCTCAGTGATGACTGGGCTATATCCGACAGGAGATACGACCATTTATTGGAACTACAATAAAACGAAATATGAGTTTGAAGCATTACCTAAGATATTTAATGATTATTATTCCGCTTCATTACACGGTGATGTTGGATTGTTCTATAATCGAATGGTAGTCCATGAAAACATGTTTGGGTTTGAAGATTATTTCTATTTTGATGAAGATGAAGCCTATGTAGAAGGCACGAAAAATGGGGTTTATGTCTTCCCAAATTTCTTAGAAAAAAATACGCCTGAAAGCCCTTGGTTATCGGATTTTTCATTGCTTGATTGGACAGAAACCGTCATTAATAATCATGATTCGTATTTGTTATTCCCCATCACCATTCAACCACATACACCTTATTTATATGACCCTTACCCTAATCAATTTACTCAAGAAGATATCGATGTCTCATCCACCACGCTCAAATATTTAAACTACGAAACGTATTATGATGGTTTCTTTGAAGCATTCATCGATATGACAAAACGTGTTGATGATACAGTCTACATATTCTATAGTGACCATGGGTCTGGGGTTCCTAAAGTAGACTTAGAAACCATCCTAGGTAGAGAGCTAACCACCCTTGAATATAAAAAAGAAATGATTAAAACCTTGGCGTTCATTTACGCTCCAGATGATGACAGTACAGCTCCGATTAAAGAAGGTTTACTCACTGGGGTTCAACCAAAAGTGAGAAGTCAAGTTGATATCTACCGCACGATTGTTGAACTGTTTGGTAGAACTACCGATTATCAATATTTTGGTGTGAACCTATTATCTGATGAACATACGTTTTCGATTGATACACGGGCATTTGACATCGTTACAGACGACTATATGATCATCAGTAAGTTTATGAATAGTGATACAGAACCCAATGATCTTAACACACTATATTTTGTAAATCCGAATGCAGTTTTAGTCGAACCCTACGCGTTTTATGAAGAAGTCATGTTATTTAAAAATCGAATGGATGTCGCGCTTTATTTGAATTTATATCATCGGTTGAAAAATATTTAAGAAGTTTATTGACAACCCCTTTAAAAAACGATATAATTCAATTTGCGCGGATGTGGCGAAACTGGCAGACGCACTAGACTTAGGATCTAGCG
>CAZXLG010000112.1:0-3707 GCA_964641335.1 uncultured Paracholeplasma sp.
ACAATTAAAGCCTCTTATAATTATGCTTACTGGGATCAAATTGATTCCGCTGAAGCGACTCATGTTCTTAGAGTCATCGATAACTCCAATGTTGTCGATACGAATGGATTAACTAAACCAATCACACTTGGTGATTTACGTGATGTGTTTGCTTACGAAGATTACATCTATGTGTCGGATGCGACATCTAACCAAATTCATATATTCAATCAAGCTTTTGAATATGTGAAATCTTTACCAGATGCTTCGGATTCAGACGGTATTCTCAATAGTCCACAAGGCATTCATGTTTCAAACGACTTACTCTACGTGGCTGACTATAACAATAATCGAGTAGCTATCTTTGATTTACAAACCGAACGATTTGTTCAAGAGGTCAAAAATCCAAATGACGCGATTTTTGATAACTTGACCTTTAAACCCCTCAAAGTATCTGTCGACCGAACAGGTCGTATGAACGTGATTGCCTATGACGTCTATGAAGGCATTATGGAATTTGACATCGAAGGGAACTTCAACCGTTACTTTGGAACAAACACCATTAAATTATCCGTTTTAGACGCCCTCATCTATCGCTTTTCTACCAAAGAACAACGCGATAAAATGGCGTTAAAACTTCAAACATCCTTTACCTCTATGGATATTGACGATGATGGGTATATTTACACAGTATCTCGCCTTGAATACTGGGCACCGGTTAAGAAACTGAACTTCAAAGGTAGAAATATCCTTGAATCCAATGGATATGTTCCGGTCATCGGGGATGCTAAATTCCAAGAAACAGACACTAGAACCACTGTAGGACCGTCCTCAATCATCGACGTTGCTGTCCATGACGATAACGAACGTTTCACCATTTTGGATAATAATCGTGGTCGTCTCTTTACGTATGATATCGATGGACAACTCCTTTATATTTCAGGCGGTATGGGTAGTGAACAAAATAAACTTTCAGGACCAACCGCAGTCACTTATTACAATGAATTGATACTTGTTACAGATAATGTCTCAAAAAGTATCTTAGTCTTTGAACCGTTGGTATTTGGATCCTTGATCAATCAAGCCATTGAACAATACTACGACATGGACTATATTCAAGCCAAAGAAACCTGGACTGAAGTCCTCAAAATGAATGCTAACTACTTCCTAGCTTATGCAGGGATTGGTAGAGCTGAACTTCGTGAAGGGGATTATGAAACAGCCATGAATCACTTGAAACTAGGATACGATTATTACAATTATTCCAAAGCTTACGAACAATATCGAAACGATAACTTGGCCAAAACATTACCTTATGTCTTGGTAGGTGGATTTATTATATTTGGATTTTTCGTTGGAAAATCCGTGAAGAATGCGATCAAACGAGAAGGAGATGATTAATTCATGACATTTAAAACAATCTTAAACAACATTAAATCCGTGGATTATCATTCGATTTTCCAAAACATTCTCAACGACTACATCAAATTTCCTTTATATATATTGACTCATCCATTTAAGGGCTATGATGATTTTAAACTAGAGAAAAAAGGCAAACTATCGGTAGCGATTGTTTATTTACTCTTACTTGTCATCACGAACGCCATCAGCGTGACAGCCTCGGGTTTCTTAGTTTCAGCACCCTATGTCGAAAATTTCTCGATTGTCCGTACTTTCTTCTTAGTGGTGGTACCAGTTGTCTTAATCACGATTGGCAACTGGTCCATCACCTCCTTATTTGAAGGTAAGGGAAAGATGATTGAAATCTTTAAAGTCATTTGTTATGCCGTTATTCCACTAGTTTGGATTGGTATCCCAATGACCATTGTTTCAAACTTCTTAATCCAAGAAGAATTAGCGATTTACACCGCGATGAATGCGATCGCAGTTTTCTTTGTTGGATATATGGCGATTTTTGGATTACTTGTCATCCATGAATATGGTCTATTAAAGACGATCGTTACCATGGCTTTTACAGCTGTAGCGGTTGCGTTAATCATCTTCATTGGATTACTCATTTTAACACTATTTCAACAGCTTTATGGATTCATCATACAAGTCTATGAAGAGTTCATTATGCGGTTATCTTAGGAGGGGACTATGAAAAGAAAACTCATAAAACTAGCCGTCCTCCTGCTCATTCTCCTAGGAGGATCCCTATTCGTTTTATCTCAAGTCATGGGATATCGTAGTGTTTACCGTCCAAGAGACGCTTACGATAAAACGGGATTTATTGAAAAAAATGATTACTTAAATTCAGAAATCGTCCTTGAGAATGCGTCATTCAAATGGACACTCAATACTGAAGATACCACGTTCTCATTGTTGGATAAGACGACCTTACAAACATGGTACTCAAATCCACAGCACGATACTTTATTGATTCCTGCCGATGCGAGAGAACTCTTTGTTCTATATTATGAACAAAAGATTGAAGCCTCTAAACGTGTCAGTGTCAATGATGAATCGATTAAATACGCTCGTTTTAGCTTTAAAGTAGACACTGATTCGATTGAAGTTTTATATCAAGTGGGTGGAAAACACAACATCGCGATGACTGACTTACCAAGACAAATTGGGAAATCAAAATTCGATGAAAAAATCTTAATCCCACTGACTGAAAAAGCAGAATCGGATTCAACCATTCGTCGACAACTCAACTTTTTAAAATCTCAATTTAACTATGTTGAAACTGAAAAACGTTACTACTTAAAAGAATTAACCTCACAAGACTCGTTAGATATCATCTATAATTTGATCTTCAATGAATCACTCTATACACAAGAAGATTATGAAGAAGATGCGTTAACGTATGGATTTGAAACATCCAAATCCTTACCCTATTTTGAATTTTCAGTGGAATATTCACTCAAAGATACCGGTTTACAAGTAAAACTAATCAATGATTCGATTGTCGAAAGTGAAGATTTTCCACTCGCGTTCATCGATATACTCCCATTCTTTGGGGCAGGTAATATCGATGATGAAGGCTTCACCATCATTCCCGATGGATCGGGTATTTACATCGACCATAATAACCAAAAATATGGGTCAACTGTCTATGAAAAACGCATTTATGGGGCAGACCTATCCATTGGTAATGGGTATGCTGTGAAAAACGACCAAGGCGAAAAGATTGGATTCCCGATGTATGGCTATCAACTCAATGGGTATGCCTATATCAATACGATTGAATCAGGGGATGCCATGAGCACTCTAAGAGCAGGCTTCTTAACTGAATCAAGCAGTGGTACCTATGTGCATAAGATTCCTTACGTACATTATCGCTACGCGTTTAGAGAACGCGATGCATTCATATTCCAATCCTCATCACAATCTCAACGTGTAACCTCATTTACAAAAGATTACAACACCGAAGATTTTGTTGCGAACTATCAGTTTATCGATCAAGAAGACGCTACGTATTTCGATATTGCGAAAACGTATCAGAATTACTTAGTTGATCGTTACGATTGGCAAATGATCCCTTCACAAGTCGGAACAAACATCACCCTGCTAGGGGGATATAAAGAAAAAACTTACATTTTAGGTTTTCCTACTACACGTATTCAAGCCTTAACATCCGTCAATGGGGTTAAGAAAGTTCAACAAGCCTTAGAAGAATTAGGTGTCGATACTTTATCCTTAACATATTTTGGATTTTCCAATGACGGGATTAAGCCAACAGTGTACAAAGATATTGATTACAATAAGGCTATCGCAACCGA
>CAZXLG010000113.1:0-3634 GCA_964641335.1 uncultured Paracholeplasma sp.
TTACGTTTGAGGTTAGATCAATGAGATTTACTTTTGCAATTCCCATAAAAAGCCTCCTAATATATTAACATCTGTTTTATTTCATTTTCATCGACTTGGTAACGAATACCTTCGATGATATTTGTAAGATTTTCAATTTCAATCTCAGATAACGTGACAAACGCCATAAATACTTTAGGAACGTCTGTTGAAAAGTACATGAACTTTCTAGCTAAATCATAACGGATTTTACCTGCATAGTACTCAACATAGACATAATCCTTATCACTTGAAAATCTTGAGAATTCACTGGTAGACAAATATTTTAATATTGCGTTTGGATCCTTAATTTGAATAATTTCATCAAGACGTTTTTCACTGATTCGTGAATGTTCTTTAATGAGTACACTCTTAATTGTCACCGGATCCGCCTGATAGAATTTCTTCAAACGATAAATTTTAATGATGTTTCCAAGTTCAATTCTTGTTTCAAAAATACTTTCTAGGTCCTTTTTGAGTTGACCTGAATAGTTTTTTTCAATGCGTAAAAAGGCTTGTCGATAATAATGTGTTTCAAGGACATGTTCGATATCTAAGTATCGAATCATATCTGGATTTTTAACATAGAATGGCTTCAAAAGGCCGTAATATTCTGATTTTTTGACAGCTTCAAGTAACTCATCAAATGTGGTTGTCTTCAGTAGTTTATCGATTTCAATATCCGTATGAACGTCGAAAAAGTAAGGAATCTTACCCTTCATATCATCAAATTCTTTCGATATAATGGTTCTAAGTACTGATAATATCAATTCATTTTCCTGAGTGACAATGTTTAAATTATAGAAGGATTCATCTTTCGAATATACCAGCTTAATTAATCTGTAAATATGGTCGAAAGCATTCTTTCGAATTAGCGCTTCTAATTGACCACGGCGGACTGCATTTTCTTGGACATCTTTGAGGATGCTTTGATAGTTCTTTTGTTTTTTTAAATACCCAACCAAATCAGGGAGGGTTTTAAATTTAACCAAACGTTCATAATCATCTTCTTTAAGAAAATTGCCATAGATCGCTTTTGACTTCGAAATAATTGCATTATTTGCTAATTGTCCCATATTAGCCTCTTTTCTTTTTTATTTAACACAAAAAGAATAGATCATATCAATCCATTTTTCTTCGTTTTGATCAAATTGTGACTTAATCAATGCTAGGTTATCATTGAATTTCTTTAATTCAGTCTCTTTTCGTAATGCGATTTCATCTTCAAAATGTTGACGAGTGTCCGCGACTGACTTTTCAATAAATGCTATGTTGTCTAGTTGGATTTTCTTTTCATCAGCTTTAATTTTAATGTCGAGCATCTCTTTTTCTTTAGTCAGTTTTTCGACTTTTTCTCTTGCAGCTTTGTCTAATAAAACTGTTTCACGAATAATGCCAGTATGCATAAAAAACACCTTCTTTTTATAATCTCTTTTATACGTATTAATCCATAAATTTTAAGAACGTGCGCGTGTACGTATAATACTAAGATTATTATACACTCAAACTCCCTATTTTCCAATTTTAAGTCGGATGTTTATCGAATTCAACATGTCATATTGTATTATAAATGACATGATATTACAAGCATAAACTTACATATGAAAAACTAAAACACTTTCATTTTAAAAAAAATATGAAAAATGAAAAAGAAACCATAAACTAATTATGGTTTCAATTTGAAAAATTAATATGCTCTTGCAAACAAAATGGTTTGGGTAGCTTGTTTGCCAGTAACTGGGCAAATTTCAGTGATGAGTGGTTCATTTAAAATGACACGAGCGGTCGCTTGAACATCCGCTTTAATCTTGAGTTCTGCTTCTTCACCAGCGACGCTCATCTTGATGTAACCACCTTTTTCAATTTGGACTTTAAAGTCTTCATAGGTGGTTGCTGTAAATGTATTTGCATTCACATGGGCTAATGCTTTTTCATAAAGGGAATCATGCATCGCTTTTAAGACTTCAGGCATCGATTCAACCACTGAATTTAAAGCGACTGTTTGTTTGTTGCGGTCATGTCTGGTCGTGATGGTGACTTGACCATTCGCTAAATCACGCGGTCCAATTTCAACACGTACAGGCACACCTTTCATTTCATACTCAGCAAACTTCCAACCTGGTGTACGATTGGAATCATCTAATTTCACACGATACCCAGCAGCTTTTAATGCGGCATATAGATTATTCGATGCTTCCATGACTTCAGGTTTTTGACTTTGAATTGGGATAATCACGATTTGTGTTGGTGCAACATAAGGAGGTAATACTAAGCCTTCATCATCACCATGAACCATGATGACCGCACCAATAAGGCGGGTTGAGACACCCCAAGAAGTTTGGAATACATTTTTCACTTGATTATCATTGTCTTGGAATTTGATGTCAAATGCTTTTGCAAATCCATCACCGAAGTAATGAGAGGTCCCCGATTGTAAAGCTTTACCATCGTGCATGAGGGCTTCAATTGCATAGGTTTCTACAGCACCAGCAAATTTTTCTTTTTCGGTTTTTCTACCTGTAACGAACGGTATCGCTAGTAAATCTTTACCTAATTTGGTATAAACATCGAGCATACCTAAGGTTTCTGCTCTTGCTTCAGTTTCAGTACGGTGAATCGTATGTCCTTCTTGCCAAAGGAATTCCTTTCCTCTTAAGAACGGACGGGTTGTTTTTTCCCAGCGAACTACTGAACACCATTGATTATATTTCTTTGGTAAGTCACGATAGGATGAAACAATTTTTGCATAATGTTGACAAAATAGGACTTCAGAAGTCGGGCGAATGATGAGTTTTTCACCTTCATCGCCATTGGCTGTGGTCATGAAGGCCGTTTCTGGAGCAAACCCAGAAACGTGGTCTTTTTCTTTTTGAAATAAAGATTCAGAAATAACCATCGGCATGTACACATTTTCATGTCCGGTATCTTTAAATTTTTGGTCTAAGTATTTCTGGATATTTTCCCAAATTGCGTAGCCATATGGACGGTAAATGATAAATCCTTTTGCATCTGTATAATCCATTAATTCTGCTTTTAAGCATAAGTCAGTATACCATTGGGCGAAATCTTTATCTCTCGCCGTAATGGTTTCTACAAGTTTTTTTTCCATTATTTTTCACCTTTAATAAGTACTGTTTGGTCATCTTCAATGATGACACGTCTTTCACTATATAAACGGCCTAAAGCGCGTTTGAATGCTTTTTTAGAGAGTTTGAAAGTTTCATAGATTTGGTCTTTATCAGAATCGGATGTAAACGGCATTTTCCCGCCATTTTGAACAAGGTATTCAAAAAGCATTTCCGCATCTTGATCCATCATTTTTTCTTTAACATCAATTAAAGACCCACTATACCCATCTTCATGAATACGTGCAATTCGAACATTCGCGAGTTCACCTAAACGGTATACACGACGCATTTGGGTATGGTGTACGAAAATGAGGTGACCTTCTTTACTCATCATATTTAATCCTTCTTTACCAGCATGGATCACATAGGCATCGACATGTTGGTGTAAATCAAGTTTAGTTTCTGGTTTTAAATTGATTTCCACTTTATTGAGTGGTTTAGCAACTAAACGATTTTTGAGTTTTAAAATACAATATAATGTGTCACCC
>CAZXLG010000114.1:0-3634 GCA_964641335.1 uncultured Paracholeplasma sp.
CAGCCTCCGCGATTCACAGTATTGATGTAGCTAAAGAAGATGTGTATATCTCCTCAGGGACATGGAGTTTAATTGGGAAACTACTCAATCAACCTCTAATTAATCAAGCTTCTTATAATGCCTCTTATACTAATGAGGTTGGCTATCATCATCAGATTAGATTATTAAAGAATATCTCAGGCTTTTGGGTTAAAAATAAAATCATCGAAGCGTTTAAGATAGATCAAGTCGATTATCAAGCACTAGATGAACAAATTAAGTTAGAACCCTTAAAAGCTATCATTGATTTAGACCATCCCGATTTTGAACTAGGAGAAGACATTCTAGAGCGTATAAAGCACTATTGTATTCGAACCAATCAATCGGTACCGAAGACATTAATTCAATACCTCAAAACGTTTAACCTCAGCTTGATTTCGAAATATAAACACCACTTAGAGACTTTAGAAAACCTAACAGGTATAAAAACCAAACAAATCATCATTATTGGTGGTGGGTCAGCAAATCACCTCATCAATCAAATGACTGCTGACATCACAGGGGTACCTGTAGTGAAAGGTTTTAAAGAAGCCTCAGCCATAGGAAACGCGATGGTTCAACATGAAGTTAATTGTCCTGAATTTAAAAAACCCAACTTAAGTCAAGACAGTCAAATCATCTTTACCCCACAAAACGATTTATCCGATATCTATCTAACCTACTTAAATATCATGAAGGAGAAACTCATATGACACATCTTGAAAAATACAACTTAGCGAAATCCATTTATAGCGCTTATGGTGTTGATGTCGACCAAGCGATTGAAACGTTAAGAAAAACACCTATCTCTATTCAGTGCTGGCAAGGCGATGATGTGAAAGGCTTTTATAGTAAAGAAGCCCTCTCTGGTGGGATTTCTATAACGGGAAATTACCCATATAAAGCGAACACCCTCGATGAACTACGACAAGACTTAGAAATGATCTTCAGCTTAGTGCCTTATCAACACAGAGTGAATCTACATGCTATATATCTCGATACCCAAGAATCCATCGGACTTGATGAAATTGAACCAAGACACTTTGAGTCGTGGGTTAAGTGGGCAAAAAAACACAATGTCAAACTTGACTTTAATCCAACCCTATTCTCACATCCAATGGCTAAATCTGGGTTTACACTTTCTTCAAGTGACGAAACCGTTAGAAACTTTTGGATCAAGCATGTAAAACAATCGAGAAAGATTGCCTCCTATTTCGGTGAAGCCTTGAATACGGATACGGTTTGTAACCTCTGGATCCCAGATGGTTATAAAGATTCACCGTATTCAAGGTTATCACCTAGAGTCAGATTAAAAGAATCACTCGATGACATCTATCAAACCAAATTACCTCACGTAAAGGACACACTTGAATCGAAACTCTTTGGAATTGGGGCAGAATCATACACCACCGGTTCTCATGAATTCTATTTAGGATACGCAACCAAACATCATCTAGGCATTTGTTTGGATACCGGTCATTTCCATCCAACAGAACAAGTATCAGACAAACTATCATCGATGTCATTATTCGTCGATCATACCTTACTCCATGTATCTAGACCTGTGAGATGGGATTCAGACCATGTCGTTACCTTAAACGATGACTTAATCGGGGTTGCTGAAGCGTTAGTCAGGGATGATTTATTAAAGAAAACATCCATAGGCTTAGATTACTTCGACGCCTCAATCAACCGGATCGCTGCTTGGGTGATTGGAATTAGAAATACTCAAAAGGCCTTATTAAAAGCCTTACTTGAACCCAAAGAACTCCTTAAAAAGATCGAACTAGAACAAAACTATACACAAAGACTCATCTACACCGAAGAACTAAAAGCACTACCATTTGGACTGGTCTATGACTATATTTGTGAGACCGAACAAAAACCAGTGGGCATCGACTTCTTGAAGCAAATCGAAGCTTATGAAGCGACCATGAAAGGCAAAAGACTATGAAAAACATATTAGAATCCAAGTTTATCCAAGAATTCTCGAATGTCATTGACCGTATGTATTTACTTGGTTGGGATGAAAGAAATGCGGGGAACGTTTCATTCATCCTAGACCAAGCTGAGCTATCCCTTTACTTGGACTTATCGAAACCAGGAAGATTGTACCCACTCCAAATCAACGCGAAACCGTTGGCGGGAAAATACCTATTAGTCACCGGGTCAGGGAAGTATTTTAAAAATGTCAAAGAACACCCTGAAGCGAACAGTTGTATCGTAAAAGTCACTGAAAATGGCGATCATGTGGAAATCCTTTGGGGATTAAAACCAACCGAAAGACCGACCTCTGAATTATCTACACACCTAGCTTCACACATCTCTAGACTTGAAATCGACCCAACACACCGCGTCATCATCCATACCCACGCGACCTACACCAATATGATGAGTGCGATCACAGAGTTAGATGAAAAAACATTCTCAAAAGCGTTATGGGGTTTAAACACCGAAAACATCATCATATTCCCTGAAGGTATTGGTATTATTCCTTGGGAAATCCCCGGCAATGGCATCATTGGAAAAAACACAGCAGACAAATTTAAAACATTCAAAATCGTCTTATGGCCACTTCATGGTGTGGTCGCTTGTGGCGACACACTCGACTCAACCTTTGGTTTAGTTGAAACAGTGGAAAAAGCCGCTATGACCTATTTAACCATTAAACCATTTAGTAACCATAAACTCATTTCGGATAGCGATTTATTGAGACTTGCGAAAGCCTTTAACGTCAAACCAAATGAGGCATTTATCAAATGAAAAAGGTCTTAGGCATATTGATTTTATCCTTAGTGTTGTTATCCGGATGTAAAGAAAAAGAAGAACCCCTCATCGATGACACAGGTGCGATAGAACTTCTAGAAGACCCAACTTTTTCAACCGGCTTTCAGCTTCTAGGCATCAGCCCCGTGGAAGATGGTAGAACCATTCAAAGACATTTGGATTATAACGGAGAAGCCTTACCTTCAAGCAGAAATGTTTGGTACATGGCTCAGTGGTGGACACCATATGATGTCACTGATTCAACCTATTCAAAAGTGAATGGCGTTCATACCTATCAAACAGAATCTAGAACATTACATATGAACCCTAGTGACAATGGTTACTTAAGAATTGATCTACAAGCCTCTAAAGAATACTCAGAACCAAGAACAAACGGACAACCGTGGACGCACGCCCTCATTGAACAAAATTTCAATGAATCGGTGGGGATGTCTGAATTATCCGCACTCATCTTAAGACTTGAGGTCACCGTGAATTCGGTTGAAAACTTAACCGGTCCAGCCTATGACCCAGGAAAACACGCCGCACAGCTTTTATGGTATTTGACCTTACAAAACGTGGTGCCTGAAGATAGTAATCCAGATGAAGTAGGTACTCGTGGCGATTTCTTATGGTTTGGCATTCCAATCTTTGATAATAGAACAGACTTTATTGCACAGTCCGCTCACCTAGACCAAGGTGGCCCAGGAACCACCAATAAACTCATCTACTCGATGTCATCAAGAAACTATTTTGATGAGAAAATCCAAATGGGTAAAACCTATCATATCGAAATCGATGTCTTACCTTACTTACAAGAAGCTTTCCTATACGCGATTAATAATAATGC
>CAZXLG010000115.1:0-3631 GCA_964641335.1 uncultured Paracholeplasma sp.
CACCGCTGATTTCTAGATAGAATTCTGCTTTAGCTGCTTCAATGTAAGGGGCAACCCAGATAGCTGCGATACCAAACGTTATCATAACCAATAATGCCCAACCGATAAAGGATAGATATAGAATGAATAAATCCATTTTATGACCTTTCATGATACGTTGAGATTCATCTAATGCTTCAGTGGCTGTCATCATTGGATTTTCGGCCATGATGTAAGGGGCCATAGAGTAAGCATATTGTTTAATAATTCCAGGAATGATTAACAATAAAGACCATAAGAAAGTGAAAAGCATGGTCAATAAGTATAGGACGATACTATTACCAAAACAATTTTTAAACCCGTCGAACATATCTTCAAATCTAGGGTTTTTACTCAAAGCGAAGTTAACAAAATACCCAGAAACACCAACTAAAAGTGGTCCAACAACGATGATGGTACCAATCCCGGATGAAATACCGCTGACTACCCCAATTAACAACATTTGAATTAATACTACTGCGATGGGGCCACCCCAGTTACCTGATAATTTCGACCAGGCGCGATGTCTAAAATCACTACTATTCATATTTTATGAGACCTCCTAAAATCAATTTTAACATAAATTAAACAAAAAAAACACACTGAATTAAGTGTGTTTTTAGTAAGGTATAAAATATTAAGCTTTATTGAATTTTGCTTCAACGACATCCCAGTTGATAACTGAGAAGAATGCAGCAACATAATCAGGGCGTCTATTTTGATAATTTAGGTAATAAGCATGTTCCCAAACGTCAAGACCTAAGATTGGTGTACCTTCAGCAAGTGGGGTATCTTGGTTTGGTGTAGAAGTGACAACTAAACCTTTAGGTGTCTTCACTAACCATGCCCAACCAGAACCAAAGCGAGTCTTCGCAGCGTTTCCAAAGGCTTCTTTGAAAGCTTCAAATGAACCAAATGCTTTGTTGATTGCTTCTAATAAAGCACCTTTTGGCGCTTTAGCACCGCCTGGGGTTAATACTTCCCAGAATAAGGTGTGATTGAAGTGTCCACCGGCATTATTTCTAAGTGCCATACGGATATCTTCAGGGACTAGGTTGAGGTCTTTTAAAAATGCCTCAAGTGGTAAATTAAATTCAGGGTGTTTTTCTAATGCGGCGTTCGCGTTCGTCACATACGCATTGTGGTGTTTAGAATAATGGATTTCCATTGTTCTCGCATCAATGACTGGTTCTAATGCATCATATGCATAGCCTAATTTAGGTAATTCAAATTTCATAGTGTAAAATCCTCCTTCAACACTATCATTTTACTCCATAATCTTATTTAAAACAAACCAAATGCTTATTTATAAAACCATCCATGTTTGAAAATATAGCGCATTATGCTATAATAAACCATGGCAAGAAGGTGCTTTACATGTCATTTTCCAAAAGAGTTAAAAAAATCTTATTTATCACACCAGCCCGAACCATTTTTACTATTTATCTTCTAACCATTTTAGTGGGTGGTTTTTTATTATGGCTGCCTATCTCTCAAAATCCTGGTGTTGAATTGTCCTTCATCGATGCCTTGTTTATTTCCTTATCACAAATATCGTCCACTGGATTATCACCAGTATCTCAAAGGGACACATTCAATACGCTAGGTGGAATCATCTCCATTTTTATTCTTGAAATTGGCGCAGTCGGTATCATGATGCTCGTTGCTTACTATTGGGTCATCATAGGAAAGAAAATTTCACTGAAAGAACGTAGCTTAATTGCTTCAGAACAAAATCAGTTTACGGTGAAGGGAATTATTAAACTTATTACCAATGCGATGATTGCTGTTGGGGTCATTCAAATCATATATATTATTAGTATGACGATTTATATATTCCTAGTTCAACCCTTTGAAGCCACATTCTGGGATGCATTATTTCAATCGGTCTACTTAGCTGCAGCAGGTTTCGCAAACGCAGGTTTTGACTTCCTACCAGGCAATCAAAGTTTTATGATTTTCGAAGGTTATTATTTCCCACAAATAATGACTATGCTCATTATTTTTACCGGAGGTGTTGGATTTTGGCCATTGGCTGAAGTCGTTCTTTTCGTAAAGAATAAACTCCATAAAAAACCCTATCATATATCATTTATTTCAAAAATGCTCATCGTAAGTCATTTTATTTTTTGGATAACCTCGGCCTTAATCTATTTCATCATGGAGTATGAAAATTCCATGAAAGGTAATCCTCCAATGGAAATCCTCATGAATGTGTTATTTATGACGAATAACGCTCGAAGTGCAGGTTTCTTTAATACAAACATCAATGAATGGGCAGAAGCGACCCGATTGTTCTTCTCGATGCTGATGTTTATTGGTGCTGCACCAAACTCATCCGGTGGTGGGATTCGAATGACAACATTCTTCCTATTAGCCTCAGGATTAATTTCCTTTGGTAGACATCGCAAACAAGTATTCTTTGCAGGTAAAGCAATTAAAGATCAAGCAGTCAAAAAATCATATATGGTCTTTTCACTCGCCATTGTGTTAGTCATGTTGTCCACGATGTTTATTTCCATCATTGAACCGAATCGTTGGACGATTATGGAGATTGGTTTTGAAGTATCCTCAGCCTTCGGGACAGTTGGTTTATCCTTAGGACTCATACCGTACATCAGCACCTATTCGAAATTGATCATTATGCTCAATATGTTTGTCGGTCGTATTGGTATCCTTACAGCAGTTGCGATGCTTGAAAATAAAAAGGAGACAACAAACGTTGTCACCTATGTTGAAATGGATATGTTGGTCGGCTAAAGCGACTTGATCTTGGATTCATCAATATCAATATACATGGTTTTCTGGTTGGTATACGTCACATTATACCCCGGAAGACCTTTTATTTTTTTAAGGTTTCGGACCTTTGTGTAATCCACTGGAATCGAAGAAGATTGTCTCTGAGGACTGTTGTAAGCGGCGAGCATGGCACAGAGTCTTAACGAAGTTTCATGGAAAGCACCTCGTAATACAACGTGTGCTCCTGGACCGTGTTGAACGTGAAACCAATAGTCGTTGGGTTGTGCAAACACATTCGTTAAGTAGTTGTTTTGTTCACTGGTCTTACCGACATAAATCTCGAAATCATCAAATTTGTAGTTTAAAATAGTCGGCTTCGTTGGTTTTTTCTTTGGAGCAATTTTGAGTTTAATTAAACCAACATCACCCAATTCTTTTTTGATATCATC
Organism: uncultured Paracholeplasma sp.; assembly: GCA_964641335.1. Lineage (GTDB taxonomy): Bacteria > Bacillota_I > Bacilli_A > Acholeplasmatales > UBA5453 > Paracholeplasma. The sequence continues at coordinate 3,207 of CAZXLG010000115.1, forward strand.
TAAATCAGAAGAAGATAAGTAAGGAAACTCCGATTTTAGATTATCATAGTAATTTAGAAAATCCTTAGCCAATTGAATTTGAGACTCAATGGGTTCTATGGCTTTCTTGGCTTTATGGTATTTTTGAAATAAACTTTGCGCATTCTCATTGAGTGTTTTTTGCGAGTCTAAGGTTAGATGCCCAAGTGCACTCATCTTCGCTTGTAAGTCTATTGCATTATGGTAAATATAGTCAGCGTCGTTACGGTAGGATTCAAAGTGTAAGTTCGCATTTAAATCTTCATAGAGATTATTCAATTTTAATTCTAAGCGTTTAATCTCTTTATCGATTAATTTTTCAATATCGGCATATTTTGGTGTTTCAGCTTGATAGAACGCCTCTAGTAGTAAAGATAGACTAGTATATTCATTATGGGGTATCGTTG
>CAZXLG010000116.1:0-3590 GCA_964641335.1 uncultured Paracholeplasma sp.
TCATTATTTTCAGATAATATATTTAAATACTCCTCATCTTCATAAGAAGCCATATTTAAGCCATTATATAGATATTTATGAACTTTCACTTGAATCATGTCACCATAATTCGCGTTTAAGTTACCTGTGATATAAAGGTAATTTTCACCATCATAAAGGATAAAGATGGCTTCATCTCTTTCAGCTAAAGTGACTAACCCTTGGACAACTCCCACTTCATCTAGACCAGATAAGTACGCTTCTATCGAAAGTGGGTCGTGTGGGTTTATGGTGATTTCTTTTATGTAAGTATGGGTTTCAAAATCGATATGAATCGTCGCTTCAAGGTCGATTGTTTGAATCACTTCGACGGTGATTAACTTCTTAAAATTCGCGATATAAAGTGTGTCAAGACTTGGTGTATTGGCATATTCGATATAGGCAAATCCAAATGGATCGTTATGGATTAATTCAAATGAATCGCCTGAGTAGAAATCTCTTAGATAATAACTGTCCAAATATGTCTTTACATAGTTAAACATTTCTGCATTTGATAACTCAGTCACTTCGATGGTCATCACACGAATCACCCAACCGTTACTTGAATAATGTAATAGACCAGAGATGGTTACAAGACCGGTAAATTCATTTTCATACATAAAATAGTGGTAGTTTATATCGAGTGGGATGGATGTATAGGTGGTAGTATCCACTATCGCTGGGTAGTCGATATAAGTTAAAATACCCGTGGTTTGTACCCACAGACCTTCAGATTCAATGGGTAGTTGTTCTATTTCATCGATGGTGTAATCTGTGATAGTGGTATAGGTATGCATGGTTGTGCTTGGTACGATGTTTTCGACCATAGACAATGATTTAACCCCATCGGCCATGACAATCATCGCATCAAATTCATACGCATCACCTTCAAAGACCAATTCTTGGTCATAAAAGACATACATATTCGCACTACCGTCTGTGACATAGAATCCATAGGCAGGATAGAGAGCTAACATGAGTACACGTGCGTCTACTTTCACTTGTGTATAAGTATCTAAGGTGAGAATCACCGATAGTGGTAATCCTTCTTCAGCAGCCGCCCATTTCGCATAAACGGTTAAACCATTGAGTGGCATAATGTCAAATGTATATGGGGTTTCTAAAGATTCATCGCTGTACCAACCTAAGAAAATATAATCAGTTTTCGTTGGATTTGTTGGTGCAGTAATATCACTTAAGTATGGGGCTTCTAATGGATTGATTGTAGACCCCCCATAGGTAACAAACGTGATGGTATACCTATTTGGAGTCCATTTAGCATAGAGCGTGATGTTGCCTAGTGGCATCGTCCAAGTCGTAAATTCGGTTGTATATAAATCAGTTGTAAACCAACCGCTAAAGGTATACCCCTCTTTGGTTGGATTCGTTGGTGGGATAATGACACTTTGATAAGGCGCTACGATATCCGATAGCGTATTACCACCTTTAGAATCAAAGTGTAACGTCATCGATTCTCCTGTCCATTTTGCATAGAGTGTCTTATTTTCACTTGGCATGGTGGAGAATACATACGGGGTTGTAAAGGTATCTTCTAAATACCAACCATTGAATTCATAGCCTGTCTTCACTGGGTCGGTTGGTTTTTGAATGGTACTTCCAAATTTCGCAGAAATCGAATCGACTGAGATTGTGGCGTTTGAAACAAAGCTGATGGTGAATGTTAAACGACTATAATAGCGTTTAAGCACTAAAGAACCATCCGCGAGTGTGGTTCCTGTAATGATTCGATTGGTATGGGTTAGGTTTTCTGTAAAACCAGGGCTGGTTGTTGTTTGAGCTGTTGCGAGAGATTCTGTGAGGACTTGTTGGGTGAGGGTTTGATTGAGTGTATATAAACCATCCAAGCCTTCAACATAGATTTCAGTTGAGACTAAAACAAGTGCTGGAATCCACTGTGCTTCTAGCGTAAACGCTTCGGTTACTGGGGTAGAAAATACATAGTTTGTTTGAATACCTATTTTCTTCCAACCACTAAATTGATAGCCTACTTTGGTTGGTGGGATTGGTAATGATAAGGTAGTATCTTCATAAACCGTTTGACTAGGTACAGCAGAACCGCCCTTAGAATCAAAGGTCACTGTGTATTGAGGTATGGCTTCCCATAAGGCTTTCACCGTGATGTTTTCTGAACCCATATTGGTGATTTCGGTATTGTAACCCAAATGGATATAACCTACTCTGGTTAAGACTGGTAATATCACTGGTGCACCAAACTTCAAGGTTAAATCGGATACAACAGTTCCACCATCTTCATCAATCGTAATGGTGTACGTATTACGTTGATAATAAGCTTTGAGTGTGAGTGTTCCAGACGCTGGAATAATCCCACTCGACACACCGGAAGCGTGGTTGCTCTGGTAGGTAAAACCGGTGTAGGTTTTAGAAACCACATTCACGGTTTGACCTACAGTTCCACTCAAGTTTTCCGTTTCGATTTTCTCATACGATCCTTCTACTAAGGTTTCTTGGTAGTGTTCCACGGTATAGTTCACCGTATTGGGAATCCATTTTGCATAAATGGTCAATACCCACGAGTCTCGATCAACAAGTGGATCAAAACGGGTAGTCAATGTTTCATCTGTATACCAACCACTAAACGTATAACCTGTTTTGGTGGTGGTAGGCATACCCTCTCTAAGCTGTGTAATCGAGCTAACCGTTTCAATCGGTGATCCACCATTGGTTTCAAAGGTGACTTCTACTTTTTGATTGGGTTGACAGCCAGATAACACGAAAAAAATCATTAATAAAACGAAATACAATGATTTTCTCACTGGATTGCCTTCTTTCTCCCTATTCAATTGTTTTGAAAGGTAATTTCACCCTCATTATATCATGGAGAAATTATTAAACAATCCTTAAAATCAATGACTTTTACATAAACTAGATATTTGTTGTTAAAAATGGATTAATATTTAGAATTGTGAGGTCATTTATTTTCTTAGTTTGAACTTTACAAGAAAGTATACTTTTTGATACACTTAGCCTAAAGAGGTCGTCGATATGGAAAAAAAATGTCCAAACTGTGGGGCGAATAATCATTTCACTGAATCAAAATGCATTGACTGTGGGTTTGTCTTTAGTAAACCTGTAAATATCAAAAAGAAAGTCAAAATAGTAAACCCTAAAGTAGTAACATCAAATGATGATTTGATTTCACAATCAGACTCACCTATTAAGATGGATAAGATAGAACCTAAGTTTCGATCAAAAATGAGATTTCAGATGCATTCTAGCAAAAATAACTATACGAAAAAATTAAAGCTCATGAATGACTTAATTACAGCCATTTTTACTATGTTTATTCTATTTTCCTTAATTTATGGTTTATATGCATTAATCATAGAGTTTTATCCTTTTAATTGGATTATTTTTGGGGGTTGTGTTTTGTTTGTAGTATTCCAAACTTTGCTATTCAAAATACTCATGTTATTTTTAGAGAGTTACACCATCATCGTTCAAGCATCTGAAAAATACTTAAACGAACATCAATAATAGAAACCCACAAACTCTAGAAAAAAAACGAACATTTCATTTGTGATATGTTCGTT
>CAZXLG010000117.1:0-3575 GCA_964641335.1 uncultured Paracholeplasma sp.
TGTTGAATTATTAGATTATGAATTTAAAACCGTAAGAGGCACCCTTAAGTTAATGGCAGGTAAAGCCTTTACGACACAACTTTCCTTTAATGGGGTACTCCCAGCGATGACTAAACCCACCAATAGTGAGTTTAGTAACGCGAATATGACTACGTATTTGAATGATTTAGCCGATCGTAATGAAATCAATGATGAAGATAATTTCTTAAATGATGAAGGCCCGTATTGGAACAGTAAAGCCTTATACCCACTCGCTCAAGGAATCATCATCGCCGATCAAATCGGTAATGATTCATTGCGTAGCGAGTTGGTTGGTAAATTAAGATACTTATTAACCGACTGGTTTACTTATACCAACAATACCGACAAACGTTACCTTTATTACAACGAACGTTGGGGTAGTGTCTATTATTCGAATAATGACTTTAATACCGCGAGTGAACTCTCAGACCACGCGTTTACCCATGGGTATTTGATTTACGCTTCCTCGGTTCTAGCGATGTATGATTCTAGTTTCGCATCCGATTATGGCAATATGGTAGAAGTCCTCTTAAGTGACTATATGACCTATCAAAAAGAAGACTACAAATTTGCCTATTTAAGATCGTTTGACGCTTGGGCAGGTCATACGTGGGCGCACGGGTTTGGAACCTTCGCTGAAGGAAATAACATCGAATCCTCGAGTGAAGCGATTCAGTCATGGGTTGGCGGTTATCTATGGGCTTTACAAACCGGCAATAAAGAGATGAGAGACGCAGCAATCTACGGTTTTGTCCATGAGTTATCCAGTGCGAAAACCTATATGTTTGATTATGAAGATGTTGTCTTCAAACCCAATTATAAACAATACGCGAGTGTTGCAGGTATGATTTGGGGCGGTAAGTATGATTACGCGACTTGGTTTGGTGCGAACCCAACCTTCATCTATGGTATCCAATGGTTACCAAATGGTGAATATATTTCAAACTACGCAGTAACCCCAGAAGAAAAAGACAAACTCGCTGATATCTATCAAATGTATTTATCTTCCAAGAATAATACGATTGATACTTGGTTCGCTAACATGTGGAGTATCCAAGCGTTGATCAATCCAAGTATCGCGATTAGTCAATTCGACGCGAATAAAATCTTAAACGATGATTACCCAAGTGATCTATCTCAAACCTATTATTTGATTCATGGCTTACAATCCTACGGTACCCGTTCTAATACCTATGTGATGGAAATCCATAAGCATGTATCCTCATCGATTTATCAAAAGGGTGAAGCGATTTATGCGTTGGTATGGAACCCTTCTGATGCAAGTCAAACCATCCGATTTAAAGGTAATGATGAGACTATAACAAAGACGGTTAAAGCGAATAGTTTTACCTCAATCAAACTCAATTAACAAACATCCCACAAGCTTTAAAACTTGTGGGATATTTCTTTGAAAAACGGCTTTAGTAGAGTCATAAATAATATTTTTATGATTATTTGAGTAAGGCTTGATTATATTTTTTTTGATGATATAATGAGTGTGCTGTTTTAGATTGGGTGGGATTATAAGGTGAAAAAAGAAACAAGAATCATATTTTATTTGATCATCATCACAGGTTTGATTGTCTTTATCATCAGCTTGATGATGCTTTATGCGGGCGATACTTTAGATGCTTTATTTAACGTCATCGGAATCCGAGTTGTGGCGTTATTTTTATCCTTCGCCTCCTTTTTATCCTCGATGCTTTTTAGTTTACTCATTTTGATGCACAATAAAACGGTGGTTAAAATCAACGACGATACAAACCGTCGTGCAGAACTCTTTAGAGAGCTTTCTTTCGCCTCCTCGAATTACTCCATCATCGATTTTGTCGATAGAATGTTATTGTATAATGAATCGAATCGTTATATCGAGCGATTACTCTCTAGTAAGACCACACAGTTCCATATGTTAGAAGAAGGCATCGATTCGAAGGATGTTTTTATAAACCCTCAAAAATACGATTTCATCTCGATGAAAATCCCATTCAAGGTAATTGAAGGGAAATTGGTATCATCCATCACATTTGATAAACTCTGTTTTGAACGTGATGGCAGTGATTTCCGCTTTTTCCCAGAGGTAAAAAACGAGGAAGCACGCGCCTTTATTCTATATAATGAACGAACTAAGCGAAATAACGTCATCATTAATTTAGTCACCTTAAAAGAGTCTAAATTCTATCAACCAGATGAAATCAATCGTTATAGCAAAATCAAAATCTACATCAACATATATAGTTTATTAGGCGTTAAGGTCAAAGGGAATAGTGAGCTATACTTTACAAATCCAGAACAAATCGAAGGTGACCATACAAACACTTACTCGATTAATTCATCTAACTTCTTGATTACGGATGGACCGGAAATTACTAACCTACACAACAATATATAAACAAAAAGGTCAACTCAGCGTTGACCTTTATTATTTTGGATAAATTGTTCAAATTCTTGTTGTGTAGGAATCGAAGACATTCCACCAAACTTGGTTGTTGTTAAGGCGGCTTTTCCATTTGAAATGCTTAGTGCACCCTTAACATTCACTTCACTGAACACTAAATCCTTTTTAATCATTTCCGCTAAGAAGGACCCAATAAAGGCGTCCCCAGCCCCAGTGGTATCAACAACAGATACTTTATATGAAGGGATATGAATATTTTGACCATTCTTAAAGTATAGAGTAGACCCATCTTTACCCAAGGTGAGAATGACATACTTCACATCACCCACAAATAAGGACTGGATAGCTTTGGATTCATCTTTAATACTTGTGATAAACTCTAATTCATCCGAAGATACCTTGAGCAAATCCGCTTTAGGGATAAAATCATTGATGACTTTCTTATAAGCTTTATGGTCTTTCCATAGAGATAATCTTAGGTTTGGATCAAAGCTGATAAACCCTTTGTTTTGTTTGACTAATTCAATCGCTCTGATATGAGCTTGTTTGATTGGATAATCAGATAGACTCACAGAACAGAAGTGTAAAACACAGTCGTTAAGGATTTCTTTTGGTAAGTCTTTTTCACTATAGAGTTGGTCTGCAGAAGGGTCACGATAAAAGATAAAGTCACGTTCGCCTGTACTACTTAAAGTAACAAACGCCAGCGCGGTATTCACGTTCGTGTTTTGTGTTAAGTAAGAACAATCCACATGTTCCTTTTTCAAGGATTCAATTAAGAAATTTCCAAACGCATCCTTGCCAACAGAACCTAAAAAATAGCTTTTGACACCAGACTTTGTAGCCGCAACAGCGACATTCGCTGGGGCACCCCCTGGGTATTTGACAAAGCCATTCACATCTTTAAGTTTAACCCCTTTTTCAACTGGGATAAAATCGATGAGTAATTCACCAATACTGACTAAGTGTTTCATAGACACCTCTACATGAATTTCTTTAAATTGGTTATCGTAACATCGCTATTTAGGCTATAAAACCCAAAATTAGCTTTAGTGATTCTAAACATACGGTTGGTTAAAGCGGTTTGACCTTCGATATACAGTGTGACGATTGTACCATCAGAATCAATGGCTTCTTCAAATAATAATGTAAATTTTAA
>CAZXLG010000118.1:0-3566 GCA_964641335.1 uncultured Paracholeplasma sp.
GATGATACGCTCACGCAATGTTTCATTGATACCGATACTTTTATAGGTTTCGATATCCCCTTGTTTCATCGCATCCATCGTAACAAAGGTTTCTAATAGTTTTGTTTTTCGCTTTTCACCAATTCCTATGATACCATCGAGTTGACTTCTAATCAATGCTTTGGCGCGAGTTTGTTTATGAAATGAAATCGCGAAACGATGAACTTCATTGCTCATCTTACCTAAATAGGTATATAGGTAGCTTGATTTATCTAATGGATAGGTCTCATTCTTGTATATGACGGCTTCCAATTGGTGCTTGTCATTTTTCTTTAAACCGATCATTTGTAGAGACAATCCTAAATCATCTAAAACCGATTGAGCGGCGGAAACTTGACCTTTACCACCATCAATAATGACCAAATCTGGAAGGTTTTGGTTTTCCATTAGTGCTTTTTGATAACGTCTATAGATGACTTCACGCATCGCGCCATAGTCATCCATTTTCTGTGCTTGTTTTATGTGGTACTTTCGGTAATCCTTTTTGGATGGTTTTCCAGATTTAAAGACCACCATCGCTGAAACAGAGGAATCCCCAAATAAATGGGCATTATCAAAGATCTCAATGTGTTCGATTTGAGTCAGTCCCAATAGCGTTTTGAATGCGTCCTCAGCTTCTTGGGTCTTTTCGGATTCAATGCGGTTTAAATAACGATAGTTTTCAAAATCATATTTAGCGTTTTTATAAGCCATATCGATGAGTTTCTTTTTATCCCCTATTTTTGGAATAGACGCTTTTTTCCCAAACATCAAGTCGATATCTGCAGGTAAAAATAATTCAGAAAACAAGAATTCATCTGGCCACTTGGTCTTATCTTCATAGATTTGTAAAACATATTCATTGACAGCGTCTTGAATGGACCCTACATAACCGAAAATTTCAGATTTAACATCGATGAGTTTACCAGCACGCATCTTAAGAATTTGCATCGAAACATCTTCATGATCGCCATAAAAAGCGATAAAATCGCGGTCTTGGAAGTCATTGAGGCTGATGAGTTGTTTTTCTGTGGTGAACTCAATAGCATCAATCATTTCTTTATATTCTAAAGCTCGTTCAAATTGAAGGGCATCTGAGGCTTTGTACATTTCTGTTTTGAGATCATCGGTAACTTTTTTAGTATCCCCTTTTAAGAAGGCAGTAATCTCTTGAATAATCGGTTTATAGTCTATTGATTCTTTTTGAATACATGGGGCCAAACATTGATTCAAATGGTAATAAAGACATGCCTTTTTAGGCATTTTATCACATTTTCTCAAGGGGTATATCTTATTGAGTAATTTAACCGTATCCCGTGCTTTGTATACGTTCGGATAGGGACCAAATCGTTTCCCAAGGTGTTTCGTAGATTCTCTTTCGACAATCAAACGTGGGTCTTTCTCATTGGTAATGGTGATGAACGGATAGGTAGCGTCGTCGACCAATTTAATGTTATATTTGGGTAAGTTTTCTTTGATTAAATGTAGTTCTAGAATGAGGGATTCACGTTCAGTATTGGTTTGGACATAATTAAAATCAACGATCTCACTGACGAGCTTCGTTGTCTTTAGGTTATGAGAACCGGTAAAGTAGCTACGAACGCGATTTTTCAAGTTCTTTGCTTTACCGACATAGATGATTTCATTTTGAGCATTAAGCATCAAATAACATCCTGGAGATTCCGGGAGTGTTTTGAGTTTTTCTTTGATTAAATCCACCGGCAACACCTCGGTGTTATTTTAACATAAAAAAAGAAAAGTAGCCATTACTCGGCTACTTTATCTACGAATTCAACTTGGATTTTGTCTTGTAAAATTTCTTCTAATGCAATCCCAACCGGTTTTTTGCATAACGGCTTATCAATCGATGAATGGTCGTTATCTTCTTGAATGGATTTAGCTCTTTTAGCAGAGATATAGGCTAATTTATACTTAGAATCTACCTTTTCTAATAAAGCATCAATTGAAGGGTATCTCATACCATTTTTGTGTTCTATCATAATTAATTATCCTCCTTGAGTAACTTCATGTATGTATGAATGGTTCGTTCGGTCTTTGCGTGTTCCGCACGAATGATCGCCATGATGCGGTCAGCGGCGTTATTGACATCGTCATTGACAACGATATAATCGTACTTATGCGCCAACATAAATTCACGATCGGCTTTTTCCATACGTTTTTTAATCATGTCTGGTGTATCTGTGCCCCGTTTAATTAAACGGTCATAAAGCATCTTCTTGCTTGGTGGAACGATGAAAATAAATACAGCATCTGTGGACTTTTGTCTCACTTGAAGTGCACCTTCAACTTCGATTTCAAGAACCACTTCTTTACCTAAATCTAATTGTTCTTCAACTTTATCAAGTGGCGTCCCATAATAGTTACCAACAAATTCAGCCCATTCCAAGAATTTACCTTCACTAATGCGTTTCAAAAACTCTTCTTTCGTTACGAAATAGTAATCGACCCCATCCACTTCGCCTGGGCGAGGGGCACGGGTTGTCATCGAAACGGAATAAATGAGGTCATGATTCTTCATTTCAAAGAGGGCTTTTCTGACTGTGCCCTTACCGACACCTGACGGACCGGAGATCACGATTAATAAACCACGATCGTTTAACTTCACAGTACCCCACCTTTCTAAATGACTGACTTTTATAAATTATAACTCATTATTACATAATAGTAAAGCCATTACTCGATATTTTCAAAGTATACGTTTACATTTAAGATTATCGAAAAAAACAAACTGTGTTATACTAACAAGGGGTGATTGTATGCCACTCGATGGATATTTTATGTATCATTTAAAAAACGAATTAGGAAAAGCATTAAACCACGTTCGTATCAAGAAAGTCTGCCAAACGTCTAAAGACACGTTTGTTTTTTCTTACTATCAAAAGGGCGAACACTTTCTCATTTTTGAATTAAACCCCAATAAAAGCCATGTTCGACTATCCGATCAAAGCCCCTATGGCGATACGACTTCGAACCTATTGAGCTCACTACGAAGATTGCTGGAAAATGCCGAAATAACGAGTGTTACCCAACATTTAATGGACCGAGTGCTTATTTTTAATTTTCAAAAATTGGATAACATATTTGGTTTTCAATACTACCAACTCATCTATGAAACCATGGGTCGAACCACGAACTTGATTTTGTTAGAAAATAATACCGTGATTGAAGCCTATTATAAACAGTTTTCAATCGATAAAAGGAGCATTCTAAATAAAAGCACCTTTTCGTTTTTTCCTTCAGATAAAAAACTATTTACAGAGGATGAAGTGTTGGTCTTATACAACATCGACAATCCAAAACTATTTATGAATACCTATATGGGGTTTTCACTCGATACCGCGAGCTATTTTGTATTAAATAAGATCAATCCTTTGTCGATTGAAGTGAAACCCACGTTAGTTTTAGAACCAAAAAGACAGTTTTATCCGTTCAATCCTGATTCAACGATCCCCCATGTTGAATACGCTAGTTTGTCTTTACTACTAGAGGCGTTCTATCAAGCTGAAACACCAAAATATGCCGATATT
>CAZXLG010000119.1:0-3530 GCA_964641335.1 uncultured Paracholeplasma sp.
TCGATGTCTTACCTTACTTACAAGAAGCTTTCCTATACGCGATTAATAATAATGCACTCGTGAATGCACAATATCAAAATATGCAAATTGGTTATATGAACTTAGGGTGGGAATTGCCAGGTACCTTTGATGTATCTTCTACCTTTAGAGGTATATCCATCAAAGCCATTAAAAAGTAGGTCATTATGAAAACCATTGAACTATTAACAGACCCACAATTTAAAACGGGATTTCATGTGCTTGGAATCAATCCAACGATCAATCACAGAAAAATTTATAAACATCTCGATTATCAAGGTGAAGCAAATCCCGCTACAAGGCCAATCTGGCAGATGGCACAGTGGTGGACGCCCTTTAATTTAATCGAATCTTCTGTCAAAAAAATATTTGATAACTATGTTTACGAGACCCCTTCAAGACACATTGAAGTGAATCCAAATACAGGATTTCTTCGAATGAACTTAAGTGGGTCTAAAGAATACCCACAAGGCGTGAGAAAATCAGGCAGCGAACCTTGGAGTCACTTACTCATTGAACAAGACTTTGAAGAAAGTGTTTCATTAGATGCGTTAAAGTCTTTAACCCTCAAACTTAAATTTAACATTGAAGCGGTTATGGATCATAACGAAGGACAGTTTAACCCGAATCTACATGCAGCTCAACTCTTATGGTACTTCGTGATTCACGATACCGGGATTGAAGGGTCACAAGGGTATGGTAACTTTAAAGAATTCTTCTGGTTTGGAATTCCACTTTATGATAACCGCTACCCATTCATCGAAGAATCGATGCATGTCGATCAAGGCGGTATTGGAACAACAGGTCGTTTAATCTACTCGATGTCTAACCGTAATTATTTAAAAGAACCCATTCAATTCGGTAAAGAATATGACATTCAAGTTGATATCTTACCGTATGTCTTAAAAGCGAAACAATACGCTTTAGACCATGGGTACCTTAAGAAGCATGACAAAGCGAATTACCAAATTGGGTATATGAATTTTGGCTGGGAACTCCCAGGCAGGTTCGATGTAGCGTCTTATATTCAAGGGATTAGTGCAGTAGCCGTATTAAAATAAGTCGATTCAACAACTGGAATAGTTGTAAAAAAATATATGGAGGGAACCATGAAAAAATTAGTATCATTCGGTTTAATCGTCGTTTTAGCATTCTTGTTGATGGCAAACAAAGCTAAAGCAGGTGTATTACCAGAAAATCCACCAGTCATTGGTGTGGAATCAACCACAACGGATTTCTATTCACATTGGCAACCAGGTAGTTTTGGTGCAACCCGTTTAGGCGACCAAGCCGTCGCTATGGCGTTAACCTCTGGATTCGGTTTAAGAGCTGGATTTAGAACCCCATTTAACGCAACCGATTTTGAAATGCAACTCGATTTATCTTATATGGACCCAGGTACCGCTGCAATCACATTCTTCGGACCACAAGGTTCTTATATTAGTGGTAACGGTGCAGTATTAACGATCGAATTCGTGAAACACACCACTGTAGCTAATAAGTATTTAGTCGCAGTCCAAATTGGTTCAGGTGTTCATAACGTTTCACTTCCTGAATTCATTTTAGTTGAACAAGGCGATTGGGAAGATGCGAACTGGAAAGGTTATCACGTTGTAGCGCCAGAAGATGTCATCACTGTATCGATTAAAGAAGTTGGTTCAAACGTGAATGTCACCATCAATGGTCAAGTCTTCACGGTTGCGTCATCCACTTTCTATTCAAACTTCGCTGATAAGACAAACTCATATTTCTTAGTAGGTGCTTTAAATATTGATGGGTCTATTCAAACCTTAATTGCGAACTATGTCGTCGATGCTTCTAAGAGAGCTTATTATGCAGAAGATGGTGTTTACGACACATTTAAAACCAATTTAGTCGCTTTAGAAGCTGCTTTATTAGAAGATTTATCTGTGATTGCGAATGTTCAAGCAGCACAAGCAATCAATGCGAATTTGGACATTGACACATTAAAGATTTATGATAAGAATTTCTATCAAGCTCGTTTTGATGCAGCTCAAGACACACTAGATGCTGCAATTAAAGAACTTGGTGGCGATATTGTCTTAGACGAATTAGAAGCGTCTATCGTCAACCTTGAAGGTAAAGTTAACTTAATTACAAACTATACCACTGCAAACCAAGCGGTTCTTCAATTAGCGATTGCTGAAGAAAAAGAACTAGATGTTGATTCAACAGATTTTAGCCCTGAACAACTCACAAGATTGAATGATTTATCCGGTAGAATCCAAGCAGCAGATGCGTTAATCATCTCAAAAGTTCATGATTTAGTCTCTGGACAAATCGACGCGTTTGAAGCTGCGGTACTCGATTTATCCGATATTTCAAAAGTGAACGCTGCCCTCGATGCGAGAGCTGCTGTATCTAATAACTTAATTAGTTTATTAGAAGAAGCAGACCAAGTTGAGTTCAATGATGCGTTTGACGCTGCTGAAACTGTACTAAATAACGCTACACAAACATTAGAAGGTTGGATCGTCGGAGACAACACCTATGTGATTGAAAACAATAACAAGATTGAAGCAACTTTCCTAGGCTCTGGTTTAGGTGAAGGCAACAACGGTTTATTCTATGAATTAGAAGAACTTGATGTTCGCAACTTCAAGATGACTTTAGATATTTCTGCGATTACCGTAGAAGCAGGTGGATGGATTAGCTTTGGACTCATGGAAAATCCTGAAATCTTCTCAACCGCAGATGATGCTTCAGTACAAAATAATAAAGGCTTATTCTTCTTAATCATCCCTGATGGTGCGAACCAAGCAAGAGTTGAAATTTATATGTTAAGCCTATATTCTAACCGTTTCTTTGATGCGAAACGTACTGCAACTCTCACCATCAATTTAACCAATGAAATCGAAATTGATTTCTCAACAGAAATGAAATCTGTGTCTGGTGTTACCGATGAATACCTAAGAATCTCGATTGGTGGACAAGTCATGACTGGCGATACCATCACAACAAGATCCTTAAAGACCTCTTTAGCAACCGGTAAAGGTTATCTATACTTAGCAGCAACCGGTGGTACTTATGCGTCTAAGAATACATTAAGCGTATCCTTAATCAATGAAAAGAATCCGTTCTCTGAATCCTTAGTGGTTCCTTATGCACCAGCACCCCATGTATTAACCACAACGCTTTCTTATGAACTTGAATCCTTAACCGATAAGAATATCGAATTCTACAATAGAGACTTATCCTATACAGTCAAAGTCAATGATGTGGTTGTCGATGCTGCAAACTACACTTATGCAAACAACATTCTTAAACTTAAATCCAGCTTCTTAGAAACTCTAGAAGCCGGTGAACATGTGGTTAAGATTGAAACTGCGGGTGGGTCAGCGAATGTCGCGTTATCCATCATAGCAGCCCCTGTAGCGCCACAATCCTCTAACCGTGCTTTAGTATTATCACTAAGCATTGGTGGCGGTGTCATCGCCTTAGCTGCAGCAGCCTTCTTCGTATTTAAGAAAAAAGGTATCTAAATGAACAAA
>CAZXLG010000120.1:0-3529 GCA_964641335.1 uncultured Paracholeplasma sp.
TCGATGTCTTACCTTACTTACAAGAAGCTTTCCTATACGCGATTAATAATAATGCGTTAGTCAATGCACAATATCAAAACATGCAAATTGGGTATATGAATTTTGGTTGGGAATTACCGGGTACATTTGATGTATCTTCGACCATTAGAGGCATATCCATTAAAGCAATTAAAAAGTAGGTATCTATGAAAACAATCGAACTATTAACTGACCCAACCTTTAAAACAGGATTTCATGTGCTTGGGATTAATCCAACCATCAATCACAGAAAGATTTACAAACACTTAGATTATCAAGGCGAAGCCAATCCCACCAATAGGCCAATCTGGCAGATGGCCCAGTGGTGGACACCGTTTGATTTATGTGAATCTTCTTGCAAAAAAGTGTTAGATACCTATAGTTATGATACCCCTTCAAGACACATTGAAGTGAATCCAAAAACAGGGTATCTCAAGATGGATTTAAGTGGGTCTAAAGAATACCCCAATGGGGTTAGAAAAAGCGGTAGTGAACCGTGGAGTCATTTACTCATTGAACAAGACTTTGAACAAAGCGTTTCATTAGATGAGTTAAAATCACTCACTTTAAAACTAACCTTTAACATTGAATCTGTTAAAGATGAAAACCTTGGTTTATTTAACCCTAACCTACATGCTGCACAGCTTTTATGGTATTTCGTGATTCACGATACGGGGATTGAAGGTTCACAAGGCTATGGTAACTTCAAAGAATTCTTTTGGTTTGGTATACCGCTTTATGATAACCGCTATCCATTCATTGAAGAGTCGATGCATGTCGACCAAGGAGGGATTGGTACAACCGGTAGACTCATCTACTCGATGTCCAATCGTAATTACTTAAAAGAACCTATTCAATTTGGAAAAACCTATCACATTGAAGTGGATATCTTACCGTTTGTCTTAAAAGCCAAACAGTATGCCTTAGACCACGGTTATTTAAAAAAACACGATCAAGCAAACTATCAAATTGGGTATATGAATTTCGGATGGGAATTACCCGGACGATTTGATGTCAAATCGTACATTCAAGGCATCAGTGCGTTAGCCGTTTTAAAATAAGTCGATTCAACAACTGTAATAGTTGAAAAAAATATATGGAGGGAACCATGAAAAAAATCGTAGCATTCAGTTTAATCGTTGTTTTAGCATTTATGATGATGGCAAAGCAAGCTAAAGCAGCCGTATTACCAGAAAATCCACCAGTCGTTGGTGTAGAATCAACCACAACGGATTTCTATTCACATTGGCAACCAGGTAGTTTTGGTGCATCCCGTATTGGCGACCAAGGTGTCGCAATGGCGTTAATCACAGGGTTCGGCTTAAGAGCTGGATTTAGAACCCCATTTAACGCAACCGATTTTGAAATGCAACTGGATTTAACTTATATGGACCCAGGTACAGCAGCAATCACGTTCTTTGGACCACAAGGTTCATACATCAGTGGTAATGGTGCGGTCTTATCGATTGAATTTGTTAAGCACACCACAGTCGCTAATAAATACTTAGTCGCTATCCAAGTAGGTTCAGGCACACACCACATTTCCTTACCAGAATTCATTTTGGCTGAACAAGGGGATTGGGAAGATGCGAACTGGAAAGGCTATCAATTAGTCGCTTTAGAAGATGTGATCACCGTATCGATCAAAGAAGTAGGCACCAATGTGAATGTGACCATCAATGGTCAAGTATTCACTGTCGCATCCGCCACTTTCTATCAAAACTTCGCAGATAAGACGAACTCTTATTTCTTAGTTGGTGGATTAAATATCGATGGTTCGATTCAAACATTAATCGCGAATTATGTTGTGGATGCTAGCCGTAGAGCGTATTATGCAGAAGATGGTGCTTATGACACCTTCAAAACAAACTTAGTCGCTTTAGAAGCCGCATTATTAGAAGACTTATCCGTGATCGCGAATGTACAAGCTGCACAAGCCATCAACGCGAACATTAACTTTGATTCATTAAAATCATTTGACAAGAATTATTACCAAGCACGCTATGACGCGGCTCAAGACACCCTTGAAGCAGCAATCACTGAACTGGGTGGCGACATCGTCTTAGATGAACTTGAAACTTCCGTTGTAAACCTAGAAGGTAAAGTGAATTTAATTACGAACTTCGCTACAGCTAATCAAGCCATCGCCCAATTAGAAACAGCCCAAGCTAAAGAATTGGCCGTAGATTCAAGTGAATTTACCCCAGAACAACTTTCAAGACTCACTGCATTATCCGGTAGAATTGAAGACGCCGATGCGTTAATCATTTCTAAGGTTCACGATTTAGTTTCAACTCAAATCGATGCTTTCGAAGCCTCTGTACTAGACTTATCAGATATTTCAAAAGTCAATGCAGCCCTCGATGCGAAAGCAGGCGTTTCAAATAACTTAATCAGCTTATTAGCCGAAGTAGACCAAATTGAATTCAATGATGCGTTTGATGCTGCTGAAGCTGTACTGCTTGCAGCAACCCAAACCTTAGAAGGTTGGATTGTTGGCGATAACACCTATGTCATCAAAAACAACAATAAGATTGAAGCGACTTTCCTAGGCTCTGGTTTAGGTGAAGGCAACAATGGTTTATTCTATGAACTTGAAGCACTTGATGTCAGAAACTTCAAGATGACTTTAGACATTTCTGCCATTACAGTAGAAGCTGGTGGATGGATTAGCTTTGGTATTATGGAAAATCCAGAAATCTTCTCAACTGCCGATGATGCTTCTGTACAAAACAATAAAGGTTTATTCTTCTTGATTATCCCTGATGGCGCTAGTCAAGCGAGAGTTGAAATTTATATGTTAAGCCTATATTCTAACCGTTTCTTTGATGCGAAACGTACAGCTACCCTAACGATAGATTTATCAAATGACATCGTCATTGACTTCTCAACCGAAATGAAGACAGTCTCTGGGGTCACAGATGAATATCTAAAACTTTCCATAGGCGGCCAAGTGATGACCGGTGATACCATCACAACCAGATCCTTAAAAACATCTTTAGCCAATGGTACAGGTTATTTATACTTAGCAGCCACCGGTGGAACCAATGCTTCTAAGAATACCTTAAGCGTATCCTTAATCAATGGTAAAAACCCACTTTCAGAATCCTTAGCCGTTGCTTACGCACCAGCACCGCATGTATTAACAACAACGCTATCTTATGAACTTGAATCCTTAACCGATAAGAATATCGAATTCTATAACAGAGATTTAACCTACACTGTAAAAGTGAATGATGTGGTTGTTGATGCTGCAAACTACACGTATGCAAACAACGTTCTTAAACTTAAATCAAGCTTCTTAGAAACACTTGAAGCCGGAGAACATGAAATTAAGATTGAAACAGCGGGCGGATCAGCAAGCGTTGCTTTATCCATCACAGCAGCCCCTGCAGCCCCACAATCTTCAAACCGTGCTTTAGTCTTATCCTTAAGTATTGGTGGCGGAGTCATCCTCTTAGCTGCAGCAGCCTTCTTCGTATTTAAGAAAAAAGGTATCTAAATGAACAAA
>CAZXLG010000121.1:0-3508 GCA_964641335.1 uncultured Paracholeplasma sp.
ATCTCTATTTTATGAAGGCTGAAAAACCTAAACCAGAGGTTCCTAACGATGAGTTTACGTTTGAATAGAGGTAAAGCCAATGAGACATATTCTAAGAATTTCTACCTTAATTTATGGCGCACTATTGATAACCTATCGCGTCTTGATGTTTACGAGTTTAGGCTATTCAACAACATTTCAAACGGTTCTATCTTTTATTATTTATAGTATTCTATTACTTTCTCCTTGTGTTTTATTATTCACAGCTTTACTAATTAACCGTAAACCACTTATTTGGATTGGTTTAATATATTCTGGTTTTATGGGGTTAATCCATGCGTTAGTTGAAATATTCACATACTATGACGCTACCATCCAAACAACCCAATTAGCCTTTGTAATCATGTTTTTACCTGTATTTGCATATCTCTTGTTACTTTTGGGTATGATTCTAAGTTTATTCAGAAAAGGCAATTTACTAATCTTGATATCCTCCATTATCATCGTTATTTTTTATAGTTCACAGCTTTATAGTGTTTACCAGGTATCCCCTTTTGAAACCGAAGCGTTACAAAGATTCTTTACAGCCTACTGTGTGAGCTTTATCTTTTATGCGTTCTTAGTGAGTTTGATGAGTTTAACGCTTTTTAGGAAGACTCGTAAGATTTAAATCGGTGAACGACCGATCACTTAAGTGAGGTAGGGACTTTCTATCCAACTCGTGAACACCTTGTATTATTCATCTTTTAAGGTTTATTTGAAAAGCGAACTTTTTTCGCTTTTTTGTTTTTGTAGATTTATTCAGTATAATATGGTTAAGGGAGGTGTTTTTGATGAAAGTGATTATTACGGGTATGAACGGTACGGTTGCGCCATGGATAGCGAAAATATATGAATCTAAAGGGTATGAGATTATCCCTTATGATCGAAATGTCGTCCCTGTAGATAACTATGACAGCATCCTTAAGTTCATTGAATCTCATGACCCACGGGTCATTATTCACTGTGCATTAGGTCCGGTAACTTGGGCTGAAACGTTAGCCAAAATCGCATTCATGCTAGATATTACTTTTGTTTATACATCATCTGTATCGGTCTATGGCAATGAACAAAAAGGTCCATTTGTAGTATCTGACCCCGTGGTATCGAATGATGATTACGGTAAATATAAAAAACGTTGTGAAGAGGTTTGTCTAGCAATCAATCCAAAATCTTATATTTTAAGACTAGGATGGCAAATTGGGTATGATCAAAATCAAAACCAAATGCTCAACTTTATCCATGAAGCGATGAAAAAAGATGGTGTTTGTAAACTTTCTTCACGATTTTATCCTTCAGCTTCCTTCTTAGAAGATACCGCTAAAGCGATCTATGAAGTGGTCTTAAACTTACCACCAGATTTATACTTACTCAATAGCAATCACAAATACAGTCTTTATGAAATCGGGCTTTATTTGAAGAAACTACACCCTCTTATCAAGATTGAAGAGGATACTGACTTTGTCTATGATAACCGAATGTTCGATATCCGTGTGCCGATTAAAAAACTATCGGAATTGATTGGTTAATGTTCATTTTTTTCTAATTCATTTCAAAAGCGATTCTAATCTAATTGATTAAAGCCATTGAATGCACTATAATGAGGTAAACTAAAGGAGGATTTACTCTATGAAATATGGTTATGGTTGGGTCTTAAAATTTATATTAGCGGCTATCCTATTAGGGGTAGGCATCTATATGGTATTTGCGAACGAAGTCGTCTATTTGATTACGGGTGTCGTGATTGTCATCTTCTCATTATTCAGAGTGGTTCCTTTACTAAAGACACTCAAGAAAGAAATCTTAAGAACGATTAACTTGATTGAAATCATCTTTGATACCCTCATTGGTGGTGTCCTCATTTATGTTGCTGCATCAGGTCAAATGGATAACAGCGATTTATTATGGAAAGAAGTTTATCGTTACTCATTAGCATTCTTCTTCTATGCGCGTGGGTTAGTATTCTTTAACTCGGTTGTATTCTTAGGTGAAAAGACTGAAATTCCTAAATTTTGGATTCATATACTGGCGTTAACATTAGGTACTTATATCGCGATCAGTCCTGATTTCTCTTATGAAACCGTGGGTATCTTCTTGTTATTAGTCTCCTTAATCGGTTCTGCTTATCTTGGCGTCGATGGTTTTGGTGGTTATAAGAAATATAGAGTCTACCAATTAGCTCTAAACCAAGGCAAAGAAAAACAAAAAGAAGCTGAACAGAAAAAAGAAGTCATTCTGGATGAACAAAAAGAAGAACGTCCTTACGTTAACTAACTTAGGTGGAAGCCTAAGTTTTTTTTATTTTAGTATTGTGTTTCGCACAGTACTGTTATATACTAGTATTGTGCAAGACACAGTAGGGGGTATGTATGAATTCTCAATTCAAAAAAGGGATCCTCGAAATGTGTATTCTCAAACTCATCGATGATAAGAAAATGTATGGGTATGAAGTGATTGAAACCCTATCAGCCATCATCGATGTGTCAGAAAATACTGTTTATCCCATTTTAAGACGGTTGACGACTTCTGGGTATTTCGACATTCACATGGAAGAAACACCTTACGGCGCACCAAGAAAGTATTATATGACGACCCAAAAAGGGAAGGAAGCATTAAAGTTGTATCAAGATGAATGGAATTCATTTTTATCTGGGGTTATGAAAATCATGGAGGAAAAACGATGAAAGAAACCTATATCGCTGACATAAAAAAGGCTTTGTCAGTGTACACAAACAATTATGCCGATATTAAAGATATCATCAAAGACTATGAAGAGATGTACGAAGATGCCAAACAAAGTGGTAAATCCGATGCTGAGATTGAAGCGATGCTAGGCACCCCTGAAGACATCGTTGAAGCTTTAAAAGAAACCTTATCCATCAAAAAAGAAAGACGTTCTAAAGGAAATAAAATCGTGGCTGTGAGCCCGTTTATCGCTACCATGTTATTCTTTATCACCGGTTTCTATTTTGAAGGGTGGACTTATGGATGGTTATTCTTCTTAATGATTCCAATGCTGGGTATTATTTTCAATTCACCAAGAAGAGATCGCATTGTGGCGTTATCGCCATTCATCTCTGTGATTTTAATGTCCTTGATTGGATTTCTTACAGACCGTTGGGAGTTAGCTTGGTTGCCATTCTTATCCATTCCTACGGCGGGTTATTTCACTCATGGTAAGAAAACAGATGCATGGATATTCTTAGTTCTTATCTTACTTGGTATTGGTTTTTATATTGGATATGGTGAAGTTGAAAGTTATGGGGTTTCTTGGATTGGATTCGCACCAGCCCTCATTTGGTCGATTTTAAAAGGGGACATGTCCATTTCATTTGGTGATTTAAAAGGGCAAGATCGTCGTAAAGCCTATTTATTTGTTTCATTCGTCATCAGTATCTTGTTATTATTCCTATTACTTGGTTTCTTTTTAGATGCTTGGGTATGGTGTTGGCAAGTCGTCTTGCTTATCCCAATGATGGCGATTACCCTC
>CAZXLG010000122.1:0-3479 GCA_964641335.1 uncultured Paracholeplasma sp.
TTAAGAGGTATGTATCATAAGTCATTCTGTAAAGGGTGATTTATTCACCTCTTTGCTCTCTAATTCTTACTTTTTACTTAAAGGCTTTACAAATCATCATTCAAGGTATAAGATATAAGTGTAAACAAAAGTTTCAAATAAAACAAATGTCGGATGGTATAACATGAAACTAAACGAAAATGAAACAAAGGTTTTGAGCATTTTAAAAGCGGATCCCTATGTCAGTCAACAATTCATAGCCGATCAACTCCAATTATCTAGACCTGCGGTTGCGAATCTAATCTCGGGGCTACAGGATAAGGGGTATATTTTAGGGAAACCCTATGTTCTAAAAAAAGAAGAATACGTCACCTGTATTGGTGGGGCAAATCTAGATTACACATTTAGATTGGAAGGAACTATGATTTTAGGAACTTCCAATCCAGTCAATTCGCTAACATCCTACGGTGGTGTGATCAGAAACGTTGCGGATAACTTAACCCGTTTAAATCATTCTGTATCATTGATGACCATCCTTGGGGATGATCGTGCTGGGGATGAACTTCTAGAATATTCAAAAAAGACGATGGAAGTTTTTGCCTGTGATAAACTTAAAAATGAATCTACCGGGGGCTATTACGCTGTGATTGGTTCCGATGGTAATATGAATGTTGGATTCGCCGATATGTCAATCAATAAACACATGAATCGAAATTGGATTTTAGAACATAAAAGACACCTCAATTTAAGTTCATGGTTAATCGCGGATATGAACATAATGAAGGATGCGATTGAAGCACTCATTGAATATAAGCGTTCTCTAGATAAAAAATTAGCCATCATAGGTGTGTCAGGTCCGAAGATGAAACATTTACCTGAGGATTTATCTGGATTAGACTTACTGATATGCAATCTAGATGAGTCTCAAAGCTACTTCAATACAACTGAAACTGATCCAATGAAATTAATTCAAATGTGGATTTCCAAAGGACTAAACCAAGTCGTAATCACCCAAGGTAAACAAGGGGCTATTTATTACGATGGTAACAAAATCAAACATCAACAAGCATATATCGTACCCGATGATTTAGTCGTCGATGTCACTGGAGCAGGGGATGCATTCAGTGCAGCGGTATTACACGGTTTAATCAATGGGGAATCCTTAGAACAAAGTGTTATTTATGGCGCGATCAGTTCTAGCCTAACGATTCAATCCAAATTTTCAGTAAACCCTAAATTATCCATCAGTTTAATCAAAAAGGAGATTAAAAAACATGAAAACCTATGAACAATTTTTAGACATTAAAGATGAAGTTAAAAAAGCTTTAGCAAACAACTTACCTGTGGTTGCGTTAGAATCAACCATTATTTCACATGGTATGCCTTATCCTGATAATGTGGTCATGGCGAAAAAAGTCGAACAAATGATTCGTGAAGAAGGGGCTATTCCTGCAACCATCGCCATCATGAATGGTCGAATTAAGATTGGGTTAACCGATGAGGATTTGGAATTACTCGCTAAATCCAAAAATGTCGTCAAAGTATCGAGACGCGATTTCGCTTCTGTCATCGCTTTAAATCAACTTGGCGCAACCACCGTCGCATCCACGATGATGTGTGCTGAAATGGCCAACATCAAATTCTTTGTTACTGGGGGGATTGGTGGGGTTCATAAAGGTTATGAATCGACACTGGATGTTTCTGCAGACTTAGAAGAACTTGCACAAACCAATGTGACCGTCATTTGTGCTGGTGCTAAAGCGATTCTTGATTTACCAAGAACCATGGAATACCTAGAAACAAAAGGGGTTTCTGTGGTGGGGTATCAAACCAAAGTATTACCAGCATTCTATACAAGAACTTCCGATATTAAATTACACCTTCATGTAGAAAATATTGAAGATTTAGCAAAGATTGTTTACACCAAAGACCGTCTACAGCTCAAGGGTGGATTATTGGTAGCGAACCCAATACCTGAAGCAGATTCCCTTGATGGCGACTATATGAATGACATTATCGAACGAGCGGTAAATCAAAGTGTTCTAGATCATGTTGAAGGTAAAGATGTGACACCATACTTGTTAAAGAAGATTGTCGAAGAAACCAAGGGGAAGAGCCTTCAAGCGAACTTAGCGTTAGTCTATAATAATGCGAAAGTTGGCGCGAAACTAGCGAAAGCTTATTTCAAACTACTCAAATAAAGATGATTCAAATAAAAAGAGTCTAACTTCGGTGTTAGACTTTTTAAGTTGTGACAAATGGGTGACACTTTACTAAATGCTATATTAATATTGATTTTTTTATGGTAAAGTAGGGCTAAAGGAAGTGATTCGAATTGAAAAAACTAATCAATATCATTTGGATCATCTTGATTCTAATTGTCTTGTCACCTCAAATCACAGCCATGCAACCCCCATATGAGGATACCTTTATTGACTACAAGGCTTTTTTAGCCGGTGTAGATTATTATTTATTCGATGAACCTTATATATTTTCAGATACTGAACTTGATTTACATGAGGACTACTATATCAGTTATCGAATAGAGCACAGTGCGTATAATAGAAGAACATTTAAAGGGAATGGTCATGCTACAATCATATATCAAAGCAAAGACCCACTCAAAGATTATCACTTCGAACTGAATATACGAATGAAACCAGGGGAAGAAGTGATGTACATTGTTGAAAAAGATGCGACACATTATGAAATGCTAAAAGGTAGTGTCAGCATGGTAACCATTGATTACTTAAATGAGAAAGTATTGCCTAATGATGAGCTACAGATGATTTTTCAATCCATGTGTGACCTATATGGAAAGACTTTGGTGAGTTCATCATGAGAAAACTGATCATGTCATCACTATTGATACTAACATTCCTCAATCGGTGTGTTTCAGGGATTACCAATGTCGAAATCATCCCTCAATATTATGAATCACTAGAATCATTCTATGAAGTTATTGATCAAGACGATCAAATGATTAAGTTGGATTTTACATTGAATCCAGGAGAAACCCCTTATGGCCAAAGAACCATCTATACGCAAGTTGATTCTGACCGTATTTATAGTTACAGTTATCAACTCCAACATACGGGGTTATCCTATCGATTATATATGGGGATTTCAAGAGAAGAGTCTCGGACATCTGGGTACCGTTTATTTGCTGGTGAGCATATCGATGAAGAATTGGTATATGAAGGCTTAACCATCAGAACTAGACTCACTTTGCCAGTCAATCCCAATGAAGTATTGGTATTTCACACTGAATTTTATTTTGAAATTGATGGTATAGGCTATTATGGGTTCATTATTCAAAGCAATGAAATATCTGAGAATTTTGATAAACAAGTAGTTCTAGACTACATCATGAATTTGTATACCGAGTCGCATATAGAATAAAATAGAGGAAAAATAATCCTCTTTTTTATTATAAATATTGTCACTATTTAGAATTAATTTCATTAGTGTTGAATGTTTCAATGGAAAAGTTTAATATA
>CAZXLG010000123.1:0-3284 GCA_964641335.1 uncultured Paracholeplasma sp.
GGAGTCGACAATATCATGAAGTGATTTCAATAAATTAGAAGCGAATAAAGGAAGCGCCATAATGACGAGCCCTTTGATGATATTTTTATCCTCGAGGATTAAATGTTTTCGTGAGTTTTTGGTTTTATTCATACAATAGACCTTTCAATAACGTATTTATTATACCTAAACCCACCCCCTTTTGCAATCATATATTCTATATATGGGAATTCATCGATACTCTATAAAATGGCTTTAATACGCCAAAATTGTCTATCATGATAAACGCTTATAAGTAAAGTTTCGTTTTACTGATATTTCCTTGGATAATCTAAAGTTATGGGTTATAATTGGGGTGTTTAGGAGGCTCATATGGAACTCATTGACCGTTATATAGATAAACTCATCACAGGGTCTATCCCTGATCAACCCCTATGGAATATCGAAGCCATTCATCAAGGTAAACCCGCTGCTTGGAATTATGTAGACGGGTGTATGATGACCGCTTTATTGTCGCTCTACGATCAAACCAAAGATCAAAAATATTATGACTTTGTGAAGCGTTTCATCGATTACTATGTGAAACCCGATGGGTCACTTTTAGGTTACGATATGAAAACCTTCAACCTCGATGATATTTGTGAGTCCCGTGTATTGTTTGATTTATATGAAAAAACAAAAGAGGACAAATATTTAAAAGCCATCGAATTAACCTATACCCATATCCTAAGACAACCCAGAACCAAAGAAGGGTCTTTTTGGCATAAACTCATCTACCCTCACCAAGTGTGGTTAGACGGTCTATTCATGGCTCAACCATTTTATACGCGTTATGAAACCAAGTTCAACGAACAAAAGAATTATGATGATATCTTAAATCACTTTAAGATTGTCAGAGCACACATGTTTAACCCTGATAAAAAATTATACTACCATGGCTATGACGCTTCTAAAACAGTGTTTTGGGCAGACAAACACACGGGTTTATCGAAAAACTTCTGGTTACGTGCAACCGGTTGGTATGTGGTTTCCATAGTAGATGTGATTGGTTATCTCGATCCAAACTATACAGAAAGACAACAGTTCTTCTTCAAATTACTTAAAGAGTGCGTGGATGGTTTATTACAATACCAAGATAAAACCTCAAAACTATTCTATCAAGTGATTGATCAACCCAATCATCCTAAAAACTATTTAGAATCCTCTGGGTCATCCCTATTGGCTTACGCCATCTTAAAAGGGGTACGTTTAGGCGCACTGGATCCTCACTATCAAACCATTGGTATCGAAATATTTGAAGGTATCGTGAAAAAATATATATCCAACAAAAACGGGGATTTAAACATGGAAGGCATTTGTCTTGTTGCTGGTTTAGGTCCTGATCATAATACACGCAGGGATGGTTCTGTTGAATACTACTTTTCCGAACCCGTCGTCAGCAACGATGCGAAAGGCGTCGGACCGTTCATTCTAGCCTACACAGAATATAAAAAGATAAAAACTAGCCGCGGCTAGTTTTTCGCTTTATTGAGGGCTTTTTTGGGGTTATAAATCTTATACCATGTTGTACCTAATTCAATGGTTGTGATGATCCATACAAGGGTTGCGATGCCTTTAACTGCTAACGCTAAGTGGTAAGAGAAATCAATGTCAAAAGTCGTAGAGACATTATCAATGAATGCTGGAACAAAGGTGTTGGTTCTTGTAAACACAATCGACATGATGATTAAACTGGATAGTTCTAAGATGGTGTATAAGAAACCTAAAGTCTTGGTAAAACCACCTTGTTTGAATTGGAATACTTTGATCACCACAGTCAAAATCAAATAGACGATAAACCATGGAACAAAGAAGTTGATGACCCATTGACTGAGGATTGGTCCATTATAGATGAAGGTTGTGGTATCCCAAACTGCGTTAATATCAACTTGATTAACCAATAATACATGGACAAAGATATAACCAAACACAATCGTAAATACACTTTCAATGATCATTTCAACACGTAGGTTCTTCTTCGATTCCACTTTCGGAATCTTAGGTAAACTGTCCACTTTGAATGGTGGATTGACTTTTTTATTGTAAAGTTCAATCCCTGCGAAAATGAGTGTGGTTACGGCGAATCCATTAAAGCCTGCACTCAACATCGAACCAAAGAGTGTTTCTAGGATGCCTTCTAAAATTTCAATCCCAGAAGCGGTAACCGCACCGATGATCCCTAGTGCGAAGGATATGCCAATAAATATAGATACAACAATGATCAATACGCGCTTGTAATCATCAAAGAGTTCTGGGGATATCAAATAGCGGGGTTCTTTATAATTCATCGCCATTTTAGCCGGAGAACCAAGTTCTGTGAGGACTTTTTTAATGTTGTCATCACTGTGATCTTCGCCCAACATGTCGTAAATGTTGGCTTCTAATTCTTGAGAGATGTCTTCGCGTTGTTTTTCATCTAAACGTCTGGTGACATCGTAAATATACCGTTTAATGTAATCGTTCATGTGGGGTCCTCCTATAACAAATTACTGAAATGCTTCGTCATATCACGATAAACTTCAATCAATTGATCGAGCACTGCTTCGCCATCCACAGAAAGCACATAATACTTTCGTGGTCTGGATTCTTGAGTATCCCAATTAGACACTAATAATCCTTGGGTCTCTAAACGTCTAAGCATCGGATAAAGTGTCCCTGCTTCAATGTAAACATGTTTTTCTTCTAACGCCTGTAATAAGGAATAGCCGTATTGTTTTTCTCTCAGTAGGGATAATACAGCCAATGTTTGAGTCCCTCGTCTGAGTTCTATCTCGAGATTATTCAGGATGGTTTGATTCATACAATCACCTCACACAAATATAATACTGTATGTCATACACTATTGTCAAGCACATAATAATAAAAAATAACCACCCTTAGGTGATTACTTTAGTAATTTTTTTTAAATTAGTCTTTTTTAGAGTACTGTTCAATCAAATCTTGTTTCATTTTATAAAGCGCTACAGATAAATCCACATAATATGGGTGTGGATTTTCAAAGCGTTTCACTTCATCCCAAAGCGTTTGCATCTGAGCTTGATGGAAATCTCTGATGTCTTTTAAAGATGGTTTTTGATAAACCAGTTTTCCTTGAATGAAAATGGGTTCTAATAAACTAACCACTTTGAAGTTAGTCACACGTTTTTGTTTCCATGGGAAATTCGGGTCAAAGAGTAGGTAAGGTTCATCTTCTTGGATGACTTCATGGTCTAATGCGACCACATCAGCGATGGCGTTATTGGTTTTCTTATCGTATAAGCGGTATA
>CAZXLG010000124.1:0-3179 GCA_964641335.1 uncultured Paracholeplasma sp.
CACTGGGGAGATAGGTGATTTTTATACAACTGTTTCTGATTATTTTTATACTGAACAACTTTGTTTTTAAAAAAACACTTGACTATGAGTATATAAAAACACACTTTTTTCGACATCACCTAATTAGAATGATCATTCTATTCCCACTTTTTTGGTATCTAACCTATCGAATGCCATACGAATTTTGGCGAGTTGATTCGACAATGATTCACATTGTTTGGGTATATAGTATTGGATTAACGTTATTCTTTATTGGGTTTGATATGATTATCAGCCTAATTAGAGTAAACTACAGCTACATGTATGAACACTATACTATTTTGATATACACCATCTTTTATTCGATTGAACTATTGGTATTGGGGACAATATTATACTTTATTGGTGGGTTAAATCCCGAATATATGATTTATGATTATAACACCCTGTCATTTATCTTACTTTTAGCAGCGCCATTGTTATGTATTCAGATTAATTTGGATGGTTTTAAAGGTACCGATGTAACCATTTTTCCGTGGTTAAATGCGATGGAAAGAGTGTTGATGGGGATATTTATCCTTATTGGACAATATGGGTATATTCCACTTGTACTCTTATTTAGGGTACTACTTTTTCTTTACCCTAAAAAGAAAGAGGATCGAGAAAGGTTATTCTTTGATTTAGTAGTGAATATCATCTACATGACGATTCCTTTATATTATTATGCACTTATTCAAGGATTCGAATACTTAATGTATGAATAAAATCAAAAATCGCATACTAAAATGAACAAAAAACAACTTTTATAAAACAGAAATATATTTATTGTAACTTTTAGTTGCTTTTTATATGTTTTTTTGTAACAATATCACCATTGGAGGGTTTTTAACCATATGTATACCCGTGAAGATATTTTAAAGTTAGCGAAAGACAATGATGTTCGGTATGTTAGATTACAGTTTACTGATATGTTAGGTACAGTAAAAAACGTTGAAATTCCAGTGACCAATTTACACAAAGCATTGGATAATGATGTTATGTTTGATGGATCGTCCATCAAAGGTTTCGTACGTATTGACGAAGCAGATATGTATTTATACCCGGATTTAAACACCTGGCTTGTTCTCGAATGGGAAAAACCCCCATTTGGTAAGGTTGCTCGTTTGATTTGTGACGTATATAAATCGGATAGAACCCCTTATGAAGCTGACCCAAGATTTGTATTAAAGAAAAACCTCGCAGAGTTGAAAAAACTCGGCTTTGATAAATTCAACGTCGGTGTTGAACCAGAATTCTTCTTATTCAAACTTGATTCTAATGGCAAACCAACGATGGAATTCTCCGATATGGGAGGTTACTTTGACTTATCCCCTATTGATGGGTCTGAAGACGTTAGACGTGATATTGTTCTTGAACTTCAAAAGATGGGCTTTGAAATGGAAGTCTCTCACCATGAGGTTGCGTTCGGTCAACACGAAATCAACTTCCATTTTGATAATGCATTAGAAGCGTGTGACAACATTCAAACCTTTAAAGTTTTGGTCAAAAATGTAGCGAGACGCCATGGCTATCACGCCACATTTATGCCTAAACCAGTTCAAGGTATTAACGGGTCTGGGATGCACTCGAACTTATCGATCTCTGATAAAGCAGGCAAGAATGTATTCTATGATTCAACGGCTGACAATGGATTAAGTAAGACTGCACTACACTTCATCGCGGGTGTGATGAAACATGCCCAATCCTTTGGTCTAATTTGTAACCCAATCGTGAATTCCTATAAGCGTTTAGTTCCTGGGTATGAAGCCCCTGTATACATCGCTTGGAGTGATTCTAACAGAAGTACGATGATTCGTATTCCAGCAGCACGTGGTAAAGGTCAACGCATTGAAGTGCGTTCTGTAGACCCAGCAGCTAACCCATACCTAGCGATGTCGGTATTATTAGCATCCGGCTTAGATGGTATTCGTAATGAACTCACAGCACTAAACCCTCTTAAGAAAAATCTATTTAAGATGTCTGATACCGAACGTCGTCGTCTTGGTATCAAGAATTTACCAGAAAACCTCAAACAAGCGATTGAATTCTTTGTCGATTCACCTCTCATGAAAGAAGCCTTAGGCGATGAACTATTTGAAAAATTCGTTGAAGCCAAAGAACGTGAATGGGATGAATACAAGATGAAAGTTACGGCTTGGGAATTAGAAAAGTATTTACCAATCATTTAAAATAATAAAGACAAATGCGCTTTCATTTCGCATTTGTCTTTTTATATTGAATCCGCTTTGACACTATCCTATTATCTATGATAAAATCACAAGTGGTTTTTGAAGTATAGTCCAGGGGGATAACATGCAAACACTTGTAGTCGTAGGCACACAATGGGGCGATGAAGGTAAAGGTAAGATTACCGATTATCTAGCTCAAAAAAGTGATTTAGTCGTTAGATATCAAGGTGGGAATAATGCAGGCCATACCATTGTTTTAGATGGTGTGAAGTATGCACTACATACCATTCCATCAGGTATTTTGAATCCACGAATTGATAACGTTCTTGGTAATGGGATGGTTATTAATCCAAAAGCACTCTTAGAAGAACTTAAAAAACTCGAAGGCAAAACCTATCAAATCCATATTTCGGATAAGGCGCATATCATCATGCCTTACCATATGGCATTTGACTCAATTAGAGAATCCAAACTCAAACAAAAGATTGGAACCACTAAAAAAGGGATTGGACCAGCCTATACCGATAAAGCTGAAAGAAGCGGTATCCGTATGGGGGAATTTGTCGACCCTAATATCTTTAAACAAAAACTATCCGAAGTATTAGAATATAAAAATCAACTCGCCGATTTATACGGCGTTGAACGCTTCGACTTTGAATCGTTGTACGCTGAATATAGCGAATATGCAAAAGCATTGAAACCCTATGTTGAAAATACATCAAAATTCGTTAATGAAGCCATTTCCAAAGGTAAGAAAGTCCTATTCGAAGGGGCTCAAGGCACACTATTATGCTTAGATCATGGGACATATCCTTTCGTAACCAGTTCTTCACCAACTGCAGCATCCGTACCAATCAATGTTGGTATCGCTCCTTGGCTAATAAACGGGGCTGTTGGCGTTACTAAAGCCTATACCACCCGTGTCGGTGAAGGTCCACTCCCAACCGAACTCTTTGATAAAATCGGCCATGA
>CAZXLG010000125.1:0-2865 GCA_964641335.1 uncultured Paracholeplasma sp.
TAGCGAAATCCATTTATAGCGCTTATGGTGTTGATGTCGACCAAGCGATTGAAACTTTAAGAAAAACACCCATTTCTATTCAGTGCTGGCAAGGCGATGATGTGAAAGGCTTCTACAGTCAGGAAGCACTTTCTGGAGGCATTTCCGTCACCGGAAATTATCCTTATCGCGCTAGAACAATTCAAGAACTTAGACAAGATCTTGAAGTCGTATTCAGTCTAGTACCTTTCAAACACCGTGTGAATTTACATGCTATTTACTTAGATACCAAAGAACAAATCGGACTCGATGACATTGAACCGAAACACTTTGAGTCTTGGGTTAAGTGGGCGAAAGACAATGGTATTGGACTCGATTTCAACCCAACGTTATTCTCACATCCACTGGCTGCTTCAGGTTTTACGTTATCGTCATCCGATGAAAAAGTAAGAAGCTTCTGGGTTAGACATGTGAAACAATCGAGAAAGATTGCTTCATATATGGGTGAAGCCTTAAAGAGTCCAGTGGTTTGTAATCTATGGATTCCAGATGGTTATAAAGATACCCCATATTCGAGACTAACACCACGCCTTCAACTTCAAAAGTCGTTAGATGAAATCTATCAAAACAAACTACCGAATGTGATTGATGCTTTAGAATCTAAACTCTTCGGCATTGGTGCGGAATCTTATACCACAGGATCTCATGAGTTCTATATGGGTTATGCAGTCAAGCATAACCTAGCCTTATGTTTAGATTCAGGACATTTCCATCCAACAGAACAAGTATCAGATAAGTTATCAGCCATCTCGTTATATGTTAATCACTTATTACTCCATGTCTCTAGACCGGTCAGATGGGATTCAGACCATGTGGTAACACTCAGTGATGAATTGATGTCTATCGCAGAAGCCTTGGTTCGCGATGACTTACTGAAGAAGACTTCGATTGGACTCGATTACTTCGATGCTTCTATCAACCGTATCGCAGCTTGGGTCATCGGAATTAGAAATACTCAGAAGGCTTTGTTAAAAGCATTACTAGAACCCAAAGCATTACTCCAAAAGATTGAACAAGAACACAATTACACCGCTAGATTAGCCTATCTAGAAGAATTAAAAGCATTACCATTTGGGCTGGTTTATGACTATTTATGTGAGGTAGAACATAAACCCGTTGGCATCGACTTCTTAAAACACATCGAAGCGTATGAAGCGACCATGAAAGGCAAACGACCATGATGAAAAATATATTAGAATCAAGATTTATCCAAGAATTCTCCAATGTAATCGATAGAATGTACCTCTTAGGCTGGGATGAACGAAACGCGGGGAACGTCTCGTTCATTCTAGATGAACAAGAATTATCAGAATACTTAGACTTATCTAAAACAGGTCGATTATACCCACTACAAATCAATGCGAAAGCATTAGCCGGTAAATACTTACTCGTGACAGGTTCAGGGAAATATTTTAAAAACGTTAAAGAAAACCCTGAAGCGAATGCCTGCATCGTTAAAGTCACCTCTGAGGGTAATCATGTTGAAATCCTATGGGGATTAAAACCAACCGAAAGACCAACCTCTGAATTATCTACACACTTAGCTTCACACATCGCGAGATTAGAAGTAGACCCAACCCACCGTGTGATCGTTCATACGCACGCTACTTATCTCAATATGATGAGTGCGATCGCTGAACTCGATGAAAAATCATTCACCAAAGCTTTATGGGCTTTGAACACAGAAAATATCATTATATTTCCTGAAGGGGTTGGTATTATCCCATGGGAAATCCCAGGGAATGGCATCATCGGAAAGAACACAGCAGACAAATTTAAAACATTCAAAGTGGTCCTCTGGCCACTCCATGGTGTCGTCGCCTCCGGCGATACACTAGACTCCACTTTTGGCTTAGTCGAAACGGTGGAAAAAGCCGCTATGACCTATTTAACCATCAAACCGTATCCAAATCATAAACTCATTTCCGATGAAGACTTAAAGCGTCTTGCAAAAGCGTTCAACGTCACACCCAATGAGGCATTCATCAAATGAAAAAGGTCTTACTTTTAATGATGGCTATGTTACTAGGATTATCCGGGTGTAAAGAAAAAGAAAAACCCATCATTGATGATACAGATGGCATACAACTCTTAGAGGATCCAACCTTCTCAACAGGTTTTCAACTCTTAGGGATTAGCCCTGTAGTCGATGGCAGAACCATTCAAAAACATTTAGATTATAACGGTGAAGCCTTACCGTCTACTCGAAATGTATGGTTCATGGCACAGTGGTGGACACCCCATGATGTCAAAAACGCAACCTATCAAAAAATCAATGGCGTTCATACCTACACAACAGAATCTAGAACATTACATATGAACCCAAGTGACAATGGATACCTAAGAATAGATCTCAATGCTTCTAAAGAATACATCGATGGACCGAGAGAAAGCGGTGAACCATGGACCCACGCACTCATTGAACAAACCTTCAATGAATCGGTGGGTATGAGTGAATTAGCTTCTCTGATCTTAAAACTTGAAGTCACTGTACACTCTGTTGAAAACAAAACAGGAGATGCGTATGACCCAGGTAAACATGCAGCTCAATTATTATGGTACTTAACCTTACAAAACGTCGTACCTGAGGATTCTGATCCTAATGAAGTGGGGACACGCGGCGACTTCTTATGGTTTGGTATCCCGATTTATGATAACCGTACTGATTTTATTGCACAATCCGCACACCTTGATCAAGGGGGTCCAGGAACTACCAATAAGCTCATTTATTCGATGTCTTCAAGAAACTATTTTGATGAAAAGATTCAAATGGGTAAAACCTATCAAATCGAAATCGATGTCTTACCATACTTACAAGAAGCGTTC
>CAZXLG010000126.1:0-2744 GCA_964641335.1 uncultured Paracholeplasma sp.
ACAAGCGGATATTATTAAACAAGTGTTTGGCTTAATGGATGAAGTCGATACGATGTATCAACTTGTGTCCATTCGTTACTCGTTAAACACCCAAGACGAATTTTATGAAGCGGAAATGAACTTCATGGATGAAGCGTCGCCAGAACTTCAAAACTATGTCAATGAGTTTGACAAACTCGTCTATGCTTCCCCATTTAAAAAAGAGTTGATTTCTGTATTTGGAGAACACTATTTCAATCAAATTGAAGTATCCATTAAGTCTTTTGACGAAAAGATTATTCCCCTCATGCAAGAAGAAAACAAGCTCAATAGTAAGTATTCGAAAGTGGTTGCCTCTGCTCAAATCGAGTTTGATGGTGGAGTGTATAACTTATCACAAATGAGTCCCTTTACTCAAAGTAAAGACCGTGAAACCAGACATAGAGCTCAACTTAAAATTTCCGAATTCTTCCAATCTAAAGAATCTGAACTCGATGATATATATGATCAACTCGTCAAGGTTAGAAACCAAGCAGCAGTTGAATTAGGTTATCCAAATTTCGTTGAATTGGGCTACAAACGCTTAGGTAGAACCGATTATGGTTCTAAGGAAGTTAAAGCCTATAGAGAACAAATTAAGCGTGATGTTGTGCCATTTGTCGAAAAACTCGTGGAACGTAAAGCGAAACGTTTAGGCATCAAAGACTTAAAGAGTTATGATACCATTTCCTTCTTATCAGGTAATCCAACCCCTAAAGGTGACCTAAACTGGCAAGTTGCACAAGCGACTACCATGTATAAAGAATTATCCAAAGAAACCGACGAATTTTTCACCTTTATGAAAGACTCTGGACTGCTAGAATTAGATTCTAAAAAAGGTAAAGCGGGTGGTGGATATTGTACCTTTATTCCGGGATATAAAGCCCCATTTATTTTCGCGAACTTTAACGGGACATCTCATGATGTCGACGTTTTAACCCATGAAGCAGGACATGCTTTCCAAGTCTATCAATCGAGAGATTTCATCAATCCGATGCAACGCTTCCCAGGTTATGAAGCCTGTGAAATTCACTCGATGAGTATGGAATTTTTTGCATGGCCATGGGTTCCTTTATTCTTCAAAGAAGATGCTCAAAAATACTATTTCTCACACCTATCGGGTGCGATTTCATTCCTACCTTATGGTGCACTAGTCGATGAGTTCCAACATGTTGTATATGAAAATCCAAACCTATCCAAAGAAGAACGTAAGAAAGTTTGGAGAGACTTGGAAAAACAATACATTCCTTCAAGAGATTATGATGATGACCATTTCTTAGACAAAGGTACTTATTGGTTCCGTCAAGGGCATATTTTCCAATCGCCATTCTATTATATTGACTATACACTCGCTCAAGTCTGTGCATTCCAATATTGGATTAGAAACCATAAAGACCATCAAGAAGCGTGGTCATCCTATGTCAAGCTTTGTAAGTTAGGTGGATCGAAAGGGTTTGTGGCACTCATGAAAGATGCGAAACTTGATAGCCCGTTTGAAGATGGTACAATCTTAAGAACCATCAAACCACTTGAGGCCTTCTTGAATACAATTGATGACACAAAGTTATAAAATAAATGCAAAAACTGGGACAAAACCCAGTTTTTTTTGATATACTATTGATAGTATTTCGAATTTGTAATAATAATTCGAGAAAGGAGCCCGTATGTCACACGATTTGAAAACAATCACGGTGCTATTTCGCGCAAAAAATAGTTTAGAAAATCTAATCAAACAAGACATCCAAAGCTATGGATTAAACCCATCCGAGTTTGGCACCCTTGAAGCCCTTTACCATAAGGGTGCATTAACGGTTCAACAGATTATTGATAAAGTGTTGATTGCGAACTCATCGATGACGTATGTACTTGATAATTTAACCAAGCGAGGTTTGATTAAGAGAACTAAGGATGCAGTTGATAAACGAATATTTAAAGTCGAACTTACCCAAAGAGGGATTGAGTTTATGGCTGATATCTACCCTCAACACGAGAAGAATATGATGACTGTATTGAATGTGCTATCGAAAGAAGAACAAGACCAATTACAAGCCTTATTGAAAACCTTAGGCTTAAATGCGAAAAATTTCAAGTGTACCAAATAAAAACAGACCAAGCGGTCTGTTATTTTTTTTCTAAGAGTAGTTTTGCAGCGTCTTTATCCAAATAAATATCCACATTCGGATGTTTTTGAAGGATTGAAGCAGGAAGTGATGGTGTAACATCGCCAGAAATCATATCATAAACAGCTTTCGCTTTAGACGCACCGGTTGCGATTAAAATAATCTTTTTTGCATCCATAATATTTTGAATGCCCATCGTTATAGCTTGTGTGGGGACTTCATCGATATTGTTGAAGAATCGAGCATTATCTTCACGTGTTTTTTGAGTGAGGTTAATGATATGGGTGGTTGAATCAAATGGTGTATTTGGTTCGTTAAAACCGATATGACCATTCGCACCAATCCCTAATAGCTGAATATCTGGAACATATTTAGATAATAATTGATCGTAGTCCACACAAGCTTGTATCATATCTTGACTTAATCCATTTGGGATATGGGTGTTAGATGATTTAATATCGATATGATTGAAAAGATTACGATGCATAAATTGGTGATAAGTTTCTGGATGAGTGATCTCTAAACCGATGTATTCATCTAGGTTCACTGTGGTCACCGATTGATAACTGGTGTGATTGTTTTGATGGTCTTTAACCAACAATCCAT
>CAZXLG010000127.1:0-2725 GCA_964641335.1 uncultured Paracholeplasma sp.
GATGAACCAAATGAAACCGTTTCCAGCGATAACAACGCGATTATATTTATATTTACGAAGGACGAAACAAAGATGAGAAAAATAACCATGGCAGTACTTGGTTTTGGCCAAAGAGGCATCGTATTTTCAAATGTAGCGAAAGAATTTTGTAATGAAGTTGAACTCGTCGCGGTTTGTGAAAAGAATATCGATAAACATCAGTGGATTAAAGAGAACTACCATATTGCTTCAAATGCTATTTATAACGATTTTATTCACTTCATCAATCAAGGCAAGTTAGCAGATATCTTAGTTATTTCTACCATGGATCAAGACCATTATCATCACGCGATGAAAGCATTAGATGTCGGTTATGATATTCTTCTTGAAAAACCCATCGCGTTAAGCAAAAAAGAAATCTTCGAAATCAAAGATAAAGCGAATAAATTAAACCGTAAGATTGCGGTGGCGCATGTATTACGTTACACGCATTTCTATAAAGAAATCAAACGTCTGATTGATGAAGGTGTGTTGGGTTCTATCGCAACCCTCCATCAAACAGAAAACGTAGGATACCTCCATTATGCTCACAGTTTCGTTAGAGGTAATTGGCATAACTCTAATACCTCAAGTCCGATGATTCTAGCTAAAAGCTGTCATGATATTGACATCATTCGCTATTTAGTGGGTAAAAGAGTTGAAGCCATTTCATCCTTTGGAAATCTCCACTACTTCAAAATGGAAAATATGCCTAAAGGTGCAGCTAAGAACTGTATTGATTGTACTATTGATTGCCCATTTAATGCAGTTAAGTTCTATGAAGAAAATCCAAGTTGGATGGCCTTCTTCAGTCTAGAAAAAGACGCTAAAAAGGTCTTATCAGATAGAACCTTAAATTATGGACGCTGTGTCTATGATATGGATAATAACGTAGTTGATCATCAAGTTTTAAACCTACAATTCGAAGATGGGTCTTCCGCATCCTTCACTATGACGGCTTTCTCCTATTTGACCCATCGTCGAATTGAGATTAAAGGCACTAAAGCAGAACTCATAGGGGATTTAGAAGATAATCTAATCACTGTGTTGCCTTATGGTCAATCACCATTTACGATTGATATTAAAAACCTCACCAATGACTTTAGTTACCACTCCGGTGGTGATAAGAATCTCTTGATTGACTTTGTTAGAGCCGTCAGAGATCATACACCATTTCTAACAGATATCAACTACTCAGTTGAAAGTCACTATTTAGCATTTGATGCGGAAGAATCGAGACTAAATAAAGGTTTAGTCATCGATACTTCAAAATCTTGGAGCGATTATGAACGATAATCATCATTACCTCACCGTGGATTTAGGTGCGTCCTCAGGACGTGTCATCATCACCACCGTGGGTGATTCAATCAAACAACGTGAAGTTCATCGCTTTATAAACCAACCGATTAAACAAGAGGTTCTTTTAGTATGGGATTTTGAAGCCATCCTAAAAGAAGTTTATCTAGGCATTCAAAAAGCCTTTGAAGTAGAACCTAATATCATATCAATTGGGATTGATACCTGGGGTTGTGACTACGGATATATTGGTAAAGATGAGAAGTTACTTAGAAATCCTGTGTGTTACAGAGATGAACGCACATTAAAGGGTGAATCTCTCACAAGACACCACTTTTCAAAAGAGGCGTTATATGCAGAAACAGGCATACAGCATTTAAGATTCAATACCATCTATCAAGTTGCTTATGATCTCATACACGAACAAGCCTTATTAGAACAAGTAGAGTCATTTTTAATGATTCCGGACCTCATCGCTTATCACCTTACGGGTGAAAAGCGTTGTGAACTCACCAATTTATCAACCACCAGTTTTTATAACCCAACTAAAAAAGAAATTATTCCAGAGCTATATCGTCTTGGGTTTCAAAAAACATGGATACCAAAACTAATCCAACCGGGTGAAACCTATGGTTATGTCAAAGATCAATTGGTTGAAACACTAAAAATGAAGAAAGTTCCTGTGGTTGCGGTATGTACACACGATACAGCCTCCGCGATTCACAGTATTGATGTAGCTAAAGAAGATGTGTATATCTCCTCTGGGACATGGAGCTTAATTGGGAAAATACTCAATCAACCTCTAATAAATCAAGCTTCTTATAATGCCTCTTACACCAATGAGGTTGGCTATCAACATCAGATTAGATTCTTAAAGAACATCTCAGGCTTTTGGGTTAAAAATAAAATCATCGAAGCGTTTAAGTTAGATCAAGTCGATTATCAAGCACTAGATGAACAAATTAAGGTAGAACCCTTTAAAGCCATCATTGATTTAGACCATCCTGATTTTGAACTAGGAGAAGACATTCTAGAGCGTATCAAGCACTATTGTATTCGAACCAATCAATCGGTACCGAAGACATTAATTCAATACCTCAAAACGTTTAACCTTAGCTTAATCTCGAAATATAAACACCACTTAGAGACTTTAGAAGACCTATCAGGTATTAAAACCAAACAAATCATCATTATTGGGGGTGGGTCTGCAAATCACCTCATCAATCAAATGACTGCAGACATCACAGGGTTACCTGTAGTGAAAGGTTTTAAAGAAGCCTCAGCCATCGGAAACGCGATGGTTCAACATGAAGTTAATTGTCCTGAATTTAAGAAATCAAACTTAAGTCAAGACAATCAAATCATCTTTACCCCACAAAACGATTTATCCGATATCTATCTAACCTACTTA
>CAZXLG010000128.1:0-2707 GCA_964641335.1 uncultured Paracholeplasma sp.
TAACTGCATTCTATTTGGGTACGATTGATCCATCATTAAAAACCATTGTGGGTATTGTTTGTACACCCTCATTCGTAGACTACTACCAAGATAAGGCGAAACAATACCACTTTAACGAAGGGTTTTTCTATGAACGAAAACTCGCCTATTATGAAACCATCGACCCCATGAATCATATCGATTTATTAGAAGATAAAAAAATCTTTATGGGGATTGGGTCGAAAGACGATGTTGTCAATCCAAAATACGCGATGAAACTCCATCAACTACTCCCTAAAACAATCCTCAAATCCTATGAAACAAACCATGTTTCTACCAAAGAAATGTTAGAAGATAGCTATGCTTTCTTAAAAACAGAGGTCTTCCATGACTGAAATCATTGTTAGAAAGTTTCATATAGATGGTATCCCTGTTTCAATTTATGAATTGAATAACCCAAACCCAAAACCTGTTATATTTTCATTTCATGGATTTGATGGCTACAAAGATGGTGATTACTTTAAACGCGAAGATGATTTGGCCAGATTAGGCTTTATCGTCGTCGGATTAGACACCATTTTACATGGGGAAAGACGAATCAAACCGTTTGAAGCATTACCCTATGAAGTCAAGATGAAAGATATCAATTATTGCATCACCCAGTCCGCAGAAGACGCCGTATTGCTATATGAAAAATACATTCAATTCATGGACCGTGTCAAACCCAATGAAGTGTATTCAATAGGGGTATCAATGGGTGGAGCCATCAGTATTTATTTAGCAACCATTTATCCACTCAAAAAGGCTGTATCCATCGTAGGGTCGCCTTCATTGGCCGAATTTTATCAGCTCAAACAACAAAAATATACTTGGGACAAAGACTTTTATTATGAAAGAAATCTAGCCTACTATCAAGCCTTTGACCCAGTCTTGAATACATCTAAAATACAGTGTCCCTTATTCTTAACAGCGGGACTCCTAGATGATGTCATACCACACACACTCGTGTCCTTATTAAAACACCCAAAGGTCACCTATAAAACCTATGAAACAGGACACATGCCTAATCAAATTCAATTTGATGAAGCCTATCAATTCTTATTAAAGGAGGACGTGTAAATCATGAAAAAAACCTATCAAGCCGTCGTTGTCGGTGGCTCATTGGGCGGCATTATGGCAGCCTATGCACTATCCAAACAAGGGATTCACACCGCCCTCATTGAACGCACAAAATGGATTGGTGGACAACTAACCAGCCAAGGTGTTCCTAGTGATGAACACGATTTTATCGAATTCACAGGGGCTACTCA
The DNA here is from genome assembly GCA_964641335.1 of uncultured Paracholeplasma sp. Lineage (GTDB taxonomy): Bacteria > Bacillota_I > Bacilli_A > Acholeplasmatales > UBA5453 > Paracholeplasma. The sequence continues at coordinate 1,290 of CAZXLG010000128.1, forward strand.
AACCTATCGTGATTTCCGTGAACATATTAGATCCTATTATCGTAATCATCCTGATATCATTGATGCTTTAAAACAAAAGAAAATCTTTAATCCAGGAAATGGCTGGGTATCCAAAAACGCAGCTGACCCAAGACTGTCTTTACGATTACTCAATGAATTACTCGACCCATTTGTTAAAGAAGGTATGCTTGATATATATACCGAAGCCTACGCATCCGGTGCTTATAAAGAAACTGATACCATTAAGTACTTAGTGGTTAAACATCAAAACAAAGACCATATATTTGAAGCGAGTTATTTCTTGGATGCGACAGACATTGGTGAATTATTACCAATTACCGAAACGGATTACGTTACCGGGGCTGAATCCTTTGATGAAACTCAAGAACCCCACGCACCTAAAGAAAAAAATCCATACGATATGCAACCCGTGACCTGGATTGCAGCGATTGGATTTAACCCAAATAATACCCAAATTCTTGAAAAACCAGTGCTGTATGATCAGTTTAAAAACTATATCATGCCGTTTGGTGAATCGGTGTTAAGTTGGTATGCTGCCGGTCTTGAACAAGGTTCAAAGCGTGCATTCTCCATGTTTGCAGAAGGTCCTTACAAAAATACACCAGCGATGTTTACCTATCGTCAAGTCATTGAAAAGAACCATTTTAAACAATCGGTACCTTATTCAGTGACCCTCATTAACTGGCCTCAAAATGACTATTTCTTTGGGAATATCTTTGAAGATCCAAACAGTGAATACCATCAATTTGCGGCGAAACAATTAACATTATCGCTGATCTATTGGCTTCAAACTGAAGCACGTCGCGATGATGGTGGCGTTGGATATAAGGAAGTCTGCTTAGTCCCTGAAGTTTTAGGCACTGAAGATGGCTTAGCCATGGCACCGTATATTCGTGAATCACGCCGTATCAAAGCGCTTTATACCATTAGAGAACAAGATATCAATAAACGCTATGCAAAACAAGCACCTCATTTTAGAGACCGTATTGGTATTGGTCACTACCATATCGATTTACATATGACAACTAAAACCAAAACGTATTTCTTTGATGAAACTTACCCATTCCAAATCCCACTTGGTGCACTCATTCCTATCAAAACAACGAACTTAATCGCGGCTTGTAAGAATATTGGTACTACCCATGTAACCAATGGTTGTTACAGATTACATCCCGTTGAATGGAACATTGGGGAAAGCGCAGGATACCTAGTTGCCTACGCTTTACAACATAACGTGACACCGAAAGACATCTATGAAAAAGATGCGCTATTAACTGATTATCAAAACGTCTTAAAGAACCATGGCATTCTCATCGAATGGCCAAAAGAAGTATTGGAGGGGCATGATGAAAAAAGATCTTAATAAACGTGTGATACCGACCCTTGATAGCCACTAT
>CAZXLG010000129.1:0-2679 GCA_964641335.1 uncultured Paracholeplasma sp.
AAGGTTTTGTGAAATAAAAATGAAAGAAATAAACCCATCAATTCATCCCACTACCCAAAGAGGATAGGGGAATTCTTTATATGGGTGTTAAAGGAATAGAGATAAAAATAGATTTCTGTTTAAATAGTGTCAATAACCGTCTTCTATATATGATAAAACCGTACCTATAATTGAGGTACGGTTTTATATGTTTGTTATTGAATACCTTGGTCCATCATCGCTTCATAGACACGAAGGAAGGCTGCGATATTCGCGCCACTGATGAGGTCATAAGGGTTTTTATATTTGCGTGCTGCTGTATAGCATTTGAAGAAAATTTCTTTCATGATACCTTTGAGTTTGTCATCGACTTCATCATAAGGCCACGGATAATGCATGGCGTTTTGGCTCATTTCAAATAAGGATACTGCGACACCACCAGCATTCGCTGCTTTACCTGGGGCGAATAAAATCTTATTTTCAGTGAAGTACTTTTCAGCTTCTAGGGTGCATGGCATATTCGCCCCTTCTGCAACTAAGTAACAACCATTCTTAACGAGGTGCTGTGCAGACTCTAAGTCTAATTCGTTTTGGATGGCACATGGCATCGCGATGTCTGTCGGTACTTTCCATAAATCTCTAGGGTCTTTACCATACACACAACCGCTCTTCTCATGGTATTTTTGACTAAGTTCTCCATTGCTTGCAAGTTCTGTGACTAAATCCATCTTTAAGCCTTCAGGGTCATAAATATACCCATTAACATCGGACATACCCACAACTTTCGCACCAAGTTCATGGGCTTTAATGGCTGCGTATAGACCGACTTTACCAGATCCTGAGACAATGACTCTCTTATCATCAAAACGGTCTGAGCGGTAGGTTTTAAGCATTTCTGAGACGAAATAGCAGAGCCCATAACCGGTTGCTTCTTTTCTAACTAAAGAACCCCCATAGGTTAATCCTTTACCGGTCATGACACCAGTGGATTCGTTACGGATCTTTTTATACATGCCATAAAGATACCCAATTTCGCGTCCACCGACACCGATATCCCCTGCAGGGACGTCTGTGTCTGGTCCGATATGACGGTATAGTTCAATCATAAAATTTTGACAGAAACGCATGATTTCACCATCGGATTTACCCATTGGTGAAAAGTCACTTCCACCTTTAGCCCCACCCATTGGTAGGCCAGTTAAAGCGTTTTTAAACGTTTGTTCAAACCCTAAAAACTTCATTGTAGAAGCATTCACGGTTGGATGGAATCTTAATCCACCTTTGTAAGGTCCTAATACAGATGAAAATTGGACACGATAACCACGGTTCACACGTGTAATGCCTTGATCATCTACCCAAGTAACTCTAAAATGGATTAGGCGTTCTGGTTCAACCAATCGTTCCATAATCCCATACTTCTCGATTTGCGGTGTCATCGAAATGATGTCATCCATCGATAAAAAGAACGTTTCAACCGCTTGAATAAATTCGGGTTGATTGTTGTCCTTTTTGACTACATCGTTAAACACTCGCTCTAAATACGCACTCTTAAACAATGCCTTGTCCCTTGCCTTCCGTCTTTTTTCTAAAAGAAAAAGACTATTTTTTAATATCGGTTTTCGTACTCACACCTCTATTAAAACGCAGTCTTCATGCTTTGTCAATGATTTAAGTGACTATTTTTAAAAACGCTTACAATTTACTTTTTATTTCGGTTCAAATCGTACAAGCCCCAATGCTTTTCAGGCTCATCTGGTTTGTCAGAACCCTTCCAAGGTTCATCAAAAGCTTCAAAGTAATAGACCAATACATCGTTCTTTTTAGCCCAGTTTTCAAGACCTTCAACATATTTGTTCTGAAATTCAGCTGTAGTGTATGTCCCAAGGTTAGATTGAGTTGGCCAACCTGCTTCTGTGATAATGATTGGTTTATCTTTAATATTCTCTTTGGTAGCTTCATAGGCTAATGTCGTATTGTCGAGTGCTTCTTCATGTGGTTTACGATGCCAAAATGGATAGATGTGAATCGAGACAAAATCGACTTCTTTTACTAGCGGTAAAGCAGTGGTATTCCAAAAGTAAATGCCTTCACAAAAAGTGACTGGTTGCTTAATGCTGGCTTTTAAGGTACGGATGTAATGTGCAAGCGTATCAACTGCAACCATCTTTGGATTCCAGTCTGAGGTATTTTCATTCCCTGCAGATACGTAGTTGATGATCTCTGGATATTGATTCGCTAGTTCAATCAGCGCATCCAATTGCTTCAGATTGTTCTTCTTATTTTGAATGATATCTTTGGTTTTGAGTGGTTCACCCCAACCCACATTATAGTTAATGACTTCTCCATCTAAGTCCATGCCTTGCATGACCTTGAGTGGTAAGTTGTGTTCTTTGATCACTTCAAGGGTTAATCTCGCATGCATACCTGGGTCATACATCCTAATTTGTTCATACCCATCGCGGATCAATAGTTGTAAATCTTCTAATATTTCTTGTTTTGATGGGTACACTTTGGTGATTGGACTTTGGTTCAATCGATACCCAGAATAGCAAATAGATTTTTTATAGTGCATATAACATACCTCCTTTATTAGTTTAGCATAAGGCTTACATTTTTCAATGATTTTATGCTTAAGTCGAGTTTCTTTATGGTGAACTACCCACCACTTAATAGAAGTGGGGGCTTCCTATCCAAACCAGC
>CAZXLG010000130.1:0-2555 GCA_964641335.1 uncultured Paracholeplasma sp.
CCTTGATCGTATGGTTCTCCAGCTGCTCGAGGACCTTGTGAGTTCTTCGAGGTTAATGCCAATAAGATGAGCGTCACCAAGAATGGTGTCATCGATATGATATCTTTAGGTAAATGTCTAAAGAATAAGTATAAATTGTTATATAACCCTTGTAAGAGTGATTCGTTCGCTCTTAAGCCATCAAAAGCACTTTGAACTAAGGTAATCCCGTTGGATAGATTCATTAAGAATCCAAATAGTAATGAGAATACCATGACTCTCGCTGGTTTCCATTGTCCAGAAATAAGTACAGCCAATGCTAAGAACCCATACCCATAAATCGAAGCTTTAAAGGATGTTGAAGTTGGGACAATTAAGATGACCCCACCCATACCTGCTAAGAATCCTGAAATAGATACAGATACATAACGGATTTTATAGACATTGATCCCTGCAGCATCTGCCGCGTGTGGGTTTTCACCGCAGGCACGTAATCTCAACCCATAACGTGTTTTATAAGCAATGATGGCTGCTACAATGAATGCGAATAACCCGATTAAGGTGATTAAGTAGACATTGTCAAATAAGATATCTCCAATGAATGGAATATCCTTTAACACTGGAATACTTAATTTATAGCGGTCGGTAAACCCGATTTCTTCTGTTCCAGAAGAGGATAATGCACGTCCGACGAAAATTGCAAGCGCAACAGCTAGCATATTTAGAGCCGTACCGGATATGACTTGGTTTGACTTCATCGTAATCGAAGCAAAGGAGTGTAATAGTGAGAATGCTAACCCCGCAATACCACCAATAAGAACGGTTAAGATTAAAATAAGCTGTCCATCTAATCCCATGTGTTGAAGGTTATTCAAGGTTAAAATACCCACGAAGGCACCAAATAACATGATCCCTTCAAGTGCAATGTTGACTACCCCTGAACGTTCTGAATATAATCCAGCCATCGCAACCATTGCGAGCGGAATAGTTGAATAAAGTGTCCATCTCACAAGATTATAGAAACTGCTGTTATTCCAAAGCGCTACTAAGATATAAACAACAAATGCAATTGCAATCCAAATATTACGTTTAGTTAGGTATTTACTCATGAGAAGCACCACCCTTCTTTTCAAATGCTTTGTTTATGTACTTCTTCGCATATTTTTGGAAGTAGAGTGTGAACGCAGAGAAATAAATAATGCTGGCAGAAATAATATCGATGATTTCACGTTTGAAGTCCCAAGATTGTAGTTCTTGGTTCGCTGCTTCAATATAACCTAAGAATAAACCAGAGAAAATCGTACCAATTGGGTTGCTCATACCGAGTAACGCAACTGCAATCCCTTGGAATCCATAGGGTGATATCGCATATTTTGTTTCAAGTTTAATCCCAGTACCTGGTACTAAATAGATAATAGCACCAGCTAAACCTGCAATTGCACCTGAAATGAGTAATGAGTATACAATATTACGTTTATCATTAACACCTGCATATTTAGCCGCATCACGGTTGAACCCAACCGCTTTGAGTTGGAACCCAAAGGTTGTTTTTTCAAGAACGATGTAAATGAGTACACCGACGATCAGAGCGAAAATGATACCGCCATTTAATTTATTAAAGTCGAAGATACTATCTAAGAATAGTTTAGGAATACGACCTGAAGCGATAACTTCTCTAGCTTCTTGTCTTACTGTATCATAGATGGTTGCTTCAATCAGCATTTTTGATACATACATGGCAATATAGTTCATCATGATGGTCGCAACAACTTCATGCACGTTGCGATAGGCTTTCAATAATGCTGGAATCAATGCCCAAAGCATCCCACCCAAAATACCACCAATCATTGCTACGATCCAGTGGATTGGTCCTAAAAAGCCCCATTCAACACCGATAAATACTGCAACAAAAGCTCCCATCATCAATTGACCAGAGACCCCAATATTGAATAAACCTGTTTTAAACGCGAATGCTACTGCAAGTCCGGTTAAAATGAGTGGTGCTGCATTAAATAAGACACTCCCAAAGCCAGGTAATCCATTGGTAACCCCTGATAGTAAAATCGCGGATAAGCCACCAAAAGCCATACTAGGATTGATAAGTAACATGACAACTAAGCCAAACATCATCCCTGCAAATATGGAAATTAGGGTCGCTATGATTTTTTCGGTCGATTCTAATTGTAAAAATTTCTTCATAGCTTATTACCTCGTTTAGAACCAGACATATATAAGCCTAATTCGTTTTGGTTGGTTTTCTTCGCATCTAGATTAGCAACAATTTCGCCTTCATACATGACTAAAATACGGTCTGCTAAGTTAAAGACTTCATCGAGTTCTAGTGAGAATACTAAAATTGCTTTTTGTTGGTCTCTCATATTGATGAGTTGATGGTGAATATATTCAATCGCACCAACGTCAAGACCTCTCGTAGGTTGAACAGCAACGACCAAATCGGTATTACGAGATAACTCTCTCGCGATAATCGCTTTTTGTTGGTTACCACCACTCATACTTCTTGTCTTGGTTTTTCGACCATTCGCACTACGGACATCAAATTTTTCAATCAAAGCATC
>CAZXLG010000131.1:0-2533 GCA_964641335.1 uncultured Paracholeplasma sp.
TCAACAAGAACTTTTAAGAAAGTTTAGTAAAGAAAATAGAAGTCATGATCTCAATTTGATTGTAAGAATTGGATCCGTCTATAATAAGCAAAGATTAGAAACGATATTCAAAGAATTTAAACCAACCATCGTGTTCCACGCAGCCGCATACAAACATGTACCTTTAATGGAAGATAGTGCGGTTGAAGCGGTTAGAACAAATGTCATTGGTACATACAATACCGCTGATTTATCGAATAAATATGGTGTGAAGAAGTTTGTTTTAGTATCTTCTGATAAGGCTGTTCGTTCTACCAATGTCATGGGGGCGACAAAGCGTTTCGCCGAACTTGTCATTCAAAATCAACAAAAAGAAAACGGTACTAAGTTCTCGGCTGTTCGTTTTGGTAACGTCTTAGGTTCAAATGGTTCAGTCATTCCGCTATTTAAAAAACAAATTGAAGATGGTGGCCCTGTAACTGTTACTCACCCTGAAATCAACCGTTTCTTCATGACCATCCCGGAAGCTGTTAGTTTAATCTTACAATCTGCTGTTTACGCTAAAGGCGGCGAAGTCTTTATTCTTGATATGGGTAAACCTGTGAAGATTGTAGACTTAGCTAGGAAGATGATTTCCCTTGCAGGACTCATTCCAGATAAAGACATTCAGATTGAATTCACTGGATTAAGACCGGGTGAAAAACTATTTGAAGAGTTACTTGTTGATCATAATTATACAGATCATAAAGCAACCGATAACGACAAGATATACATTGAAAAACAAAGAGAAGTATGTGACGAAGAATTATCATTAGTAGATATCCTTCTAACATTCGAAGATAAATCAAATGAAGAAATTAAACGCTTGGTTTCTAGCGTCGTTAAGACTTATAAAGTTAACGGAATAGAACATTAATAAAGGAGCATCTCTTTATGTGTGGAATCGTCGGATATATCGGTAATAGGGAAGCTAAAGACGTCATCTTAGACGGATTAAAAAGACTAGAATATCGTGGATATGACTCAGCTGGTATGAGTCTTTTTAATACCAGATATCAAGTCTATGATGTGTATAAAGACCAAGGTAGAGTAGATAAATTGGCAGAATCTGTTCAAAATACACCGAATTCAAACATCGGTATCGGTCACACCAGATGGGCAACCCATGGTAAGGTGAACAAAGTGAATGCGCACCCGCATTACTCTCGTTCACGTCGTTTTATCATAGTCCATAATGGTGTCATTGAAAACTACCATCAATTAAAAGAACAATACCTTCAAGGTGTCAAATTCGAAAGCGACACAGATACAGAAGTCATTGCACAACTCATTGAAACCTTTGCGGGGACACTCAATGTCGAAAACGCCATTTTAACTACCCTAAGATTACTTAGAGGTTCTTACGCCTTACTTATTTTAGATCAACAAAACCCGGAACACTTCTTCGCCGCTAAATATAAGAGTCCACTATTAATCGGTAGAGGAAAAGAAGGTGTCACCGTCGCTTCAGACTTAATGGCACTCATTGGTTATAGTGAAGAATATCTACCGCTTGAAGATAAAACCTTCTTAGTAGCGAGCCGTGATTATGTCCAATTATATGACATCAACCATAGTCCACTTCAGCCTAAATTTAAAGTCATAGATATGACCAATGATGACGTGGAAAAAGGCGAATACGCACACTTCATGTTAAAAGAAATTCACGAACAACCATCCGTCGTTCGTAGAATTGTTTCAAACTACTTTGATAACGGAAAATCACGTATTGATGCGAAAATACTAGAAGACATTAAGTCATCAGATAGAATATATATTCTCGCTGCAGGCACTTCAATGCACGCTGGGTTAATTGGTAAAAACCTATTTGAAAAACTTGATCAAATCCCAGTTGAAGTACATATCGCGAGTGAGTTTGCTTATCAAAAACCACTGCTTTCTAAGAAGCCATTTTTCATCTTAGTTTCACAATCAGGTGAAACAGCGGATTTAAGAGCGTGCCTTGTGAACATCAAGGAAATGAACTATCCAATTTTAACTGTAACCAACGTACCTACCTCAACACTCGCGAGAGAAGCGAACTACTTCTTAGAATTATTTGCAGGTCCTGAAATCGCCGTCGCTTCAACCAAAGCGTATGTCGCACAGGTTGCTGTACTCGCATTAATTGCTTATGAATTATCAACTAAAGAGTTTGATATTAGAGAAGAACTCACGAAGGTCGCTTTATCGATTGAAAACTTCTTATCTTGTCAAACCATTTTAGATACCACAAGATACCTACTCACCCATAGAAACTGTTTCTTCATCGGTAGAGGGTTAGATTACTATACAGGACTAGAAGCAGCCTTAAAGCTCAAAGAAATCTCTTATATTCAAACTGAAGGCTTCGCGGCTGGTGAATTAAAACATGGTACCATCGCTTTAATTGAAGAAGGTACACCTGTGATCGCGATTATCTCTGATCCAAAGATTTCACACAACACCAGAAGTAATTTAAATGAAGTCATCGCACGTGGTGCGAGAACCATTCGAATTGTCACGAGTGAAGTAG
>CAZXLG010000132.1:0-2452 GCA_964641335.1 uncultured Paracholeplasma sp.
AAGGACTAAGCAAAGCTTAGCCCCTTAACAGTGAGTCAAACAGATTCCCCGTAACCGTTCAACCTTTTTCATTATACTATATTTCATAATGACTTCAAACCCTAAATCGATTTTGTTATTTTTTTGTAATTGTAGGTTGTATATTGATGTAACCGAATCACAACCAATATAGAAAATAGTATCCACGGTATTAAAGATAATAGTGACATAATTAGCCCTACCATTCCAAACCCTGAAGGGACAATCATCAATAGCCCAGAAATCAATCCAATGATCCCTGTCTTTTTTGAATAAACATCGGATTTGATCATGACGATACTAAATAAAATCAGTGAAATCGCACTTAACACATAATAGGTATTGAAGGCAGTGCCTTTCCATATATCGAGATAGCTATTCGCAATCCCGATATACACCATTTTAATTGAGATATCTTCTGCACTATAAAACTTTTCTGCTAACAACAACATTTCTACGCTACGGTTAGATGTGTAATATAGGATCGCTCCTACAATACCCGTGATTAAGGCTATATTGAGTAAAGCGGTATGTTTTTCTTTAAGTGTGATATAAAGCACTATGTAAAAGAAAATCAGAAACGTATTGTTGAATAAGTAGAGTAAATCCATATGAAGTAATCCTAATAAAGGATTGTTATTCATAAGAGTTAGAAAACCCAACCCATCCTCTGGCATGGGTGAAATCATGAAAATCATGACTTGAATTGGAATGATGAGTACCATCAAGATAATCATCCATTTGGTACATTGAATTAATGCTTTATTGGATTGAATTGATAGATCCATGTTCATAACCTCACTTTTGTTATTTTTTATTCACTGCTCTAAGTTTTTGGAGCTGTTTTTCACTTTGGTTTATAAATGATTTATGTTTCGCTTTTAGAAGATGTTTTCTGCCTTCGATACTTCTCGTATAGATGAGTTCATAACGGTCTAAAACATTCGATAGATGTTTTTGAAGGGTTGAAGATGTTTCAGCATTACTGATTATAGATGGCGCGTTGAAACTAACGCGATACTTCAGTCCAAATAATCCTTTTTGAACAATCAGATATCGAGGATTTTCAATCTTAGAAAAGACTTCTTTCATCGTGTTCGTAAATACGTGTTGGTCATGTAGTGTGGCGTTTGATAATTCAATAAAGGTGTGAATTTTAAACTCATCTTGTTGAACCCTAACCTTGGCGTGATAAGATTCGATGAGCTGATGTTCTTTTAAGGTATTTACGATCGCTATACCCAACCATTTGATGTAATTTAGTGGTGATAAATATTTGAATAACGTCAAAGTAGAAATGAATATTCCGATGACGATTATCAGATAAGCAAAATAGAACAATATTATTCTTAAATCAGAGCTTTGTGTTTGTACTCGACCAAAAATTTGAAGTGTCATAAAGAGGGTTATTAACATCATTTCGCGGGCGTAATGATAAAATGACGCTCCGCTAGGGATCAACGGTTTCTCGAGTTCTACACGTTCAAATACCCCATAATCATCGTACACTTCTACCCCTTGTTCCCAAGCGAGTTTCACGGATTCACGTTGTTTAGATTTTTCTAGCATGTGGTGATTGATTTGATCATATTTTGATGCGTGAAACGGGGGTTTGATGATATCGATACGATCAATTCCGCTTTCAATCTTTGTAGATGAATAGCCAGGACCCATAAAACAATCAAATCGTTTCTTCAGGGTTTCAAAGTCTGCTGAATGAATGATTTTTCTAGAGTATTCAACCGAGGGTTGGATGAGTCGATTGTTCTTTATATCCGATTCATCGATGTCTGGTTCAATTGAAACTAGATGCCAAATATTGGAGACTTTATTGGGATTTCGGTGATCCACTCGAATCGCTCTACCACGCATTTGATTGGATAACATAAATGAGCCTACATAAGAGGCTAGAATCAAACTGTTGATGGCTGGGGAATCCCAGCCTTCACCGAGTAGTGAAGCCGTACCGATGATGATTTCGATGTCACCTGCTTCAAATAGCGCTGTGATGAGTTTGACCTTTTGTTTGTTCTTACCAGTGAACGTGACACTCATGAACTCAGTTGAAATCGGAGTCATTGTATAGGCGGTTTCAACCCAGTCTAGATGGTTGTTTATAATGGGTTGAACGGATAGTGGTAATATGACTAAACTTCCAGATAATAAGGCTAGTTTTGGATGTTTAGGTAACGCTCTTCTAACAGCTTCAAACAGTGTGGTTGTTCCGATGGTGGTTAAAGGGTCGTTGGTATGGATGCTAGATTGATGTTCTTTTTTAATGAAGTCTGTCAGAATAACCATACGTAAGGTATCACCTAACACCTGATATTCCGATTTGACAATCGTTTGGATAGAATCGAGTTTAGCAGCTGAACCAATGATGGTTTTTAATATTTTAGCGTTGTAGTATAAACTCAATTTATTCTTTTCGATG
>CAZXLG010000133.1:0-2341 GCA_964641335.1 uncultured Paracholeplasma sp.
CCAACCTGGTGTACGATTGGAATCATCTAATTTCACACGATAACCTGCTTTTTTCAAAGCATCAAACAAGTGATTAGAGGCTTCCATGACTTCAGCTCTTTGGCTTTGAATTGGAATGATCACAATTTGTGTCGGTGCAACATAAGGTGGCAATACCAACCCTTCATCATCACCATGAACCATGATTACCGCACCAATTAAACGGGTTGAAACACCCCACGATGTTTGGAATACATTTTTCACTTGATTATCGTTATCTTGGAATTTAATGTCGAATGCTTTCGCAAATCCATCACCAAAATAGTGTGAAGTACCCGATTGTAAAGCCTTACCATCATGCATCAATGCTTCAATGGCATAGGTTTCAACAGCACCAGCAAATTTTTCTTTTTCGGTTTTTCTACCAGTAACAAACGGGATTGCGAGTAAATCTTTACCTAAATTGTTATAAATATCAAGCATCCCTAAAGTTTCTGCTCTAGCTTCAACTTCAGTTCTGTGAATCGTATGACCTTCTTGCCATAAGAATTCTTTACCTCTTAAGAACGGACGGGTTGTTTTTTCCCAACGCACAACCGAACACCATTGATTATATTTTTTAGGTAAATCACGATATGAAGAGACAATTTTAGAGTAGTGTTGGCAAAATAGTACTTCTGAGGTAGGACGAATGATGAGTTTTTCGCCTTCATCACCGTTAGCAGTGGTCATGAATGCTGTTTCTGGTGCGAATCCAGAAACGTGGTCTTTTTCTTTTTGGAACAATGATTCTGAAATAACCATTGGCATATAGACGTTTTCATGGCCGGTTTCTTTAAATCTTTGGTCTAAATATTTTTGAATATTTTCCCAAATTGCGTATCCATAAGGACGATAGATGATGAACCCTTTGGCATCACTATAATCCATCAATTCTGCTTTAATACATAAATCGGTATACCACTGCGCAAAATCTTTGTCGCGAGCGGTAATTGTTTCAACTAATTTTTTATCCATTATTTTTCACCTTTAACGAGTAGTGTTTGGGCATCTTCAATGATGACCCTTCTTTCGCTGTATAAACGCCCTAATGCGCGTTTAAAAGCTTTCTTCGATAGTTTGAAAGTTTCATAGATGAGGTCTTTATCAGAATCCGACGTGAATGACATCTTACCGCCATTTGAAACGAGGTATTCATATATCATTTCAGCATCTTGATCCATCATTTTTTCTTTAACTTCGATCAATGAACCACTATAACCATCTTCATTGACTCGAGCAATTCTGACATTGGCCTTTTCACCTAAACGGTAACTACGACGCATTTGTGTATGGTGCACAAATATGAGGTGTCCTTGTTCAGTCATCATATTCAAACCTTCTTTACCAGCATGGATGACAAATGCATCTACATGTTGATGTAATTCTAGTTTGGTTTCTGGCTTTAAATTGATTTCCACTTTATTGAGTGGTTTCGCAACCAAACGATTTTTGAGTTTTAAAATACAATATAAAGTGTCACCCTTTTCGGGCCATAACGTCAAATCATAAGGTAGATAGTCCTTAGACACGAGCATATCTTTTGAGATATTGTTGCCGACAAACACACCTAGTTCATGATTGATTTCTTTGACTGATACGAAGTCTGCGTGATTTACAGTGATGATTGGTGTTGAAAGCGTCGCAGCTAAGCGCGATTTAAAATCATAATATAAAAATGCAGATACGGTTTGGTTATCTTGTAGCGTTTGGTGATTGGTTTCATTGAAATGTAAAAAAACGTCTTCAACACCATCGGTTAGCATATACCCGATGTCTGTTTTACGTTTGACTTTCAATTGATTTGTTTCGCCTATTTTTAACATGTTATCACATCCTTGTCTATTATATCATATTCATGATACTTTTGGTTTTTGATAGTCAATAAATCCTAACGCAATTAAAGCAATAAAAGCGGCCATTAAATAGAAAGGCCGGTAACCGACGTGATCCGTGATGACCCCACCCGATAGCGTCACCATCGCGGTAAATAAACTTCTGAAACTTGAAAACACCAGAATACCTAAGGTAATATTCTTTGGTAGGACAATCTCTTCAATGTATCTAATCGTGACATAAAGCATGGTCCCCATGGTTAAACTACGAATCAAACTGATGCCAATGTATACGGCTAGTGGTAAATCAAATCCGTAAATGAGAAATCTAAGCGAATTGGTAATGGTGATCACAAGCAATAGTTTTCTTGTACTATATTTATAACCATTAGCTGATAGATAATAAAGTACGATCATTTCAAAAATGATGAAGATGAACATGATTAGAGGGTGCGCCAAGTGTGACTACCTCGCCTGTGCGATTGTTG
>CAZXLG010000134.1:0-2338 GCA_964641335.1 uncultured Paracholeplasma sp.
ATCTATCAGCATCGCCATCAAAGGCGAATCCGATATCTGCTTTTCTAGATTTAACAACTTCAGCAATCATTTCCATATGGGTAGAACCACATTCAACATTGATGTTTAATCCATCCGGTTGATTGTTAATTTGATGGGTGTGTTTATGATATTTATTAAAGAGTTTGTTTGCGATTTGATAACTAGCCCCATGAGCACTATCGTAAACAATCGATAGTTTGCTTGGTTTTAATCCAAGTTTTCCATAGAAGGCTAGATAAAGTTTTTCAACTTCTTCAGTAAGGGTTAAATTACCCCATTTATCTAAGACATCAAATGGACCGTGATCCATCACTGCTTCTATCTTGAGTTCTAGTTCATCGACGGTTTTAAAGCCTTTATCAAAGACTTTAATTCCATTATCATAATACGGATTGTGGGATGCAGTAATCATTACACCGATGATTTGATGCATCTCACTATAATACGCAATCATTGGGGTTGAAACAACACCAGCGAATAACACATCGACGCCTTGACTCATCGCGCCTGAAGCGAGTGAGTATGCGAGCATGTTATTCGATTGTCTTGTATCTGTACCAATGACAATTTGTTTTGGTTTGACCACTTTGCCAATCGCTAAACCGACTTTAAAGGCGAGCTCAGCGTTTAATTTTTCAAAAGCAACACCACGGATGCCATCCGTTCCAAAGTATTTTCCCATCTTAGTCTCCTATTCAACAGTTACGCTCTTAGCGAGATTTCTTGGTTTATCAATATCAAAACTACGTTCTAGTGCAGCGTAATATGCCAATAATTGTGTAGGCACAACCATGACCATTGGGGTGAGTAGTGGATGCACTGAATCTACCACGACTTCATCCCCAGGTTCAGCTACTTCACTCGTGACAATTCGAATGGTTCTCGCACCACGTGCGATGACTTCATTGAGATTGTTTCTAGTGTTGTGTGAAATCTTTGGATCACTGATTAAAGCGATGACAGGTGTACCTTCTTCGATTAAAGCGATGGTACCGTGTTTGAGTTCACCAGCAGCGAATCCTTCTGTTTGAATATAAGAAATTTCCTTAAGCTTTAAAGCAGCTTCTAGACCTGTATAGTAATCTAATCCTCTACCGATAAAGAAACAGTTTCTATGGGTTAAAAGATAACGTGTAACGTCTAAGATTGTTTGACAAGAAAGGAAGTTTTCAATCGATAGAGCAACTTTCGTTAATTCTTCTCTAATATCAAAATCTTTGTTGGATAATTCATAGGCAATTAAGGCAAGTACTGCAACCTGTGCAACATACGCTTTCGTGGACGCTACTGCGATTTCAGGACCAGCGAGTAATTCTAAGAAGTAATTCGCTTCTCTCGCTAATGTGGAGGTTGGCACGTTTGTGATGGTTAAGATTGGATAATGCATTTCTTTGATATTCACTAAGCAAGCTCTTAAATCTGCGGTTTCACCCGACTGTGAAACGAGGATGAAAAACGGCTTCTTAGAGAGCAGTGGTTTTTGATAAGCAAACTCACTCGCGATGTGTACTTCAACAGGAATTGAGTCCATTTTTTCAAATAAGGTTTTTCCAATTAAACCGGCATGCATCGAGGTGCCTGCGGCTAAAATATAGATACGATCAGATGCTTTGATATCATTGAGTATTTTCGCATCAATACGTGATTTTCCATCATCAAAGTAATTAGATATTATACGACGAACAACCGAGGGTTGTTCGTGAATTTCTTTTAACATAAAGTGCGCATATTCACCTTTTTCAACGTCACCGTTTTTCATATCGATCACGCTGAATTTTGGATTTAATGGGCTATGATTGATGTCATATAATTGCACATGATCACGGTTAGCAACCAAGAAGGTTTTATCTTCTAGGGGTAGGTATTCTTCACTATAACCGATGAGCGCCATCAGGTCGGATGCGACGGTGACCCCTTCTTTACCACGACCAATCAAGAGTGGACTCTTGTATTTGGCAGCGTAAAATTGTTCAGGGTTTTGTTGATCTAAAATTAACAACGCGTAAGAACCCTTCAGTAATCTAAGGGTTGTTAATATCGCATTCTCAACATTGAGTGTGCCTGCAAATGTATCAATCAATTGTGCAATAACTTCTGTATCGGTGTCACTTTCAAACTTCACGCCTTGAAGGTATTGTTCTTTAAGTTCGCGATAGTTTTCAATAACGCCATTGTGTACTAATATGAAACGACGTGAACGAGAGTAATGCGGGTGCGCATTAATCTTGTTTACTTTCCCGTGGGTTGCCCAACGGGTATGTCCAATACCAATATTGGATGCGGGACTATTTTCTACAGATTGAGCCAATCGATCGAC
>CAZXLG010000135.1:0-2335 GCA_964641335.1 uncultured Paracholeplasma sp.
ATTCTTTAGACATTTACCTAAAGATATCATATCGATGACACCATTCTTGGTGACACTCATCTTATTGGCACTAACCTCAAAGAACTCACAAGGTCCTCGAGCAGCCGGAGAACCATACGATCAAGGAAAGCGTTAATCGCTTTCCTTTTTTTTGAATAAAAAAGACTAGGTTTTATCCTAGTCTAAGTAGTTTGTTTATATTAATACTCATCAATCATTTTGACAAGTTCATCGTAGACTTCAGCTTCCTTAATCTTCTTAACGATTTGACCGTGTTTGAAGATAACAGCTTCGCCTTTACCCCCGGCAACACCAATATCCGCGTGTTTCGCTTCCCCTGGACCATTGACCTTACAACCCATAATTGCCACGTTAATATGTTTATTGACGCCTTGTAGGTAGGTTTCAATGCGTTTAGCAATATCAATCATATCATATTGGATGCGCCCGCACGTAGGACAGCTGATGAGGTTTGGAATATCGTTACGTAAATTGAGGTTTTTTAAAATCTCTTTAGCAGCTCTAATTTCGATTTCTGGTTGATCAGTTAATGATACTCTAATGGTATTCCCAATACCTTCATGGAGTAGAATCCCAATCCCCATCGCACTCTTAATAGCGCCAGAGAATGCAGTACCTGCTTCAGTTACCCCCAAATGTAGTGGGTAAGGGAATGTTTTCGCAGCTAAACGGTAGGTTTCAATCATTAAATTCATGTCGGTCGCTTTTAATGAGAGTGCGATATCAAAGAAATTCATGCTTTCTAAGATTTCAACATGGCCTTTAGCCACTTTAATCATGTTTTCTGCAGTAGGTTCTAAGCCATCAGGTAATGAACCACTATTGACCCCAATACGAATTGGAATGCCTTTTTCTTTGCAGGCATTCACAACGAGTTCTACTTTAGTACGGTCTTTGATATTGCCTGGATTTAAACGGATCTTATCGACGCCTTGATTAATCGCTTCTAAGGCTAACTTATAGTCAAAATGAATATCCGCAACCAGTGGGATATGGATTTGACGTTTGATTTCTCCTAAAGCCGCTGCGTCGACTTTATCGAGTACCGCGACCCTAACAATTTCACAACCTGCTTTTTCAAGTTGATGGATTTGTTTCACAGTTGCTTCAACGTCTTTGGTATACGTTGTTGTCATACTTTGGATATATACATGGTTGTTACCACCCATGATTAAATTGCCCACTTTGATGGGTCTTGTAGTTAGTCTTTGCATTAAATATCACCTAAAAAGATTATAACACAAGTTATAAAGAAAAGATTAGTGACGCTTATTTATAATTAATCTTCCTATTATTTATATAATACTCTTGATTGTATCCTTTAGAGGCCTTATAATGTAACTCATACGAGGCGAAACTATGCAAATGTTATCTGAAAAACAAAAAAGAACTTATCGTGAATTTGCACGAGAAGAGTCTTTGGCTTACCATCTTTACATGCGTCTAGCAAAAAGACAAAAGAAGACAGAAAACCGTTTAATTCTTGAAAATATTGCCGATCAAGAAAAGAAGCATCTGGATATCTTCAATACCTATTTGGGTAAAAAAGCAGTCAGCATTGATTACAAATTACCTTCGATCAAATTGATGTATTATACCGTGATGATGTACGTCCTTGGAATCATTTTTACGTTAAGAATATTCGAAAAATTAGAAGCTCACTCAAGAAAATCCTATCGTGTTGTGATGGATGAAATCGATGAACTTAAAGGGATTCTTAAAGATGAAAAATCGCATGAGGAAGCACTAAAGAGCATTCTAAATGATGAAAAATTACTGTTCGCATCCTCGGTTGTCCTTGGGATGAATGATGCACTCGTTGAAATTAGTGGTGCACTGGCTGGTTTTACACTAGCGATTAATAATTCTATGAAAGTGGGTACTTTAGGCTTAATTACTGGGATTAGTGCAGCACTCAGTATGGCCGCATCTGAATTCTTATCGAGAAAACAAGATGACCATGAAACCCCACTCATCAACGCGCTTTACACACTTGTTGCTTATGTCACTGTGGTATCGTTGCTCATATTACCGTATTTCTTGATCAGTACCCCACTCATTTCATTGGCTGTGATGATTGGCATTGTGATATTGATCATATTCGCTTTTAACTACTATATATCAATTGCAAAAAAACAACCGTTATTCAAAAATTTTATCACCATGACAGTGATTGCCTTGACGGTTGCGGCCATTTCATTCTTTATTGGTCTATTTGTAGATTCGTTATAAAACACTTTACAACACAAAATTAAACTGTTATAATGTGTGAGGTTATAACAAGGATTAGTATCGTTTTGAGGTAACTCATACT
>CAZXLG010000136.1:0-2312 GCA_964641335.1 uncultured Paracholeplasma sp.
TGTTAAAATATATTTGACATTAACGTAACGTAAAGGTTTATACTGTTATTGGTGGTGAAAAGATGACGTATTCAATCGATGAAGTATCAAAACTAACCGGACTCTCTAAAAGGGCACTACGGTTTTATGAAGAAAAAGGGCTCGTTTCAAGCCGGCGAAACGAATCCAATTATCGCTTCTATGATTCAAAAGATTTAGACCGAATTCAATCCATTTTATTCTTAACAGCATTTGATATTGAACTCTCTACGATTAAAGAGATTCTCGATGACCCGAATGTCGATATACTCTCCCTCTACGAAATCCATTTAGGGGCTCTTTATGAGAAAAGAGCGAAACTCGATTTGATCATCTCCAACTTATCTTTAACCATCGATGCGAAAAGGAGACAGGAAACCATGCGTGATTCAGACAAATTTAAAGGATTTAAACAAGATTTAATTGAAAAGAATGATAAGACCTATAAACAAGAAGTCGTTGAAAAATATGGTGAAGAAGCCTATCAAAAGAGTCGTAAGGCATTTTCAAACATGAGCGAAGCTGATTTTGAACGATTTGGGTCTTTAGAAAAGAAACTGTTCGAAGCGTTAGAAAAAGCATCTACTTCGACAGGTGAACAAAAGGAACGCTCTATGAAAGAGGTCTATCTCTATCATAAAGAGTGGATTACGATGGCTTGGGGTTACTACCATGAAGAAGCCCATCTCAATGTTTGTCAAATGTATATTGACGATGGAAGATTTACAAAGCACTACGATGATATCAAACCAGGCTTTGCACAACTCTTATTTGATTCCGTTAAGAAATCCATCCGATGATGGATTTTTTTTATAGGCGAAGAACTTCAATTATGATAAAATAAAGTGGGGTGAGTAAATGATGAGTAAACCCATTGTATGTAAAAAATGTGGCAAGCTGAACAAATCCGACGCACCGATTTGTTGGCACTGTGGTGAAGACATTCAACCGAAACAAACACCCAAAGAAGCCATTCACTCAGAAATTAAATTCAGGCATGAAGTTCAACATAAAAGAAGGGTAAGAAACTTTTGGATTTTTACGTTTATCTTACTGATTACTACCTTTGGATTTATCCTAGTCAATAGTATTTATGGTGTCTTTCGTAATGTCAATGAGTATATGTATACATCAGAAGTCATGATTGAACGAGTCGATGATAAAACCGTGATTCAAGTTCAAATTCAAAGTATTCCACTCAATCAAACGAAATTAACCATCAGTTCTATTGTTTTATCGAATGATGACTTAGAACTTGAAATCAAAGGATCTAAAAGTAATCCTTGGGATTGGGCATATGATAATGGTTTTTATGTAGCTATTTTAGAGATTTCAACCCCCATTGAAGAGTTAGAAATCTATGATAAAGCCACGATTAAGTTTTCTTTCATCGTATTCACGAGTGAAATAGTAATCCCTGAAGAAAATCTCTACTTTAAAGAATAAAAGCACATCACTGTGCTTTTTTTTGTAATAAGTGCTTGTCTAATTGATCGGCTGTGTTAGGTCTAGAATAGTAATACCCTTGAAGGTAGTCTGACCCATGTTTGATGGTCGCTTCTTTTTCATGGGCTTCTTCGATGCCTTCACACACCACTTGTAAGTTGAGTTCATGAGCGACATTGATCATAAATTTAAGCAGTGGTAATACTTGGTCCTTTGTTTTAATATTTCTAATAAAACTACGATCAATTTTCATGATATCGATTGGTAATCTTTGAAGATAGGTTAATGATGAATAACCTGTACCAAAATCATCCAAAGCAATCTTAAATCCTAAATTCTTCAGTGCTAATAACGTGGTGATCGATTCATCGATATGGGTTAATATCGCAGATTCTGTAATCTCCAAAATGAGTTTTGCAGGATTGCCTTGATGTTGATTGATAATCTCTTGAATATCCATTAAGAAGTGAGGGTCATTGAGAACCCGTGCCGATAAGTTAATGGATACCGCTAAGTCAATGCCTTCCCGATCCCATTGATTGATTTGATGGATGGATTCACGAATGACAAAATAGGTGAGTTCTTTAATGTGTCCTGTTTTTTCCGCAATCCCAATAAAATCAAGAGGTGGAATATTTCCTTTAGTTGCGTTGTGCCAACGGATCAACGCTTCTACTGTGTTAGCGATTTGGGTTTTAGAATTCACAATCGGTTGATAATAAACTTTAAACTCTTTGTTTCGAATCCCTTGATAAAGCAAATTAGAGATTTCAATTTGATGTTTCATTTCGGCATGGTACTTCTCGTTATATACGACAAGTTGATTTTTACCCAACGCTTTCGCTTTA
>CAZXLG010000137.1:0-2236 GCA_964641335.1 uncultured Paracholeplasma sp.
AACCAAGGTTTGTTGGATGTTTTTCTTTTTAGGTCCGACTATCCAACCTCTATAGTAAATAGCTAGTGTTTTCTTTGGTTCAGGTACCAGGATGGCCTGAGGTATATTTTTAGTAATTTCGAGTGCTTGTTTTGCATCGAATATCGCTCTTTTATCAATGTGACCTTTTTCTAAGTAATTGTCACGGCAGTAGGTGATGTAATCTGTAGTTATCCATTCGTTACTAACTTTGATTGAGTATTGAGTTGCCATGATTATTTATACCTTAACTGCTTTAAAGTCTTAATGATGACTAGTGCATATTTTAATGCGATTACATCATCTTTCCATATTTGACAATCGCCATCTTCAGTAATCATCTCAGTTGAATTGAGTTCTAAGCTTTCAAGTTGATTGATTACGAATTCCATTTCGATTGGTTTCTTAGTGTTTGGATCAATACCGATTTCGATGAGTTCTTCATCAGTAAGTTCTGTGTAATCTTCCTCGAGTTCATCAGCTTCTTTTTTTAATACTGAAAAATCTATTGGATCATCATCAACATCAGAATTTACAATATCATCCATTTCTTTGATATCTTCATTTGATAGTTTTGCATCATCATCGAATCCAGGTTCAAGATGTTTATAACCTCGTGCTTCAAATTCTAATAATCCATTTGCAATCGAAAAACATAACTCATTCCCTTCGCTTGGACTATAACATGATGAACCACTTTCTAATAAATCAATATAAAAATCATTTCTTTCATCATCTGTCATTAATTCAACAGCCATAGATAACATGTTACTGAATACATCGAAGGTAACTTTATTCATATACTTCACCCTGGATGATTTTAAATAATTGATTTGCTGTTAGTTCTGGATAAAGAATGTAATCACATAATTTTTTATCATGCGTAAAGGTCTTACATGCTTCATCAAAATTATCAGCTTCAATCTCTAAGTATCCCCAATGATCCCATATATCTTTTGGGGCGATTCTCTTAAGTGTTTTTTTAAATACTATCTTAGCATCTTCTAAATCATCAGCAATGTATGCACCATCCATCAAGTGTGTGATAGTGGCTGGTTGCTTCTTGCTCGCAAAATCAAAATAGGGAAAGATTACTCTATTTTGATAAAACGATAAAAACGGGATATAAAACTTTTTTTTCTTTTGCATATGTCGCTAACCCTTTCTCACCTTAGTAGGCTAGGGATGCAGTAACGGGGTTAGCGTTCCGATACTGCATCCCTGACATACTAAAGCGGGTCACATGCTTTTTCCTTGTGGTATTTCTTTTTTCGATATTTTATTACGGTCTTAATTCGTCGCAATTCTTTTTTTGTGAATAACCCATACTCTGATAACATAAACGAATCTGCCATCTTTTCGTTACCATTGCATTCGTTAAGTACACGTTTATAAAGCCTGAATGGGCCAACAGGCTTTTCGTATGACTTTAATGAAAATTCAATACGTTCATAAGCTTGCATTGTGTGTACCTCTTATAAATAAAAAAATCGCCATCTTAGCGATAAATTTGGACTTTGGACTCCAAAACCGTTAGTACGGGTTCGAATCCTGTTGTCCCTGCCATTTTGAGCTAATAGATACGCATAAACGCGTATCTTTTTTTTCGTTTTCACGCTATAATGCATAAAAAAGAGGTATCTATATGAAATTAATTAAACCCACCGTAGCTCATGAAGCATTACTAAAATCGTATGTTGATGAAATGCATTTGAATCATGATTCTTTTCATGGGTGTGGATCCATCGAAAAATATGAACAGTACAAAGATTGGTTAAAACATCTTGAATCCTACGCCGTGAAAGCCTTGATTCCGAAAGACTCTAAATATGTTGAAGGTTCGCAGTATTTTTTATATGATGAAACCAGAGATTTAGTGATAGGTATGGTCAATATTCGCCATGAACTCAATGACTATCTATTGAAGTTTGGCGGACATATTGGATATTCGATTAGACCATCTGAAAGACAAAAAGGGTATGCGAAACTACAATTAAAACTAGCGCTAGATGTGTTAAGAACCAAAGGTGTTAGTAAAGCCCTAATCACCTGTAACTCGGACAATCCTGCTTCTGAAAGAACCATCCTCGCTTGTGGAGGGATCGAAGATTCACCATCCATTGAAGAGGATGGTACCACCATAAAACGTTTTTGGATTCAACTAGAACAAAGAGGTGAATAAATCACCCTTTAAAGAATGACTTATGATACATACCTC
>CAZXLG010000138.1:0-2225 GCA_964641335.1 uncultured Paracholeplasma sp.
GGATAGCTTGCAAGCGCGATTAGGCCATCTTCTCCAAGTTCAAAATGGGTATTCGGTGATAGTTTTTGATACTCTTTTAAATGAGAATCATCTTTCAGTGCGACGATTTCCGGTTGATATTTTTCAATAATATATGCATTGGATACTGGATTTCGGTTTCCTAAGGAAATACCAATCAATTGAAATTCGTTGGGATAGTGTTCAATCACATTGAGCACTTGTGAGCCAATCGATCCGGACCCACCTAAAATGTATATGGGCTTCATAGAATCACAAAGAGCGTTTCAAGTGGGAATATTGCATTGATAGCCATAAATACCGCTACTAAGAATAATGCAACGAATATGGCTGAATCAAAACGGTCTAGAACCCCACCATGACCAGGAAATATATTTCCAAAGTCTTTAATTTCATAGGTACGTTTTAATCGGCTCGCAACGAGGTCCCCAACTTGACCTAAAATCGATGCGACCATTGTAATCGGAATAAATATCAATGCTTGAATCCAAAGCGGTTCATACCCTAAGGATGAGAAATTTTGTAATAAGGTTTGCTGAAATGGGTCATTCAAAAACTTCCAAGTAAATACATCACCATAGAATAATGCAAATCCTGTACCCAAGATTGTTGCGATAATCGTACCTGCAAATGCACCTTCCCAGGATTTTTTAGGACTAATTTTGGGTGACATTTTGTGTTTCCCAAATCTCATACCAAAGAAATAAGCAAACATATCGGTAGATATCGTAACTAAGAATAAATAGACAATGAATCTAACCCCAATTAATCTTAGAATCGAGATGGCTGCTGCACCAAGTCCCATATAGTAGATGATGGTGATGGATTTACCAATATCAGCACCATCATAATCATCATAAAACACGATGAGTCCAAACATAACAAAAACAACTACCATGGCAATCGCAACAAAGTTCACTTTGATATCGATTGGTGTTAGTCCTGGTAATATCGTATCGCTACTCCAAGCCAAAACCGCGGTTAAATATGTTAATATCGCAGCGACTAAAGTTAATGTGCTTGGCACTTTGGAAAACTTTTTCTTTTGGTTATACATGTTAATCAGTTCTAAGGAACCCACCACAACCATCGCAATCATGGATAGTTGGAACACCATAAATAATGGTTTTAACATGACGATTGGTATAAATATTAGAAGCAGTATTGCACCTGTAATAATGCGTTGTTTCATTTTTTGAGTCCCCCAAAGCGGCGATCGCGTTTTTGATAATGTAAAATGGCCTTCCATAATGCTTTCTTATTAAAAGCAGGCCAGTGAATCTTGGTGAAATAAAACTCTGCATAACTGATTTGCCATAACAGATAATTCGATACGCGTTGTTCACCACTGGTTCTAATCAGTAAATCTACTGGTTGCTTGACCATGAGATGGTCATAGACATCCTGTTTGGTTGGTTCAGTAATTCCTTCTGACATCATTTGTTTATAGGCAGTTAAGAGTTCGTCATACGCGCCATAATTAAATGCGATTTGAATACAAGTCCCTGTATGATGTTTTGTAGCTTCTTCAAGGTCATCGATGATTGCTAAGAGTTCTTTAGATAATTCTTGTCGTCTACCTACATGCTTAACTTTGATATTTGAATTGACAATGCGGTCACGATACTTTGAAAATTCTTTGATGGGTGTTGTCATCAAATACTCGACTTCATCCTTAGGTCTTGACCAATTTTCAGTAGAAAAAGCATAGACTGTTAAGGTTTCTATGCCAAGTTCATCTGCGTATTGTGCGACTTTTCCAATATTAAGTCCACCTTGATAGTGACCAAATGTTCTTGGAAGACCGCGTTTTTTTGCCCATCTACCATTGCCATCTAATATAATAGCGACATGTTTGGGTATTTCATGCTTTTTGAGTTTGTTTATATTCATATAAAAATCACCGTACGTATTCATTATACATGATTTTTAATCTTCCTTGTTATGAAAAGGTAAATCCCATCAAAACACAAAAAAAGAACAGGTCTTATGACTTGTTCTTTCTAAAAGCAGTACTGTTTATTTTAAATATTTAAGCATGTCAGTTTGGTATCTGCCAAGGATTAAGAATACTAAGTCAATAACCCAAAGAATAAATCCAACAGTACCAACAGTAACAATGCCAACGACCAATCTAATGAGACCCCACTTCATGTCTCCCATGACGAATCTGTCGATCCCTAGACCATTGGTTAAAGGGAACACAA
>CAZXLG010000139.1:0-2204 GCA_964641335.1 uncultured Paracholeplasma sp.
GCTTTAATTGTCGTACTTCCGAATACGACCATCCCTAAGATGAGGGTGAATATCCATAGTTTTTTCATAGGTTCACCTTACTTAATGCCTGAATGAGCCATCGTATCGATGATTCTAGATTGGCTAATGATAAATACAGAGATCGGGACCACTAACATGAGTAACGCAACCGCTGCGGATGCACCGGTTCTCGCAATCCCCCCAGAGACAATTTGTTGTAGGGCGAAGGACAGTGGTTTTAAGTTTTCTGTGAAGATATAGGCTCCACCATCGGTTGACCACAATTGTTGGAACAATAAGATAATCACGGTCAGCCATGCTGGTTTAACCAGTGGCATGACAACTTTGAAGAATACTCGGTATTCCCCAGCCCCATCCATCTTCGCTGCTTCTAACAATTCTGTAGGGATGGTCACCATGAACTGTTTCATTAAGAATAGTCCGAGGGTGAATCCCCATGATGGGATAATGATCGCTAAGTGGGTATCGATTAACCCTAACCAAGAGATCACTAAGTAGTTAGGTACAGCGGTAACCAAACTTGAGAACATTAAAGAGTACACAATCAATTGATTGATGAGGGCTTTACCAGGAAACTTGTGTTTCGCAAGTGGATACGCAGCTAAGGCTGCGAACAAGACGTGACCAGATACCCCAATTACCGTAATAATGATGGTATTAAAGAAATATCTAGAGATGGGTATACGTGTATTTCCAATCAAGTTAAATAAGTCAGTAAAGTTATCCAAGGTAAAGTTTCTTGGAAATAATTTCGGTGGAAATAAGAATATTTCATCGAGTGGCTTGAAGGCGTTCGCAATCGTAAATACGAGTGGATACGCACTGAATAATCCAAATCCGATGAGTAAGATAGAAAGCGCAACGTCGCCTTGCCATGAACGGCTGAGACGTTTTTTACCCTTTTTAACGGCTTTTTTACGTTTAATATCTTTGAGTTTAATTTGTCTTAATTGGGATAAATCTTGAGCATCCATCCTAAGTACCTACCCTTCTTAAGATTTTCTGAACCCCTAGGTTCGCTACCATCATGATTAGGAATAAAATGGTTGCGATGGCACTGGCGTACCCAAGTTCCATGCGTTGTGAACCAGCACCGAAATCAATCAAGTGCGTGATGATGGTGTGTCCACTATATTCTACCGATGGGAAACCCAATAACTGTGTAGAGACGGTTGAGATCCCAAAGGATGAAGTGATTTGCATTAAAGCACCGAACATCAGTTGTGGCATCATTTGTGGCAATGTGACATACCATAATTCTTGCCAACGGTTACGAATACCATCGATGGCTGCGGCTTCATATAAGGATTTATCCACGGTTTGAAGACCCGCCACGAAAGATAAGAAGCTAATCCCTAGAGATAACCACAATTGAACAATGATGATGATCATTAGTGCATATTCTGGGGTTTTTAACCAAAGGATTGGCGCGTCAATGATATTTAGATTAATTAAAAACGCGTTTAGATAACCATACATATCGCCATTGAAGATGAGCTGCCACAGTAAGAAGGCAGATCCACTGATCGATGGTGCGTAGAATACAACGGTTAAGACCCAGCGAATCTTCGGTGGTAATTCATTGATTAACCAAGCAAAGATGAAGGATGCAGCGTAACTGATTGGACCGATGATGATCGCCAGAATGAATGTGTTTCTTAAAGCAATTAAGAAGACATCATCGTATAACAAGAGATAGATGTAATTTTCTAACCACACCCATTTAGGTGGGTTGAGCATATCAAACGTCGTAAAACTTAAAAATAAACTCATGATTACAGGTAGGATGGTAAATGTAAAGAAAATCAGTAAGAATGGTAACATCATCCCGTAATATACTTTTTTAGATTTCATTTGTTTGAAAAGCGATTGTTTAAATTTTGGATTAGTTATCATAGGCCTAATTCATTTCGCTTTCTAGTTATTTCTTCATTGATCTTTAAATGATAATGGTAGAGCGCATCTTGTGGTGAAACACTGCTATTGAGAACTGCTCTAAAGGCGTTATCAATATGTCTACCCACAATGTAATCCCCTGGAACAGTTGGAATACCCACAGCTTTTTCACGTTGTGTCTTAAGCATTAAGTAGTCTTTAATTGGCCAAGGCATTTGTTCAAACGCTTCTAAGTTCGCGGTAGGATAACGTGCCGCTGACCCAATGATGGCTTCCATACCACGCGC
>CAZXLG010000140.1:0-2188 GCA_964641335.1 uncultured Paracholeplasma sp.
ATTGTGTTAATACGACATTTGAAATGGTAATGACAACAGCGGTTGGTTGACCACCAAATTGGAAGAACATATCAAATTCATTGATATCAATTTCATTGGTTGTAAAGGTATGATTAACCACTCTGGTTTCATCTTTACCTAGATTTGGACCTGACCAAATATAGTTTTCATCACGGCCACCGGATTGTTGAGAACGTGTTCTCGCGATGTATTCATAGTGGATTGCTTCAGTTGCGTGAATGGTATAGGATAGTTTGTATACTTTATTCGCTACAAGTTGTAGAGGTTCGTGGTATAGTTTTTGTTCCCAAATACCAGCGTTTGGATCTGTGACTGTAATCACTGCTTTACCATCGACTACAGATGCAGAAGATGCACCTTTATCATTGACATATACCCAACCATCGCCACCAGAAGTGATGTTTGTAAATGCGATGTTATTGGCTTGTGGATTACTATTTGCAACCACAGTCATACGGCTAATATATACGGAATAATCAGCTGCGCCTTGACCACCAACGTTAAACATGAGTTCAGCGGCTTCGTTAGTCGTATCCACAGCGAATGTATGGCTATAAGTACGGTATTCAGTCGAAACTTCTTGTCCCCACATACCTGCATATGGATCCCATGAACCTGGTGTCTTACCATTGATGACGAATGCAACACCCGTTAAGGTTCTAGATGCTTTCGCTTCTAAGCTAATGGTATAAGTTGTCCCAGCTTCTAAACTTAATAACTTGAAGATTTGGTTATCGCCATCGCCACCACCAGAAGTAATTGGGGTATAGACTAATGCGCCATTTTCAACCGATAATGCAGACACTTCTTGACCAGCTTCTTTAGAAACAAAGCCTTTGAGTGCGGATGCGGAAATTTCATTGAAATCATAAACGATACGGCTCTTTTCAGTGACTTCTAGGTTTTCTAAAACGTCAAGGAATAAAGTAGCTGTAGTTACTAATGTGGCATCTTTAGGATCGGTTGCTGTTAAAGTAACCAAATAAGAACCAGGTTCTTGAGGTGTAACCACACCATTTACGATGGTTGCTGTCGATGGGTCGATAGAAACCACGATATCGTCGGTGATGTCTTCATCACCAAAAGCAGTGGCTGTAACGCCTTCTAATACATTGATGGATTCACCTTCGGTAATTTCTGCCGTCGCAGGTAATCCAGTGATAACGGGTTTAGTTCTTTCTTCACTTGTGCCAGTACAAGCGATGAGAACGAAAGCCATCACCAATACAAGCATACTACTGAGTACTTTCTTCATATTTTTTCTCCTCTTTCTCTTTTATCTTTTTCAATCTCTAGAGCCTTGTTTGAAATGTAACTGATCGATTGAAGCCATGGGACAACTAAGATGAGTGCCCAAATGGCGTAAATCGATAAATAGATCATCAAGCCTGTCAATAACAACATCAGTAATGTAGATTTGTATTGTACAAGCGCTAAATATATCGTGTTGCGTAAGAGTTCTTTGGTAGATACATTCATTTTAATTAAGATCATTGGTGGATAGATGATGAGTAAGGTCATCATCAACAGAATTACAACCAATACAATTCGGTTGAATACGGCGAGTATGCCTGTATTATCGAGTTGTAATAGAAGTAGAATCATCGATCCAAGGAATAACATAATCACAGTCAAAACGAAGATTTGCTTGAGATTCTCTTTAATCACTTTTATCATCGCTTTAATCGATTCATTCTCATAAAAAGCAATCACTGAAACCATCACAGCAAAGAGTGGTACAACCAAGAGTCCAGCAACAAACAGTAATAGACTTAAGATAATATAATCAAATATGTAATTACCAATCTTGATATAGAGTTTCAAGGCTATTCGTACCTATCA
Source organism: uncultured Paracholeplasma sp. (assembly GCA_964641335.1). Lineage (GTDB taxonomy): Bacteria > Bacillota_I > Bacilli_A > Acholeplasmatales > UBA5453 > Paracholeplasma. The sequence goes on from CAZXLG010000140.1 coordinate 1,864, forward strand.
TAAGCCGTTTGATAAGCAGCAATCATCTCTTGAAGTTTCATTTGATTGAGCTTGCTGACATACGTATTCCATGCACTATCGGAGACACCACCTTCTAATAACCATCCAGTGGTAGATTGATAGACATAAGAATATATATCGGTACCATAGCGGTTTATGGTATTCATTTCAGATAAGGTAAAGCTAACATTTGGATACTGCCTTACATTTTCCATAATGTAGGGTTTGATATAAACATCGAGTAATGCCAAACGTAATCTAGCACGATATTCCATCACCAACGTATTTTCCCATTGTTCATAGGATAAGTAGATGACACCCATCG
>CAZXLG010000141.1:0-2165 GCA_964641335.1 uncultured Paracholeplasma sp.
CACCAGCTCCATATAGAAGGATGTTTGTGAATCCTTTAAGCTTAACTTGAGCTAAGAACTTCTCAAAGTTTTCTTTCGCTTGAAAGTATAAGTCTTTGGTTGAGTTTAAGTACCCAATGTTTAAGACTTTCCTTTTCTCAATCCCTTTTTTCGTGATTAAATACTCAACGGTTTTGGTTGAGTATTTCTTCTTTTTAATGAGGCCTTTTCTCTCAAACTCCTCGATGTACATGTTAATCATACTCACAGCAATCCCGATGATTTTACTCATTTCACGCTGGGTAATTTTAGGGTTTTTCTCAATCAGGTCTAGGACCATATATTCTTTTAAAAGAATTGTCGGTTTAAAGAATGTGTTATCTTGCATTGGTTCACCATCCATTGTTCGATTATTGAATAATCATATTCTACACCATAACCTTATAAAATGACAAGTCAAAAATCTATTTTTTGTTCCTTTTTCGAACAAATGATTTCTAAAGGGTTTCATAAACGCATTTTAACGCAAAAAATAGCACTTATGGGGTTTAAGTGCTAGGTTAATCAATGGCTTTTTTCTAAATATTCAGTAATTTAATAAAACATAATGTAAGGCAGAAAAGCATCCTCCTCCTTCGTATCTTCATGAATAAGCATCGATTCTAGTTGATATTCTGAATCGTCACGAATCCGGTCTAAATACGCTTGATAAATCAAGGTAGATTGGATACTCACGTGTCCTAACAAGGCTTTCGTTTGTTCGATTGAACCTCCGCGTTCTAGATTAAATAAGGCAGCGGTATGTCTTAATGAGTAGGGGGTAATCCCGGTGTACTCAAGATTCGTATCCTTCAATACATTCTTAAACATCTTGTAGAAAAACATCCGTTCAAGCGGGTTATGAGTTCTCTTGTTTTTGTGAGCACAGAATAAATGTGGGTTATCATCTTTCCGTTTGGATAAGTAGTCTAGAATCGCTAGTGTGGTCCCTTTGGAGAGTTTGATTAAGACTTTATTTTTTCCAGTTCGGCGGGTGATATAAAGCCTATATATATCATCTTCTAACTTAAAATCCGCCCTTTTCGCATGCACAACCTCAAAAACGGAAAGCCCTGAGGTGAGCATCAATGAGATGATGGCGTGGTTTCGGTAGTCCCAAATGGATTTACGCTGTTTTTTGGTGTATATAATTAGATGTCTCGCTTCTTCCATGGTTAACACGGGTTTATTCATTTGTTTTTTGATTTTTTCATCCTTGATTGGATACATGATATCGTAAGCGTACTCCTCAGGTAACAAAAGCCTTTTTTGATTCAAACTCAAATACTTGTATAAACCCTTTAAAGCAATGATTTGGACATGAATATAATAGGTTGAATTCCCGAGGTCTCGTTTATAATCTCGGTACTGGATAACATCCGAGGTTTTTGGATATACGATGTCTTTTTCTTTTAAATACTCGATAAAGTGTTTAAAGGAAATTCGGTAAGATTTTAAACTCGATGGCGCGAGTTTTTTTTCCGCTAAATACACTTCAGATAACGCTTCTAATGGGTGTGTTTGCATGATTATGTCTCCTCTTCTTGATCATCATTTAAAATCAAGCGTTCGATTTCATTAACCGGTTCTTCCGTCATCGCGACATGATGGGCATAAATCATAGTGGTTGATACATCTGAGTGTCGTAAGAACTGCCTAGTTGATTCTAATGAACCACCTCGCAGTAAATTCATCGTCGCAGCGGTATGTCTTAGCCCGTGAGCGGTCACTTTAGACCCTTCTAACCCGGCATCTTTCATCAACTGTTTGAACATCTTGATGACAAATGACCTCGATAAATACGGGGTAGTTTGGTGTCTCGAATGGCCAATGAATAAAAAGGGATTGGTATCTACCCGCAAGGATAAGTAATCATTGATGCCTTCTTCTAAACCTTTAGGAATCTTCACATACGCATCCGCTGAGGTTCGACCTTTGCCTTGGATATATAAGACTAAGTGTTCTTTAACGCGTTTTAAATCTTTACGCTTCGCGCGTCTAACCTCAATACTCCTAACGCCAGTCGTAAGCATTAAATACACCATCGCATAATCACGATATTCCGATTTTGTTTGTCTACGGTTTTTCAAATAGGATAGTAGTTGTTTAGCCTCTTCTTTTGATAGGGTGGGCTTAAATGCATTATG
>CAZXLG010000142.1:0-2153 GCA_964641335.1 uncultured Paracholeplasma sp.
AATTGGTCTTCATGACTTAAGATAAACACTAGCCCTTGTTCAATCATTTGAATGGATAGTTTAGGTAATGTTTTGTGGTTGGTGATGTTGTGAACTAATTTGGTGGATACAGGTAACCCCGCATCCTTCAAAAGAATTAGGAAAGCGATAAAAGCCTCGGGATTTTCTAGGATTTTCTCAAGGTCGTTTTCATAGCTTTGATAGAGGTCTTTTAAGATTTGTTGATATACAGTATCTGTTTTTAATGATTCATATACATTAATCGCGTGTGTTCGGTGAGTTTGGATGAGTTTGGTTTCTTCTTCACTTGGATAATTAAAGTAGATATAGTCTTGATGTGGGGCGAGTGTCTTTTGATGAACCAATTCAGGGATGAAGATTTCTTCATCAATTTCCCCGCAGAGTTCTATATATTTATCCCATTCAGATGGACTAGAATCATAAGGCGGCGTCGCAGTTAAAGCAATGACTTTAATGTCACTACCTAAGGCTTTAATAAAGCTTGTTAATGATTTGTGCCATTCACTTCGCAAGTGGTGGGCTTCATCTAAACAAATCGTTTTTATACCGTAAGCCACACACTGTTTGATCAAATCAAAATTCGAAAAATCGATTCTTTCTATCTCTGATTCAACTTCATCTGATTCATCTAAGATGAGTTTATTCATCGCTGCGTGTAGGGCTTGATAGGTAATCGATGTGATTGGTTTTAAGTCAAAAACATTCGTTGAAATGAACGTGTGAGCTAAAGTAGGATCATTGAGAAAGTTTTTTAAAAAACGTTCAATCCATTGGTGTTTAATTGTAATGGATGGCGAAAGTATGAGTGTTGGCTGATTGAGTCTCGTAATGAGCTCTAATCCTAAAATGGTTTTACCTGATCCTGGTGCCGCAACAATATGGATTTTACCGTCATTTAAATACGTTTTAGCATGGTCTAAAACGCGTTGTTGATAATCCCTAAATTGGCCTTGAAATGGGTATTGATTTAAGTTCATGTGAAACTCCAATCATCGATATTAATTCAATTATAATCGATTTTTAGTGTTTATAACATGATTGTTTTAGATTTTTTCAAAAAGAAAAACTCATCGGTTGTGATGAGTTAGTCAATGGTTGTGTTCGTAAGTTCATGATATGTCTTTGAATCATAGATTTTAAGTATGTTTAACCCACGGATGGTATTGATTTTAATGACATCTTTTGTTGTTAACTTAAAGTGGGTTTTACCGGAAAATGTTTTTCCTCTAGGCAGTAATCCTTTTTTGAAGGCTTGTTTGAGGATGTGTAAAGCTTGTTCCATTCTAATATCATAGGGATACTTGATGGATGCGAAATAGTCTAAGGCGCGGTATATATCGTATTGCAAGTGGATTGGAAAGTGAATATCTGTGATGTTTCTAAAAATGGGTGTATTGGTAGTTTCTTTTAAGAATAATCTCTTACGTAATTGATATTCATGGCCTTTTCGAATTAATGGTTTTATCACTTCTAGCTGATTTGTATAACCAAAACGTTCATAGTCTCTAAACGCTTCTAAAACTGAAAGTGTGGTGTTGATGGAACTCTTTTTTGTATCATGGTTGATACAAGCACAGTTCCAGCCACCATCTTCTTTTTGGTGGGTTGGGAATAAGTAGTCCATCATCACAACGAATATTCCTTTATCCAAGTGGGGTGAGACGTTCTCTGACGCAACTTTAGCCTCAGCGATTCTAGACCGATTGGTTCATCACTCGGTAGTCATTAAGATTACAAGGTAATCTTATCGTTTAAAAGGTAAAATTGAATCTTCTGAGCGGCCTTCAAAAACATTACAAGATGAAGGCGTTCAGTAGCACTTCATAACCGCCTTTATTCAACATTTTCATATCGCCTTTTTAATACATTTTCAAAACGCTATTGACAGAAAACGAAGCCTTGCATACACTAAGATAAGTATTATCGTATTATCTTGTAATTGAAGACATGTACCAACCAAAGTTTTGCTATTTATAGTTAAACTCAATCGATTCAGTGAGATTCTATATTATTTTTACATATTTGTGCTTAATAACTTCCTAGCAATTTGTGTCTACTGTTCCATATTAACAGCACTGAAGAACAAAGAGGTGAATAAATCACCCTTTAAAGAATGACTTATGATACATACC
>CAZXLG010000143.1:0-2145 GCA_964641335.1 uncultured Paracholeplasma sp.
AAGATTAGCTCTTATCTTTTTATTCTAAGCTTTCATTAGAATTGCTTTTATGTTTTATTCTTTATACACTCATCATCATTCAGTTTTCAAAGACCTAATTTGTCGCTCTCGTTTGAGCGCTCATTTATTCTAACACGGCTTACTTGTTAAGTCAACCACTTTGAGCAACTTTTTTAAATCTTTTGTTTTCTCAATTTTTGTTAGCTGAGCCCTTTTCGTTAGCGGCCGTGTATTATTCTATCTCACTTGAAAATTAAAGTCAACACATTTTCTCAAAAAAATGAAAAAAGATTTTTTGGCTTTATTTAGCCCTATCACGTTCTTCACGGAATATAAAAATACGCCTGTGCGTCATGCGCACGTATGAGAAGAAAAGAAAACGAAGCATGGTTAGCTTCGTTTGGTCTCTTCGATGTTTTGAATGAAGTTCATGTAACGCATCAGTGTATAAAGGTAATCTGATAATCGATTCATATATTTTAGAACCATTTCATCTACCTTATAATCCACTAAATATCTTTCTACTTTTCTCACTTGAGTACGTAATAACGAAATTTGTATCGCATCAATGCCACCGTCATACGTAATAAACCGTTTGAGAGGTGGTAACACTTTATCCATGTCATCGATATCTTGTTCCAATTGAGTGATCGCTTGTTCAGGCACTCTAATCTTAAGTTTATCTTCATCATCGACAATGATGGAAGAAATCAAAAACAAGTAATGATCGATTTCTGATAGCTTTTGTAAAATTTGTTTATCATCTATATAATGCTTGCACAACGCAAGTCGTGCAGATGCTTCGTCCATTTCACCAACTAAGTGAATGGCTATATTAGACTTAACTACTCGACGTGAAATTAAATCTGTTTCTCCTAAGTCACCGCGTTTGGTATAAATTTTCATTAGAATAACCTCAAGATATCAAAAAATGTAACGTAGACAAATAATGCCATCAATAAGAAGAACATCACGTTATTTGCGGTATTCTCTACTTTTTTATTGAGTGGTCTACGAATGATTGCTTCTATACCTAAAAACACTAAGCGACCGCCATCAAGTGCAGGGATTGGTAATAAGTTCATGACCCCAATGTTGACTGATAAGAACGCAACAAACCAGATGAATGATGCGAAACCTTGTTTAGCGTATTGACCCACAATATTAAAGATACCTACAGGACCTGATAAGTCATTTAAACCAATTTGCTTAGACCCACCGAATAAAAGACCTAAAACTGCAATCACTTGATCTACAGATTCACCAATGCCTGTAAAACCAGAAACAAATGCATAACCCAAGTCGAATCTGAAATTCGGTTCAATCCCGATGGTTGTTGTGACACTAGGTACCGCTTGACTACTTAAAACTTCATTTTCCCAAACGACCCATGAGGCAGTTTTGGTTTCTAAACCTCGCATAAATGTGACTGTCACGTCACCACCATTGGTTGTTTTTGCGAAATCGACAAGATCTGCCCAAGAAGCAATCGGATAAGTAATATTATTTAATTGAACAGCGGTAATGATATCCCCACTGATTAATAGACCATCGGCTTTACCATAGGCACTACCAATGATAGCCCCACCGTTTGATCCTTGAATAGCTGAACCTGTATAGTTGGATAACCCCATGGAGTTAATGTCTACTCGAGGATTAACAAATAGATCGATCGTTTGACCATTTCTAATTACGCGGAGTAAAACATCTGATTCACCACTCACTAATTGAAGTGCAGTACCAATGTCTTCCCAATTGCTAACATCGGTTGAACCAATCCGAATAATTTGATCCTTATCTTGTAATCCAGCTATCATAGCCGGGTTCGCTTCAATTACATTACCAACCTTATTTACATTAAGTGGTTTCCCTTGAATTGATGCCACAATCATGAAGAGGAAAAAGGCTAATACGAAATTCATGGCTGGGCCCGCAAATATCGTCAAAAAGCGTTGCCATAAAGTCTTGGATTCGAATGATCGTTCATAAGGTGCAACCTGTAATTTCTTCTTACTAGAAAAAACATAAAATGCATCTTTTTTAACCGTTAAAAATCTGCTAATTCCGTCAACATTACCTTCAATATACATGCCTTGTTGATTACGGTCATAGAGGTCATAAGACTCCACTACCATTGTGATATCC
>CAZXLG010000144.1:0-2078 GCA_964641335.1 uncultured Paracholeplasma sp.
GTTGAACAAGAAAGTCAATATCGTGGGGAATATGAGAATTATATCCACGGTTTAAGAGATATGACGACAGCTGACTTCACCCAAAAACAGTTAAGGGAGCATTTCAAATCTCCAGTTGGGCTAGAGATATTGTATATTTTCTTAAAAGCAGCTCATCAAAATTATCGTATCTACCAAGAACTCAATATTTCGAACGAAGTTTTCATCGAAACCTACAAAGCACTCCCTCGTTTTATAAGGGAATACCATAAACAATCAGGGATTTACGCGTTTGAACGCGATTGGTGGGCTTACCGACAAATCGCGATGAACATTTTCCGAATTGGGGAATTAGAGTATGAGATGACGAAACAGGAAAATGAACACGTATTATCGATACATATCCCATCGGACGCTCTTTTAACGCATGCGAATATGGAATCGTCATTAATCCTGGCGAGACTTTTCTTCAATAGACGTTTTCCTACATATACCGATGTAAAATTCTACTGTCATACATGGCTTTTAAGTCCTGCCTTAAAGGGCTTATTAGAGCCAAGTTCAAAGATTCTTGTTTTCCAAAGTTATTTTGATATCACAAATACATTTTTAGACAATAATTCCTATTTGTATTGGGTCTTTCAAACCCGTGATACCGATTATTCAAAACTAGAAACTAAAACCTCACTTCAAAAAAAGATTAAACTTTTTGTCGAAGCTGGTAATAAAATAGGTACAGCTTCGGGGTATATCAATTTTGATTATTTTATCTACCGTTTTGAATCCCCATCACTCAAACATAAAGACTTAGTCATGACTTATAAAAAAGAAATGTTAGAAAATAACGATCCTTTGAATGGGTCTGGTGGATTAAGTCATTATGAACACTATGAAGATTGGTTAAAACATTTGGATGATAAACTCAATTTAACCGATCCAGAAGACACCATCCCATCCTCTGAATTCTTATTATTGGATCAAAACAATGAACTCTATTCAACCATCAATATTAGACACTTTTTGGATGATGAACTGAGACAAACCTATGGTCATGTCGGGGCGTCCGTTAGACCAAAATACCGTAAACAAGGCTATGCGAAACTCGCTTTAGCCATGGCCTTAGTAAAGGTCAAAGCCTTTGGTGAAGATCAAGCGATGATCTCATGTAATGTACATAACATTGGATCAATGAAAACCATTGAATCTTGTGGGGGTATTTTAGAACGCATTGCTTTTGATTCTAAAGATAATGTGGATATGCGTATATATTGGATATATATTTAGATAAACAATGTTAGTGCATAGTAAACATTAATCGATTTAAATTATTCATAAAATCTAGAGAAATGATACAATTAAACTAGGAAGGTGATTGTATGCGAGTTGCACTCATAGCACACGATAAGAAGAAACCAGACATCATTGATTTAGCGATTAAATATCGCGATATTTTAGCGAAACACACCCAATACGCCACTGGAACTACCGGAACACTCGTGATGGGTGAAACAGGATTACCCATCAACCGAATGAAATCTGGTCCTATGGGTGGTGACCAACAAATCGGGTCTATGGTGGCTGATAACCAACTCGATTTAGTTATCTTTTTAAGAGACCCATTAACCGCACAACCACATGAACCCGATGTTTCAGCGTTATTAAGACTGTGTGATGTATTTTCAATCCCTCTAGCAACCAACAAAACCTCCGCTGAAATCATGCTTAAAGCCCTAGATACCAACCAAATCACCAATAAGTATAAGACGAGTAAATAATATGTACATCGACTTAACAAAACAGATTTATACGAGAATGCCCGTCTACCCTGGGGACCCAGAGGTTTTATTAAAACCCATCGCGACCGTAGATCAAGATGGCTACTCGAATTATGAACTGCATACCTCGATGCATGTATCGACCCATGTAGAAACACCCGCACATATGAAACAAACCAATCATCGACTCCTATCCTATGGACTAGATGATCTCATCGGTTTAGGTCGAAAAATTTCCGTCCATGAACAATATGACTATTTGGGTGAGGAAATCATCCTCATAGATACTAAATCACCATTAAATATCGATTGGATAAAATCAGT
>CAZXLG010000145.1:0-2050 GCA_964641335.1 uncultured Paracholeplasma sp.
TCCAACAAAGTCAGCAATTTCAACGTTAGCCCCATCGAGTGTTCCAATGGTGATAGCCCCATTCATCATGAACTTCATATTACCTGTTCCTGAGGCTTCCTTAGAAGCTGTTGAAATTTGTTCAGATAAATCGGCTGCTGGCATGATGGTTTCAGCGTAGGTAACGTTATAGTCTTCTACAAACACGACTTTTAAGAGTTCATTGGTGTCTGGGTCGCTATTGACTTTTTCCGCAATCGTATTGATCAGTTTAATGACTTTTTTCGCAAACCAGTAGGTTGGTGCAGCTTTAGCACCAAAAATAAAGTTTTGTGGGTAGAAGTTCTTACGCATTTCTGGATTTGATTTCAACTCATTATACAAATGCATGATGTGCAGTGCATTCATCAATTGGCGTTTGTATTCATGTAGACGTTTAACTTGAATATCAAAGATCGCGTGTGGGTTGAGTTTCACGCCTTGTTCCTTATAAATCTTGTCAGCAAGCGCTTGTTTACGCGCGAGTTTCATCGCTTCATAACGCTTTTGAATTGTTGGGTCATCGGCGAATTTCACAAGACCTTCAAGTTTAGAGGTATCTTTAATCCAGCCATCGCCAATCGTATCCTTGAGGATATCGACGATTTCAGGGTTGGATTGTAGTACCCAACGTCTGTGTGTAATACCATTTGTTTTATTGTTAAACTTATTCGGATAATATTGTGCAAAATCACGCATTTCGATGTCTTTTAAGATATCGGTATGAAGTTGTGCAACCCCATTCACTGAGAATGAACCTACAATGGCGAGATTGGCCATATGAACCATTCCGTTTTTAAGAATTTGCATATTTTCAACTTCTCTAGCATTATCGCCATAGCGTTGTTTAAGTTCAATTTCAAAACGACGGTTGATTTCTTCAGTGATGGTATAAATGCGTGGTAGTAATGGTTGGAATAATCGTATTGGCCATTTTTCAAGGGCTTCAGCTAAAATGGTATGGTTTGTGTAAGCGACACATCGTTTGGTAATATCCCAGGCATGATCCCATTCCATACCTTCTTCATCGACTAATATGCGCATGAGTTCAGGGATGATGAGGGTTGGGTGTGTATCGTTGATATGGAAAACGGCTTTTTCAGCCAAGTTTTCAAGGGTACCAAACAACTTCTTATGCTTCTTTAAGACTGCATTCACACCAGCACTTGAAAATAAGTACTGTTGTTTGAGTCGTAGAATTTTACCCTCATCGGTATCGTCATTTGGGTAAAGCATTTCAGAGATTTGTCTGAGTTTCTTATGGTAATCAAAGGTACCCCCTTGATTTTGATAACGTTCACTTGGTTCTGCACTCCAAAGTCTTAGCGTATTCACGATTTGGTTTTGATAGCCAACGATCGGCACATCATACGGTACAGCTCTGACATATTCAGCATTACGGTGGAAGACACTGAGTTTACCATCATTGACTTGAAGTTCAATATAGCCATAGAAAGGCACATCGATGGCTTCTTCATCACGTCTGACTTCCCATACGTGAATGTCTTTTAACCAACGGTCAGGGAATTCGACTTGATAGCCATTTTCAATCTTTTGTTTGAAAAAGCCATAACGATAACGAATACAGTTCCCATGAACCGGTAACGCTAACGCTGCAACACTATCCATGAAACAAGCGGCTAGCCGACCTAAGCCACCATTACCCAAACCAGCATCGGTTTCTTTATGTTCGATTTCATTGATATCTAATCCAAGGTCGTTAAACGCTGCTTTAACAACGTCATATACCCCGGCATTCATTAAGTTATTGGTAATCATGCGTCCCATTAAGAATTCCATCGAGAAATAGTAGACTTGACGCTTATCCGCTTCGATTTTTTTAGTTTCTTTCCAGTCTAGTGAAATATGTTCTTTTAAGAGGGTTCCTAAAGCGACATATTGTTGATAACTACTGGAATCTTTAAAATCAATCGCGTACGTTTTTTCGACTTGATCCACGAAGGCTTTTTTAAATTGGTTAGCACTTTCAAATATATTTGACATGTGTGTTCTCCTTAAAATATTAATCCAT
>CAZXLG010000146.1:0-2032 GCA_964641335.1 uncultured Paracholeplasma sp.
ATACCACGCGCATAGTCGGTTTGAGTGTCTTTGCTTAACCACCACTTCATGAATGTCCATGACGCTTCTTTTTGTTTTGTATTACTCATGATGACTGTAGAAGAGACGGTCGAAGTCGATTCTTGATGTAGGACACCATCGCGATTAACCCCTGGGATTAATGCATAATCCCATTGACCTGCAATTTCAGGTGCGAAGACGCTTAAAGTGTTGTATAAAGAGTAGTTTGCAATCCCGATTGGCATTTCACCACTTCTGAAACGGTTAGCAAAATTCGCTTCTAAGGCAAAGCCATAGTCTGAGAACAGTTTAGTGAAGTCAAGGAACGCATCGATGTTTGGTTTTTGTAACATCCCAGATTCTGCCCCATTATTCAAGTAAAGGTCACCGCCATTTTGACGCATCATGGCGTATAGAACGGTGGAAAGTGACCCTTGTGATACAGGGACATAGAATTCAAGGTAACGTTTTTGAAGAATTGGAGAAATATCGATGACTTCATCCCAAGTCGTTGGAATTTGAGTGACACCAATGCTATTTAAGATGTCTTTACGATAGAACATGACTAAGAAGTCTTCAGTATCTGGTAAAGCATAGGTACTACCATTAAAGGTTAAGGCTTCAAGTGCTGATGGGCTAAAACGTTGGGCTACAGTATCGAAATCGTCGAACGTGGTTAAGTCGATGATGGCGTTACGAATGCCCCAGTTGACTGGCATTTTTTGATCGACCCCGATCGCAACATCCGGACCATTGCCTGAAAGGGTTGCTTGGAGTAAAACGCCCATGTTAACCATTTTAAGTTTAACGTTGATGCCTTCTTGGGTAGTGAAGGATTCATCGATGAGTTGTCTTAATAAAGTGGTTTGATCGCGTCCTGTACCGATCCATACTTCGATGGTTGGTCCATCTGCGGTCACACCAGATCCAAAGTCAGAATCATCCATGAAGGATCCAAAAAATAAGGTGATTTCGTGCCACATCTTTTGGAAGAAATTGACTTTAATCGAAGGTAATTTATAGGTATCTCCAGAAACGATGATTTGGTCTAGGGTAAGTGGTTGTTCAGAAACAGAAATGACCCATGCCCCTAAGGATGATATATTTTGTTCAAATTCACGAAGGCCATTTTGAACGTTCTTTTCATCGGAGATAAATTTCTTGATTTGATTGCCTGTACGGTCAAATGGTGAAATCAAGGAACTTCTACCCCCAGAAATCGCGATGATATCGGTTCTAATATCGCTTAACTCTGCATCAAACTGAGCTAAACGTTGATTGAAATTGGTCACGTATCTTGAAAGTAAGTAGTCTTGGTAAGGATCCGGATTTAATCCAGTTCTCATAACGACTTCACGATAGAAAGTTCTAAAGGCTTGAATGAGGGTATTCACTCGTTGAACGATTTCACCATAGGTACCAATATTGGCTTGAAGTGTAATGGTATTATCGCCTGCTTCTAGGTAAACATACTGAGGTGTTTTCTTTCCCCCAAGGGTAACATATTGTAAGTTAGACTTATATTTAAACTCAACCAACATCGCCTCTTCAAACGGAATTTCACCATTAATCTTTAAAGTTCTTGTGGAACTTTGACCATTTGAGAAGTTTTGCATCGCTTTGAAGGAGAGACGGTAGAAACCACTATTTTCAACCGTTACTTTCCAGGTGATTTCATCCCCTGCAATTCGCCAGTTATTACCGCCAATGGCGTTATAACGGGTAACAAAGGATTCATATGGTGAGAACTTCATAGTTGAATATTCTGCGATTGGATTTAACGAAGGCGAGCTCTTGAGATGTGCTTCTTCCGCTTCAATCGTGTAGTTACCTTCTTGAATTGTCGCACCTAAGTTGGCATATTGTTGATAATAATCTTCATAACTTTTCACTGGAGTTGCTTGGAACAATTTGAGTTCACCCAATACCACCGGTTCACGTTTTGAAGTTAAAGTAATACTATTTTCACCTTGTTGGAAATAAAAATAATAAGGTTCATTGTAAAAACCAACACGGTCTTTAAAGGTATCTA
>CAZXLG010000147.1:0-1985 GCA_964641335.1 uncultured Paracholeplasma sp.
GGTGAAACCTTAGAACAATTCGAGGCCGGCTTAACCAAGTTCATCGTTGAAACGCAAATCCGTGAAGGACTCAAAGGTGTCACAAAAGAAGATGCTATTCATCTTGTGATTGCCTATGAACCTGTCTGGTCAATTGGGACCGGTAAGAACGCTTCAAAAGAAATTGCCGAAGATGATTGTCACTTTATTCGGACAATCTTAAAAGATTTATTTGGATCTGCCAGTGAAAAAATTCAAATTCTTTATGGTGGTAGCGTGAAGCCAACCAACATTAAAGAGTATATGGCGATGCCAAATATTGATGGCGCCCTCGTTGGCGGTGCATCCTTAGCCGTCGATAGCTTTCGTCAATTAATTGAAAACATTGGCTAAACGCTTAAAAATCATATAAAAAGGTGGGGAAACTCACCTTTTTTCATTATCGTATGAGCGATTTTTAAAAAAGTTGTCACATGACTAATTAAAAGCAACATTTCTCTTTGTTTTGTATCCATGTGGGATTTTAATGCCAATTGTTGCTTTAACCTAGACTAAGTTTGATAAATAGTTCTTAATTCATGATAATTTAGATAAGGCAAAAAAGACCCTCGCTTTAAATGGTTATACTTAAAGCAACAGGTAAAATGAACGGTTTTGAAGTCTCTTCTTGCCCCATGATTTAGGTCAAATTACTCTTAATAATTTGACCTTTTTGTTTGGAATTCTTTTGATATTAATCTTGTCTAAAAATGCTTGTCCAAACTTTGCTCTTACTAGATCATAAGGAGTTTGATTCCCTTTTGATTCCCGGATATAACTATTGATGTTAGAAAATGCCTCATCCACCATTTCTTGTGTTAATGAATTAAGTGATATTCCTTTGGGAAATACATACCTCACTAATCCATGATTTCGTTCACAACTAGCCTTGTCGGTTGACCGATAAGGGGTCGTAAAAAAAGTACGTAATAACTGCTCGCCTTGAGAGTTGATCTCAATCTCATGAAACCGCGCAAACTCAGTTCCATTGTCACAAAGGCAGATCGGAAATGCGTTTTTCACGAAGGCATCACCCATGGTTTGAAACATACTTTTTATCGTTCGCACACAGGAATCACAATTGCCTTTTTTAATAAGTAAACCAAATTGAAAGTTATACTTTTTGAACGTGATGGTCAGGATTGCTTGTCGATCTTCGCGTTTACCAACAACGGAATCAAATTCGACAATGTTTTGACGTTTGTTTGATGCTACATGCTGATTGAAGTCCTTGAACGTTCGATTTAACAAGACGCGGATGTCTTTAACGGGTAAGGCTTGATCGACCTTGTGTTGACTATGTTTGAACCGCACATACCGTCTCAATTGATGCCGCTTAACCCCCAAGATACCCCGATAAACATATCGCCTTATCGTCCGCTCCGAACAAAGAGACGCGAGGGTTTTATCGCTTTGATAAATGTGATGAAGACTCTGGCCTAATCGCACCCCTTCACTCACGATTTCATCGATCAGCTTAATGGCTTCTCCGTTTAACTTTGGTTTTGACCGCGCCGATATTCGTCGATTCATCGTCAGTATTTCTGCTTCTTTGTAGTTATAGTATCGTTTCATTTTTCCACATAAACCTTTTTTCTTACACGTATTACAAACGATGAGGCGGTCGCGGATAGGACAAGCCGTCACCTTCGCCTTTTTCTCTAGGATGTTCCGCCATATTTCTCGCGAGATGGTTGATTTATTGAATCCTAGCTCTTTTGCAATCGCTGTCACATTCATTCGTCTCTCTAAACAAGCATGAACTTTAATTCGATCATCAGAGTCAAGTTTTGGTCTCTTCTTACTCATACGATAAATCCTCCTTCTTGGGGCAAGAGAGACAATTAAATTGTATAAGTAATTATAGAAAATATAAATTAACAGATTGTTGCTTTAACTTTGGAATGGAACAATTTTTAAAAAAGTTGTCACATGACTAATTAAAAGCAACATTTCTCTTTGTTTTG
>CAZXLG010000148.1:0-1947 GCA_964641335.1 uncultured Paracholeplasma sp.
TATCTATAAGAGAAAATCCCTATCAACGTAGGGATTTTTTCTTCGTATTGGATAATGGTATCACTGCTGCAATCACATAGATTACGATAGTGAACATCATAGTTAACGTATAAATATAATAGAAAATCGTGCCTTTATAATCTAACCAATACCAAATAAATAGAAGTACGCTGATTGGGGGCATATAAAACAAAGCGATTCTTATCGCCACTGAGGTATTATAACTATTTTCTTTGATTTCATAATGACCCATCAAGGCGTTGATCCCTGTAACAATAAATAATAATAGACTGCCAACAAAATGGTTGTGTCTTTGTGTTATGAAGAAGATGACCCAGTGATGGAAAAATATACTGATGGTTAATGTGGATGATAATATGTAACCTATAAGAAATAATGTTTTCTTCATAGAAACCTCGCTATTTATGTAATCCTGCCATCAAATAATTGATGGCTAGCAACAACAAAGAACCCATGAAATAAAAACCAAAACTAAGGATATCAAACCCACTGATGATTGTCATAATCCATAATGCTACGGCAGGTATACCAAACCATAATGATGTTTTGAAGGCGTTTTTTCGTTCAAAGTAACCATCTTTGTATTGTGACCTGGTGATCCAAATAGATATTAAAAGATAGATAAATAATATGGATACCCCATTATCCATCCAATGGCCTCTTTTCCCAATGGTATACCAAAAGTTATTATTGAGAGCAATCAATAAAACCACACTACCATAAAAACCAAATTGATAATATTTTTTCATATCGTGCCTCCAATATTAACATTATACATGATTTGATAATTTCATTATATGACGAATAGAAAACCCTTGATTTGGTTTATACATTTCAAGGGTTTTATTAATATATATTTTATGCTAGCAATAATGCGAGAGTGACAGAACCATCTTGATTAACAACCCAATTCAATGAGGTTGCGATATTATTGAGGTTCGTTGTCCACCATGCTGAATCTGTTGGGATTGCAGTATTGGTTAGTGCTAATGCATTAGAATGTACTGTATTGTTGGTAAAACTACCAAAAATACTACTTTGATCTAGTGGTGTTACTTGGTCTCTGTTATATCCGATCAATCCAGAACGTTCATTATTCACGAAAGTAACTTCGAAATAGGCATCCATCAAATCCGCAGTTCCTGGGTAACGGTTGTATCCTACAAATGCCGCTGCAACATTACCATCAACAGTGCTATCTAAAACAACAATTCTTACACCTGAGAACGTAGAGTCTGTGACGTTTGCGATATACCCAATAAGGGCTGATGCAGCGACGTCAGAAGTGTTCGCGCTATTGGATTTCACAGTGACGTTTGAAATAAAGATATCATCTGCAATGACTAAAGCTCCACCATCAATTCTACCCACTAAACCGCCCACGTTGACCACGTTATTGGTGACGTTGGTATTGATGATAGCGACATTAAAGATGTTTGAGGACTTAGAGATTTGACCGACTAAGCCACCAACACCATTGGAGTCTCCACCACTCACATTAGAGTTCTTAACGACGATGTTTTCGATGGTTGCTGGGTTGTTTTCAATTCGACCTACCAAGAGTCCTGCACGGGCTGTGGTTTCAATCGTAATGTTATCTAATACTAAATTGGTGATGGTTGCACCATTCGCTCTAGGAAATAATCCTGCATAACCGGTTAATCCCGTCATAGAGAGATTTTTGATACTATGGTCTTGACCATCAAATGTGCCTTTAAATGACGTATTTACATACACCCAAGTATAACCTGTGAAGTCTAAGTCAGCAGATAATACATAGTTATAAGTCGATTCTACAGTCGCCATATGATAGAATTCTTCAATCGTATCAATCGAGATAGAAACAGGGGTATTGAATGCTGCAACCAAGTTAATATCCGCAGTAATTGGGGTAGTGAACTACCCACCACTTAAATAGAAGTGGGG
>CAZXLG010000149.1:0-1932 GCA_964641335.1 uncultured Paracholeplasma sp.
GAGATTGAATCATTGTTCGCTGTGGTGCCTGGATTCGGTGTAAGAATCTTTGTCGATCCAACCATTGATCCAATCAACGATGATATCGACGCATATATGAATCAACACGAAACTACCTTTTATTATGTCACTGCGTATCCCGATCATTCAGATGAGGGTGATTTTATTACGCGAATTGTAACCTCTGATCAAACAAAGTACATTTATGACTTACATGTCGGAGATATGTATACAAAAGCAGAGTTAACGACTTATTTATACACGAAAGGGTTTAAACAACACGGTGAGATTCTAAATGCTTATGATCATCAAGGCGTTCGAATTCGTGTGACACTTGTAGATGATATCATCCAAAGACTATCCATAGAAGTGATTGTAACTAACCGATGGGGGATCATTTTCTAAAAAACATCCATAGAGCAATCATATTCTTTGTAAAAGACAAGCGATATCCACTACAATGGATGTATGAGATAGGAGAACCTATGAAAACCATCTTAAGTCACTCAACTGACCCCTATTACAATCTTGCTTGGGAAGAATATATATTAAAGCATGTACACTCGGATGAGGATATTCTTTTGTTGTGGCAAAATACCCCTTCCGTCATTGTAGGCCGAAATCAAGTCATCTACAAAGAAGTTAATATCGCTTATTGTGAAACCCATGATATTCCTATTCTAAGGCGATTATCGGGTGGTGGAACGGTTTATCATGATTTAGGTAATTTGAACTTTTCAGTCATCTCAAATAACTATCAAGATGTATTATCGAATTATCAACATTTCACAAGACCAATCATTGATTTCTTGAATCACTTAGGCATTAAAGCGATGTTTCGAGGTAAGAGTGATTTAGTAATTGACACTCTAAAATTCAGTGGTAATGCCCAGTTTTATTATCAAAAACGAATGTTACATCATGGAACAATTCTTTTTAATACTAATTTAAATCAACTATCTTCGGTGATAAAACCCAAAACTGAAGACATCCAATCCATCGGCGTGCATTCTAATCGTACAAAGGTAACAAATGTGACCTCGTTTCTAAATCAGCCAATGACGATGGCTGAATTCAAGTCACAATTGCTAGAGTATTGGATAAAGGGTTCGGTACTTAATCATATCCTAATACTCACGCCAAGCGATTTAAATCAAATCGATTTATTAAAACAAACAAAATACCTTACCTGGGCATGGACGTATGGTGAATCGCCAAATTTTGACATCATAAAAACAATGGGTGATGTTAAAATCACCATCAATGTGGTTGAGGGTTTAATTGATACATTTAGTGTGTCTAAATCAAATAAAACACAGGTTTATCCAGAGTTTAAGGGGATTCAGTTTTCTAAAAAAGCTTTTTTGGATCACTGTATGAAACATAACATGGATACAAGATTTGTCAATCTAATAACCAAACTATTTGACTAAATGAAAAGGCATTCCTCGCGGAGTGCCTTTATTGTTAGATGTGGATGTGTTTGTGTATAGCGCCTAATGCAGATTCCATAACCGTTTCTGATACCGTTGGATGTAAGTGAATTGCGTTCGCGATATCTGCGATGGTAGCTTCGGATTTAATCGCTAAAACAACTTCAGCAAGTAAATCTGAGGCGTTCGATGCGAGTATATGGGCACCTAAGATTTCACCCGTTTCAGGATTAATGAGGACTTTAACAAAACCATCTGTTTCCCCTTCGGCGAGTGAGCGTCCATTCGCTAGAAGTGGAAACTTACTTGATTTATAAGGGATATTTTGAGATTTAGCGGATTGTTCCGTTTGACCTATCCAAGCAATTTCAGGGAATCCATAAATCGCTGATGGGACATTTTCAAATTTAAAAGTAGACAGTTTACCAGCGATGTGTTCAATCGCAGTGACACCTGCAGCAGAAGCTGAATGTGCGAGCATCATCTGTCCGGTGATATC
>CAZXLG010000150.1:0-1905 GCA_964641335.1 uncultured Paracholeplasma sp.
CTAAAACCGTCACTGATTTCTTAATCGATTTGAAGAAATTAGGCAAAACCATCATACTATCGACACACATCTTCAGTCTTGTTGAAAAATTATGTGACCGAGTTGGTATCATCATTGACGGGGAAATGGTTTATTCTAATAGTGTTTCAGACATCCTAAAAACTACAGATTTAGAAACATTATTCTTTGATTTATATCAATCCCATGGAGGTACCCTCTAATGCAAAACATTCTTACAATTCTTAAAAAGGAACTCCGTCGTTTTTTTACAGATCGACGTATGCTCATCACATTAATCCTACCTGGTTTAATGATCTTTATGCTCTACTCACTGATGGGTTCAATTATGCAAGAAACTGAAACCATTCCAGAAGATTATGTTTATCATGTTTATATCGTCAATCCAGTTACTGAGTTTATCCCTCTCGACCAAACAGAATCCTATAACATCGAAACCCATGTGATTTCAATCGATGAACTAGAATCCATCAAAACAAGGATTGCTGACAAAGAGATCGACTTATTGATTGTCTACGAACCAGACTTCTATAACCTGATGTTAGCCTACAATTCATCTTCGGGTGATCCAGCACCGAAGGTTGAACTATACCATAATGCCTCAAAGAATGAATCCTATAACATCTACAATTATTATTTATTTAGTTTAAATACCCTTGAATCCACCATGACCAACAAATTCGACATCAACCGTGATGCACTAGAATACAATCTAGCCAGCCCAACCGATATGTCCATTCAATTTGTGACGATGTTGGTACCTTTCCTGCTCATCACCTTCCTATTTACAGCTTCATTGAGCATCGCTGCTGAATCGATTGCTGGGGAAAAAGAACGTGGTACGATCGCAACCCTCTTGACTACACCTACGAAACGTAGTGAAATTGCTTTAGGTAAAGTAATCGCGCTTTCAATTACCGCTTTAGCCAGTGCGGCTTCAAGCTTCTTAGGTTTAATGCTCTCGTTACCAAAACTCATCGGTGAAGATTTCACAATGGCGATGTATGATTTTGGTACCTACGTATTACTTTTCAGTGTCATCATTTCAACAGTACTTATCTTCATCGTGTTGATTTCAATCATCAGTGCGTATGCGAAAACCATTAAAGAAGCTTCTTCCCTCGCGATGCCTTTAATGATTATCATCATGTTAGTAGGTATTTCAAGTATGTTTGGAACATCCACATCTGACACTAAGATGTATTTCATCCCTGTATATAACTCTGTTCAATCCATCAGTTTCATTTTAGGTTTATCTGTTAATTATCTACACCTATTCATCACCATCCTTAGTAACCTTATTTTGGTTGGTTTAGGAACCTGGGTATTAACCCGTATGTTCAATTCTGAAAAAGTCATGTTTAACAAGTAAAAAAAGCGTCTTTGGAGAAATCCTACAGACGCTTTTTATATCTATTTAATTTTTGTAAGATGCCAAATATCTTTGTTGTATTCTTCCATGGTTCGATCGGTTGAGAAGAATCCAGATTTCGCTGTATTCATAATCGACATTTTTAACCACGCTTGACGATTTTGGTAGAGTTTATTCGCTTTGGCTTGAGCTGAAACATACGAATCAAAGTCTTTTAGGACTAAATACACGTCACGTTCAAGTAGGTTTCTACGAATGTCTTCAAATTCATGGTTTGGTACATTTTGGAAGAAGCCATTGGTCAATTGATCAATGACACGTTTGATTCTTGGGTCCTTTTGATACATTTCGAATGGTTGATAATTGCCTTTCTTATAAAGATCGGTGACTTCTTTCGCGGTCAAACCAAAGATAATGATATTTTCTGGTCCAACAAAGTCAGCAATTTCAACGTTGGCCCCATCGAGTGTTCCGATGGTGATGGCCCCATTCATCATAAACTTCATATTACCTGT
>CAZXLG010000151.1:0-1757 GCA_964641335.1 uncultured Paracholeplasma sp.
ACCTAAATGGGCTTCTTTATGGTGGTCGATGATGTCGATGGCGACACTCTTGTACCAGTAATCATAAAACTTATTGTACTCTTGATGGTCGATCGCTGCGATGGCGTGAACTGGGTAGGTGAGTGAAGAGGATGCTTCACACATCTTTTCATAGTATTGCCAGTTGCGTTCGTATGAAACCGGTCCTAAAGGTAAGTCAATATAGGTAAATAACATGATGACATCGGGTTGTTTGATGACTTGAGATTCATGGTATAAACCCGATTGTTTCATTTGGAAACTCTTCGCTGAACCATTACCGGTGACTTCGAGGGTTTCTTTTAAATTAAAGTAACCATCAAACTGTGGAATATAGCCATCTTTGGTAATACTCTTTTTAATCTTTTGTGAAACGTGTTTGATTTTATCTAGTAACGGTTTTAAAACGCCATACTTATCCTTTAACGCCTTGTTTTTAAACCACTCTGCAGTTTCGCCTAACACATAGGAAACCATAAAGTTGGTATAGGCATTGTTATTGATATAAGGATGGTGTTCATCCGTACCTGTCACGTTATTTAAATCGTAGATGTCCTCTTTTTCATTATACTGAACTCTTTGGATAAAATACTTAGAAATTTCTAAAAGCATCTCTACCCCATAATTCACCATAAACTCGTGGTCTTTGGTTACGCGGTAATACGCGAGAATGGCGTAGGCGATATCCGAGTTGATATGGATTTGCATAAACGGGTGTCTTGCATAAGCCCATACTTTCTCATCCCCTAATACCGATGAACAAAACGCATAGCGTGCGCCATCAATGCCTTCTTTTTTCGCATTCTTAATGGCTTCTTCTAACCTATTATAACGATACATTAAAATCGATTTAGCCGCTTCAGGTTGAGTCATTAAATAGACTGGGAATTGGAATATTTCCGCATCCCACCATACAAATTGATTGTATTTTTCACCAGTGAGGTTTTTCGCACTGACGCTATGAACTTGGTCATAACGGTCAAGTGAGATGAGTGTTTGATAGTTCGCATATTGAAGTAAAGCTTCATCTTCTTTATGGTCAAGTTCAATGTTCATTCGTGTGAAGGCTTGGTGATATGTTAATAAGTGTTGTTGATAGTGTGTACTAAATGATTGTTCTTTAACACCTAGCATCGCTTGATGATTGATATTAGTAAGTTCACTTTTCAATAGTACATCTTGTGTCATATGAACCACGATCGCTTTTTGGATATGGATTACTTTATCTTGTTTTGGATAAATACGTTCAAAATGACAACCTGTATCATACATCCAATGAGAGGATTCTTTTTCTATTTCATTATGAATGGATATCGCTGTTTCAAAATGGTATTTCTCTCCAATACCAAATAGAAACTGTCCTTTTTCATAATCGAATGACTTTAGTTTGGATTTCTTTTGTCCATTTGTCTTAATGAAGGTATCTAACCCACTATCAATGACGACATCGAGGTCGTGATTGAGTTTTTCTAGGGTTGCGTGAATGAAATAGTGGTGGTTATTTTTGAATGAGGCGAAACGTCTAAATGAGAGTTTGGTTAAGTGACCTTCTAAATCATTCCAAACCACTTCTCTCACTAAAGACCCATCGTTGGTATCGATGTATCTGACCCACGATTCAATCTTACCTTCCCAAGGGTAAAAGGTATGTCCACCAATGGTAAATCTTAAGAGTAAAATATCGGCGAAATTAATACACGAATCTTGAGTCTCGAACTGTTTCGCTTCAAGCTCATTGA
>CAZXLG010000152.1:0-1714 GCA_964641335.1 uncultured Paracholeplasma sp.
CCATTTCCTGCAGCTCAATTTAATCATTGGAAGTCGAGTGATTCACCAGTAAATCCACCGCAAAATTGGGATAAAATGATCAAAATTGCTGAAAACCTTGGAAAGGATTTTCCTTTTGTTCGTATTGATATGTATGAAGTTGATGGTCAACTATACTTTGGTGAATTTACTTTTACCCCTGCGAAGGGAACATTGATTTTTGATAATGAAAAAGCCGACTTAGAAATCGGCTCTTGGTTAGATATTAGGGTTCTTTGAAGTTAAAGGTGGACAAAAAATAAGTACTCCACCTTCATCTTCATAGATTTGGTCAGTTTGCTTCTCCTTTGTATACTTTATCTAAGGTATATGAAGGAGTTTTTTTATGGATTATAATTCTTTACTAATGAGGCTTGGTTTAGATCCAAGCAATTTTGTCAATCGCGCTAATGAGCCCATCAGAACAGAATCAGGATTTATTTATGAAGTTGAGCAAAAAAGTGATTCAAGAACATGCCCTAGTTGTCACAGCAACGATGTCTATATTCACTCCTTTAGAATCTCTGAGATTAACTGCTTAGAAACAAATCAAATAACAGATATTCTTAGAGTTAAGAAAGTTAGATTCAAGTGTCAAGCATGTGGGAAAACCTTTACGCCTCCATTGAATGGGATTGAACTACGCGCTAAAACAAGTAATCAAACTATTCAGCTCATCTTTCATGATTTCACAACTAAGATGACATTCTCGGATATTGCTAAACGATATGGCTTAAGCACCAATCGAATCATGCAGATATTCGATGAGAAAATTAAGGTTGTTCCTCGTCGTTCTTTACCTGAAGTTCTTTGTATTGATGAAATTAAATTTCAGACGGATGTTGACTGCAAGTATATCTGTATTCTTTATGATTTTCATCGTCAGGAAATTGTCGACATCATTATTTCTCGCCAAATGCCTTATCTACGCGAATACTTCTCAAACATCCATAACTCCGAACTAAACAAGGTCAAAATCGTCATTTCTGACATGTATGATGGTTATTCGACGATTGTTCGCCATTACTTTAAATCCGCGATTCACATTGTTGATATGTTCCATGTCATTCGCTTATTAACCACCGCGATTAATGTTCTTAGAGTTCGCACGATGAATCTCATGACTGATAAAGATTCACCTGAATATAACTTTATGAAGAAGAATTGGAAACTATTTCTTTGTCGTTATTCACTCGTCCCTGATCGTTTTTATACCTATCAAAAAACTGGTCAGATGTTTCATTATGATGAGCTTTTAAAACGCTGCATTCGCCTTAATCCTTCGTTATGGTCCGCCCACAATACCCTTCAAGATCTCCTCAATTACCAACTTAAATATACCTTTGATGAAGCTCTCGGATTTGTTGAACGAATTAGTTCTAACCTATTAAACTGTGATTCTCCAATCATTCAAGAAGTCGGTCGTTCTTACCACAAATGGAGAGTTGAAATCGCTAATGCTTTTAGTAAAACCCAAAACAATGTTCGTTATCACAATGGTGTCGCTGAGAACATTAATAATCATCTTAAATCAATCACGAAAGCAGCCTATGGTTATCGAAATTTCGAGAGATTTAGAAAAAGAGCCATGCTTATTTTGACGTACTCAAAACAAAAATAAAAAAAGACCTAGGAATGGCTTTGAACTGCTAAAGTATTCGTAGACACCTAAAAAGGTCTATGAATACTTTTTTTG
>CAZXLG010000153.1:0-1702 GCA_964641335.1 uncultured Paracholeplasma sp.
ACTTTACCTTGATAAGTGGATAGAATTATAAAGTCTTTTACATAACGATCGATATGAGGGTGATGGTATTATAAGAAGTGGACAAGTTAAAAGTAGAGAGTTCATGATAGAATAAAACACCTGCCTACTCACAAACCAAAACTGGTGATTGGATACTCTGGAATCCCATTAAATGACATTGAAAAAGCCATAAAATATCTCATTTAACAATAAATGAGGCTATTTTAGCTTGATTTTGACTATTTACAAAACTTTTCAAAGGAAACAAAACGGCAACCTCTTTTGTATGATATACTGACACTAAGTTAGGCATTAGGAGGGAATCATGATTAAAAAAGGATGGCTCTTGGTTTTAATAATAGTACTGTTTGGGTTAGCGGGTTGTAACCCAAAAAATACCGATACAGACGATGACGATATCGTTTTACCTAAAAATATTGAATCCATTGCTGGATTAGAAGATATCACCATCACACAAAACGAATATTTTAGTCCACTGAAAGATGTGGTTATTTTAAATGAAAAAGGTGAAAACATCCGTTACTTATTTGAAGTAACCGGTCATGTCAACTATGGCAAGATAGGCACCTATGAACTCACGTATGATTTAACCTATGGGGACAATACTATTTCTGAATCCAGAACCGTCACCGTTGAAGCCGGAACTATTTCAAGAGAAACCATCTCAAGAAATCAATTTCAACAACCTCAAGTTGCGTTAGAAGCCGGTTCTTACCGCAGTGGTACCGCCTCTGAAATTGCACATCCAGTGAATCCTCAATTTATCAATGCAGACTTATTATCGAAAGCCGTACCATCGAATGGTTGGTGGACCTCATTACTTGTTCAAAACTATGGGGGTGGGAATGGAATATACACCAACCCACTTCGTTCAGCTTTCTCAAACCTAGGTGCTGAAATTACCAATCCAGGGGTTGGTTTTGTTCAATATTGGAATCCCGATGGTTATAACACCATGGCGAATTTCTCTTTAGCCTTACCTGACATGTATTTAAAGACTTCATCCCTCAGTGCTGGATATCAAACCACAGTCGTGGATTATTCTCAAACTGGTGTGAGTGTCGCGATGAGAAATGTTGGTCAACCAGAAGACCATATGGTATTAACCTATACACAAGGGTCACCTTATGTCTTCGCTGAAGTGATGAATCAAAGTAATCCATACATCAGTGTGGCTGAACAAGGTGCTCAAAGCATCGAATACTTCAATTTAGATGGCCAAACAATTTCAGGCAGCCATACCGGTGAAGGGATTATCATTAAATTAACCCATAAACACATCGGCTATGAAACTAGCCGTCCAGCCCAAGTTGGACAACCCATCTATGGCGACCGCTTTTTCCTAGTATCTACCAAAGCAGGCTCTACTTTCACTATCAGTAACAATAAAGTGAGTCTTGGCTTAACCGATAATTATTTTACTGTCGCTGCGATACAAGATTTATCTGAAGCGGAATTCTATCAAGAACATGCGTTCGTAAAGACCATTCAAGGGGAAGTTACTTATGATATTGACCATGAACAATCCATCGTCAATACGACCTATACCAATGCGATACAATATATCGATGGTATTAAGAACACCTCTGTTCAATTCTTATTACCACACCATTATTTAAATAGTTTTGTTGAATTATTAGATTATGAATTTAAAACCGTAAGAGGCACCCTTAAGTTAATG
>CAZXLG010000154.1:0-1647 GCA_964641335.1 uncultured Paracholeplasma sp.
AAAACTGTGTGGTTGTTAGATGATAGAATAATAAAAGATGAACTTTCCTAGTCAATAAAAGAAAAAGGGCCGGGGCCCTTTTTATTTTTTTGCTGTTACAACATAGGTGATATCTTGTTTTAAATCAAAGGAGTCATGCGAGAATCCTCCGACTGTTTTAAGGTCTTTAAATCCTGCATTCTTTAACAAATGAATGAGAGACTCATATTTTAGTGGGAATAATAAAGTTTCATCAATAAAAACTCTTAGACCATCGGTTAAGCGTGTTTTAAAATGAATCTTACTACCATCAAATTCGTAGTTGCGATAGAACGAATATTCTTGATTGGTGACTGTTGATAGTCCAGGGAGCTTCTTCTCTAGGATTAAATCGTAGTTAATCACTTGAATAACCACAGAACCTTCAGGTTTTAAGGCTTGATACATACGGTCAAGGGCTTGCTTAATTTCAGCTTCACTGTCGAGATGAACCAATGAGTTCCCGATACAAATTATGCCTTCATATTGAGCAATCTCATCAATATCAAGCATATTTTGAACACGAAATTCAACATCGACTTGTTCAGTGATGGCTTTGCTTTTTGCATATTGAATCATTTGATCAGATAGGTCTAACCCGGTAACTTTGTATTTAAGATGTGCAAGAGAAATTGAGTATTCTCCTGTACCACAAGCAATATCTAAAACATGGCCTTGTTTAAAAACCTGATCCATAAATTGAATGACTTTAGGATTACGTGGAAATATCTTGTCATAATACGCGGCGAAATTGTTGTATAATTTCATGGTTAAGCCCCCTTCATTTCTTTGAGTAAAGCTTCATAAACCATCAAGGTCACTTTGGCGTCATCTAGGGCGTCATGGGTTTGATGATAGGTATCATGATAATAAATTTCATAGGCTTTAAATAAGCCTAAATCATCCGATAGGTTATAGTAGGTTTTGTGAATCTGTAAGAGGTTCACAAAACTATTTTGATCCGCGAGTGGTTCTGCTTGGTTGATGACATAGGATGCTTTTAAAGCCAACATGTCATTCTTACCCCAAACGATGATTTTTGGATTATACATTACCATGATATCACGTAATTGATGATAAAAGTAATCATAATCGATGGCTAAATCATAGTAGTTTTGGTCGAGCTTTAAAAATTTCTCGGTACGTGGTGAAATCTTTGGATATTTGGTTGGTTTAATATACATTGAACCTTCTTGAACTATTTTACCATCAGGGCTTCTTAATAAATACCCAGCCTGAATAATCTCTGCTTCAAATGGGCCTTTATAATAGGGTGGCATAGTCATTTCTAAGTCAAGGAATAGTAAATAGCCAAATCCTGATAAAATGGATTGCATCTGATGTCTGATATGACTTAAATCATAGAGCATTTTATTGATACGATACCCTGGTCTTTCAATCGACGTAAAATACGCTATTTGCCAAGCGAATCGATTATGAATCAGTTTTCTTTTATTGTATAATTCAAAATCAACAATATAGCCTGGATCCAAATAATCAAAAAATTTCTTTGCTTGAGCTTTGGTTAAATAGTAGGCTTCTTCTTTACCATCAATGATGCAGGTAAAATAGTGGTGTGTTTCGTTGATTTGATGAATGACTCGTTTCATTCAGTTTCCTTCTTTTCTA
>CAZXLG010000155.1:0-1582 GCA_964641335.1 uncultured Paracholeplasma sp.
TTCATCTACGAATTAACGAAGAATGAAAGTCCTTTTTGTCTACAGTCTGAAGGCGTTGTCAAAACGCCTTTTTTTTATGTTATACTATAGATAGACTTTTATCTATATGAGGTGATTTTATGAATGTGTGGACATTCTTTTCCGATATGTTTTTAAAGATGACTTGGCTCAGTGACTTTTTTGAGTGGGTATTTCAAGAGTGGTTTAATCTAGATTCAAATTCGATGCTTTATCATGGATTAGTCTTTTTCTTCTATGACGTCATCAAGATTTTTATTCTAT
This sequence comes from uncultured Paracholeplasma sp., assembly GCA_964641335.1. Taxonomy (GTDB): domain Bacteria; phylum Bacillota_I; class Bacilli_A; order Acholeplasmatales; family UBA5453; genus Paracholeplasma. The sequence continues at coordinate 283 of CAZXLG010000155.1, forward strand.
TATCGATATTAATCTTCTTATCGAGTTATATACAATCCTACTTTACACCAGAAAGAACACAGGTTATCCTAGGTAAATTCAAAGGGATTTGGGCAAATACGATTGGGGCTTTACTAGGTACAGTTACACCGTTTTGTTCTTGTTCATCGATTCCTATTTTTATTGGTTTTACAAAAGCAGGATTACCCATTGGTGTAACATTCTCTTTCTTAATCTCATCCCCCATGGTAGATTTAGCCTCTATCCTACTTCTCGCAACCATCTTTAATGGTTGGGTTGCGTTAGCGTATGTGGTGACAGGTTTACTCATCGCGATCATTGGTGGGTCTTTAATCAGTGCTTTCAAAATGGATAAATACATTGAAGACTTTGTGAAAGAACCATCCCCAATGATGATGACTGAATTGGGTGAAGTAATACCGATGACTAAAAAAGACCGAATGAAGTATGCATTTGATCAAGTGAAAGATATCATTCACAAAGTATGGTTATATGTGTTGATTGGGGTAGGAATTGGAGCCATTATTCATGGTTATATCCCGCAATCATTCATTGAAAGCATCTTGGGTAAAAATAACCCATTCTCCGTTTTAATCGCGACATTCGCAGGTATCCCAATGTACGCAGATATCTTTGGTACACTCCCAATCGCCGAAGCGTTAATCTCTAAAGGCGTGGGTTTAGGTACAGTTTTAGCCTTTATGATGGCGGTTACAGCGTTATCTTTACCTTCAATCGTCATGTTGAAAAAGGTCGTTAAAACGAAATTATTAGTCACATTTGTTGGAATTGTTACGGTGGGTATTATTTTAGTCGGTTACGTATTCAATGCGTTTGGATACTTATTAATATAGGAGGCAACAATGGAAATCAAAGTATTGGGTTCAGGGTGTGCAAATTGTAAAAAGCTACATGAAAATGTATCGAGAGCCGTCTCTGAGATGGGATTACAAGCAGATGTCCTTTATATTACAGATCTAAAGGAGATTGCGAAAAGTGGGTTATTGAGAACCCCTGGTTTAATCGTAGATAACGTCATTATTTCGTATGGTCGTGTTTTAACGACAGAAGAAACCAAACGACTCATTGAGAATTTTCAACGTTTGCGCGTTAAATCCATCTAAAGAAAACCCTAAGTTCGATGTGAACTTAGGGTTATTTTATTTACTAGGAAAGTTCGTCATTTATTATTCTATAAACTAACAATCCATTTTTGTGTTTTATAAAATGTTCTAGAATATACCCTTTAAACCACCCCCTTTAACGACTTTTTATATAATTAAATATTCATATAAAATAT
>CAZXLG010000156.1:0-1571 GCA_964641335.1 uncultured Paracholeplasma sp.
ATAACATTATTTATGGGTATTTGTATACATAAATAGAAAGCAATATACGAATCAAATCATCCCACTACCTAAAGAGGAAGGGGAATTCTTGATATGGGTGTTAAAAAGAACAATCCACCTAAGACAATCATTAAGTAATCTTTTGATAATTGAAAAGATTCTACGGGCATTTGAAATAATTTTAAGATTGGTTCTAGTAACAACATCGTTAACACTGAAACCGCTAAAGAAAACCCACCAATGAATATCACCGATGTTGATATCGCTTTGGATAAGTTACTCGTATCTTTCGATGCGTAGTATTTCGCGAACAAAATACTGCTACCCATACACAAACCAAACATTACTGAGTTAATGAGCACGACCAGTGCTGACGACGCACCGACGGCAGCGAGGGCTTCTTTACCTAAGAAACGTCCTACAACGAGGGTATCAGATAAACTATAGAGTTGTTGAAAAATATTCCCTAATAATATAGGTAATGAGAATAGGATAATCTTTTTAGTTGGACTTCCTGTGGTCATATCAATCGATTTCATACAAACTCCTAGAAAAATAGTCATTGCTTCGCTTAGACTATGATAACATAAGTGTCTGTTTAAGGTAAGACCCAAAAAATAAACCGACGTTTGGTCGGTTTATAAGTCGGGACTGATGAGGGCTAGTAAGCCTTTTTTATCGATGATTCGAATGGTTTTGTTATTAATAATATCAATGAGTTTATGTTCTACTAATTCTGAAAGCTTACGGCTGAATGTTTCTGGTGATATCCCAATACTCGAGGCTAAATTGACTTTAGTGGTTTGAAACCGCACAAAGGATTCTTTTTCTAAATCCAGTAATAGACGAGCTACTTTCGCGATAGCGCTATAGAGATTGCTATGCTCAATCAAAGCTTCTGCTTTTTCTAACCGATTAGATAGTTCACTCATCATCTTAAAAGATAGCACTGGGCTTTTAGACATCAAGTCTTTTAATCCATCATGTTCAACTAAACAGATAACTGAGGGTTCAATCGCTTCGGCGTAAGTATTCACGGTTGAGTTCATGAATAATGCTAATTCACCTAAGAAGTCCCCATGGGATAAAATACGAATGACTTGTTCTTTACCATCTTCTGAATAGCGGGTGATTTTGATTTTACCGCGATGGACAACATACAAACTACTGATATGGTCACCTGCGGTAAAGATGAATTCACCTTTATCAAGTCGTTTGTGTTTAGATATCATAATGACTTGATCGAGTTCTTCAGGACTTAAGTTTTTAAAAATCGGTACCGTTTCGATACAGCTAGATGCTTTTGGATCCTTGTGCATGGTGACCTCCTAAGTCATACCTGAGTAATCTCATGGCGTTGATTAAGACGAGTAGTACGGATGCTTCATGGACAAGCATCCCAATTGACATCGTGACTTGATTAAATATAACGCCTAACATGAGTATAAATACAACCACTAAGGCAAATACAATATTTTGAATCATATTGGCTTTAACTTTACGACTGATTTTAATTGCTTGTGTGAGTTTAGAAATATCTTCTGACATCAAAACCACATCCGCGGTTTCCA
>CAZXLG010000157.1:0-1549 GCA_964641335.1 uncultured Paracholeplasma sp.
ACAGTTCTTTTGTACATCATCGATGTTTTTATTTCATTTTCTGCATTTTTTAGTGGTTTTTTTAAATGAATACCTTAGAAGTTTAAATGTGAAATCAAATTCAAATCACTCCATTTGACCCTAGAAATTCATGTTTGATATTTCTTGTTATCTATTCCAAAAGTAACCATTTTACATAACTGCATAAAAAAAGACCATTGAACTTCAATGATCCTTCTTTAAAAACGAATTATTCAAAAAATGGTGCCGAAAATAGGAATCGAACCTACGACCTGCTGATTACGAGACAGCTGCTCTACCAACTGAGCTATTTCGGCACGCGACATTATAATAGCACAAATAATTGTTTCACGCAATTTGATTTGTGCTAAAATAAGGATAAATGCGCGCGAGGTAAACGTATGATAACGATTAAGCCAGTCACTACGAAACGAGACTTAAGACGCTTCACCGAATTTCCAAACAAACTATTTAAACATGAACCAAGTTTTGTCCCTGCATTGTCTATCGATGAGATGCATGTCTTTGACAAAAAGAAAAATCCAGCCCATGAATATTGCGACTCCCAATGTTTTTTAGCTTTTAGAGACAACAAGATTGTTGGGCGAATTGCAGGTATTATCAACTATAAATGGAACGAGGCTAATCAAACCAAAATTGGTCGTTTTTCCAGAATTGATATGATTGATGACATTGAAGTAACCAAAGCTTTATTGGATGCTGTTACGGCATGGAATAAATCCAAAGGTATGGATACCTTAATTGGCCCCATTGGTTTTACCGATTTAGATCGTATGGGGATGTTGGTCGAAGGTTTTGAATATTTAAATATGTTCATCACCATTTGGAATCCTAAATACTATCATGAACATCTCGAACAACTTGGATTTGTGAAAGATGTTGACTGGATTGAAAAGCGTATTATGCTTACATCAATTCCTGAAAAGATTAGTAAAGTAGCAGACATCATTCAACGCCGTTATGGCTTTAAATTGGTGGTTTGTAAGACTAAAAAAGAAGTTTTTAAGTATATCTATCCAGCATTTAAAATGTATAATGTCGCCTTTAATGAACTCTATGGTTTCTACCCAATCAGCGATAAGGTGATGGATTATTACATTAAACAAATGATTATGATTGTGAAACTCGATTATTTGTGGTTTGTTTTAGATAGTGAAGACAACGTTGCCGGTTTTGGATTGATGATGCCATCACTCGCGATGGCCAATAAAAAGAGCAATGGTCGTCTGTTCCCATTTGGTCTATTTAGAATTCTTAGAGCACTTAAGAAGCATGATGTGGTAGACTTATATTTTATCGCAGTAGATCCAAAGCACCACGGTAAAGGATTACCAGCCTTGATGTTAGAAGACGGTATCAAAAAAGCGATGAAATATAACATCAAATATGCAGAGACAGGTCCAGAGCTTGAAAATAATTTAGCCATTCAAGCACAGTGGAAAGATTTTGATTTTATTAACCATAAACGTAGACGCTGTTACAAAAAAAATATTTAGAAAATCAAAAGGACACCAAAGTGAGGTGTCCT
>CAZXLG010000158.1:0-1539 GCA_964641335.1 uncultured Paracholeplasma sp.
TTGATGAATTAAAAAGCAAACTCGATTTAATTCCAGATTCAGAACCTAGTCATGACGTTTATGTTATTAAAAGAAAAGTAATGCCCGCATACGTTATGATCATTGTATTATTAATGCTAGTTACAGGCATCATCGGATTACAATTTGGCTTAAATACAAACTATGTCACTGGTCCAGAACAAGTGGATAAAGTAGAAGACCAATTATCCAGGATTATGGATGTTTATGAGCGTGAAGCAATTCAAACTTTTATAGTTAATGATAATCTTATTGCTTACATCTACATCGGAAAAACTGGATTTGAAAATCAAATCGTGATAAGAGTTAAATCGAAACTTGAATATATAAAGATTAAGGGAACAGTTAACGGAAACGATGTAATATTTACTAATAGTGATTTCTATGTATTCTCAAATATTAGTGATTATGACACAACTATTGATCTTGATTTCGTTATCAACGAAGTACTAATCGCTGAGTTAAATGCGCAAATAAACTTAGAACCCAATTTTACATGGCTAGTAGGAGAGTAACCTATGAAAAAATACTATATCTTATTCATTCTCTCTCTTGTAGTCCTATTAACAGGTTGTGTATCAAATAAAACCGAACAAAAAGTTCTCTATAAATTTGATAAGCAAACCTCATACACTACAGATGAATTACTAGATCACCTTGATAATTATCATGATGGTTTAGTGATTAGTATAGTTTTAAAGTCAATTTATGTCGCAGATGATTATAAAACCAAAATTCAACCTGGAATGACTGCTGAAGAAATTGACGCAATCATCAAGGAAATGAGACAAGTATCTAAAGAATATTTTACTAATTTAAACCTAACATTCATTGAAGCCTATAACTTAAGCGAACTCGGTGTAGTCGAATATTCCAGTTATGGTTCAAATATCACCATCTACTTAGGTGTTGAAGAATTAAGTATTGATGAAATCGACAGATTACTCTTAATCTCAAAGGCAGATGAAGTTGAATTTGTCGAAGTCAAACGTTTTAACTAGGGGGATGTATTACAATGAAAAAAATAATCATATCTGCCATTGTCGTGCTAGGAATAGCCTTCTCGTTAATGGTCAACACTTCAAAATCGATTCTTGGGTTTGAACCAACTGTTCAATCAGAACCTAAAGATAAGGTCGTATTTGAAGGTTTTAACTTAAACCAATCCGCTTCAACTGATGAAATTCAAGAAGAAGTGACTGAAACAGGCAGTGATATCGTAACTGTTCAAGTTCAATTAGATTATCAATTGTTAAGCGATGCAAGATACCAAATCAATCGTCGTACTAATATGAATTATTTCATCGCTGAACAAAGAAGATTATCCAAAGAATATCATACAAGAATGAATCAATATCTATCCCAAGAACTTGGGTTAGAAGGTTATGAAGAGGCTTATCTATCTAGTTATTCACCATTTATCGATTATCATTATGAAAAAGATGTTTTTATTGAAAATGCAGATACCATCGTTGGTGAATTAGTTGATAGTGAATATGTCTCAACAGCTTATATTCAAAA